>NZ_JCAFUM010000012.1:0-189306 GCF_059371335.1 Stenotrophomonas sp. YJH_SMC_6 | reverse complement strand
GAAATGGTGATGCCGGGTGACAACGTCAAGATGGTCGTCACCCTGATCAACCCGGTGGCAATGGACGAAGGCCTGCGCTTCGCCATCCGCGAAGGCGGCCGTACCGTCGGCGCCGGCGTGGTCTCGAAGATCATCGAGTAATCTGGTAGTATCTGCGCCCCGATGTTGCCTGGGTAGGGCATCGGGGCGTATCAAATGGGAAAGCAGGCACAGGATGTGCCTTGTGTTCCCCGGACCAGGAAGGGTCAATGCCATTCAGGCGGCGTCAACAGGCGACTGTTGACAGCTGCCTTGCGTGCCATTATGCTTCTACGTCTGGGCAGGCCGGGAAACTGGTCTGCCTACGTTTTTGAGGTCTATGGATTGACCTTGGCGGCCTGCAGGAGTGCGGGCCGTCCGTATTCAGGAATTTCATGGGGCAAAGCAACCCAGAGGCTTTGTCTGTCGCTCTTTTAACGAAGGAACCTACCGCCATGGCGGACCAAAAGATCCGGATCCGGCTGAAAGCGTTCGATCATCGTCTGATCGACCGTTCGGCCAGCGAGATCGTTGAAACGGCAAAGCGGACCGGCGCGCAAGTGCGTGGCCCGATCCCGCTGCCGACCAAGATCGAGCGTTACACCGTTCTCGTTTCCCCGCACGTCGACAAGGACGCGCGTGACCAGTACGAGACCCGCACGCACAAGCGCGTGCTCGATATCGTTGACCCGAATGACAAGACCGTGGACGCGCTGATGAAGCTCGAACTGGCTGCCGGCGTCGACGTTCAGATCAAGCTGACCTGAGGACTACGACCATGACGAAGAAGTATTCGTTGGGCTTCGTGGGCCGCAAGGCTGGCATGAGCCGCGTGTTCACTGAAGATGGCCGCTCCATCCCGGTGACCCTGATCGAAGCAACCCCGAACCGCATCGCGCAGATCAAGACCGTCGAAACCGACGGCTACAGCGCCGTGCAGGTGACCGTCGGCGCGCGTCGCGCTGCCCTGGTCAACAAGCCGGAAGCCGGCCACTTCGCCAAGGCGAAGGTGGAAGCGGGTCGTGGCCTGTGGGAATTCCGCGTTGAAGACGCGCAGCTCGGCGATTTCGCCGTTGGCGGCGAAGTCAAGGCGGACATCTTCGAAGTCGGCCAGATCGTCGACGTCCAGGGTGTCACCAAGGGTAAGGGCTTCCAGGGCACCATCAAGCGCCACAACTTCCGTATGGGCGATGCAACCCACGGTAACTCGCTGTCGCATCGCGCGCCGGGTTCGCTGGGTCAGCGCCAGACCCCGGGTCGCGTTTTCCCGGGCAAGAAGATGTCGGGCCACATGGGTGCGGTGCAGCAGAGCACCCAGAACCTGGAAGTGGTCAAGGTCGACGTCGAGCGCGGTCTGATCGCCGTTCGCGGCGCCGTTCCGGGCGCGGCGGGTGGCGACGTGATCGTCCGTCCGGCGAGCAAGGCATAAGGAGAGATGACGATGGAACTCGTTATCACGGGTAGCAACAACAAGGTCTCGGTCTCCGACGCCGTGTTCGGTCGCGATTTCAGCGAAGATCTGGTCCACCAGGTCGTCGTTGCCTACCGCAACGCCGGTCGCGCCGGCACCAAGGCACAGAAGACTCGCTCCGAAGTGGCTGGTACCACCAAGAAGTCGAAGAAGCAGAAGGGCGGCGGCGCGCGTCATGGCGCACTGACGGCTCCGATCTTCGTCGGCGGCGGTGTCACCTTCGCGGCCAAGCCGCGCAGCTTCGAGCAGAAGGTCAATCGTAAGCAGTACCGTGCCGCCATGTGCGCGATCCTGTCCGAGCTGAACCGTCAGGGCCGTCTGACCATCGTGGAGTCCTTCGACGTCGAAGTGACCAACACGAAGGGTCTGATCGCCAAGCTGGCCGGCCTGGAAGTGGGCAAGCGCCCGCTGATCGTCACCGAAGAAGCGTCCGAGCACCTGTACCTGTCCGCCCGCAATCTGCCGTACGTGCAGGTGCGTGACGTCCAGGGTCTGGATCCGGTCTCGCTGGTGGGTGCCGACACGGTCGTCATCACCGCTGACGCGGTCAAGAAGGTCGAGGAGTGGCTGGCATGAACAGCAACGAAAAAATCTTCAGCGTGCTGCGTGCCCCGCGTGTCTCCGAAAAGACCGCGCGCCTGCAGGAACTCTCCAACCAGTATGTCTTCGAAGTTTCGAACGAAGCCACCAAGGCCGATGTAAAGGCCGCGGTTGAGCAGCTGTTCGACGTCAAGGTCGAAGCCGTCAACGTGGTCAACGTCAAGGGCAAGAACAAGTCCTTCCGTAACCGTGCTGGCCGCCGCGGCGATTGGCGCAAGGCGTACGTTCGCCTGGCCGATGGCCAGTCGATCGATGTAACGGCCAAGGCCTGAGGTACATCCCATGCCATTGATGAAATTCAAGCCCACTTCCCCCGGCCGCCGTTCGGCCGTGCGCGTGGTCACTCCCGACCTGCACAAGGGTGCTCCGCACGCTGCGCTGGTCGAGTCGCAGAGCCGCTCGGGTGGTCGTAACCACCATGGCCGCATCACCGTGCGTCACGTCGGTGGTGGTGCCAAGCAGCACTACCGCATCATCGACTTCAAGCGCAACAAGCTGGGCATCCCGGCGCGCGTGGAACGCATCGAATACGATCCGAACCGCACCGCGCACATCGCTCTGCTGTGCTACGTCGACGGTGAGCGTCGCTACATCATCGCCCCGAAGGGCCTGAAGGCCGGTGATCAGGTGATCGCTGGTTCGGATGCCCCGATCAAGGCTGGCAACACCCTGCCGCTGCGCAACATCCCGGTCGGCACCACCATCCACTGCATCGAACTGAAGCCGGGCAAGGGCGCTCAGATCGCTCGCGCCGCTGGTGCGGCCGTGCAGCTGGTGGCTCGCGAAGGCATCTACGCCACCCTGCGCCTGCGCTCGGGTGAAATGCGTAAGGTTCCGGTCGAGTGCTGCGCCACCATCGGCGAAGTCGGCAACGACGAGCACAGCCTGGAAAAGCTGGGCAAGGCCGGTGCCAAGCGTTGGCGCGGCGTCCGCCCGACCGTTCGTGGTGCTGCCATGAACCCGGTTGACCACCCGCACGGTGGTGGTGAGGCGAAGGCCGGCCAGGGTAACCCGCATCCGGTCACCCCGTGGGGTGTCCCGACCAAGGGTTACAAGACGCGCCATAACAAGCGCACTCAGCAGTTCATCGTCCGCGATCGTAGGGGCTAATCGACCATGGCACGTTCACTCAAGAAGGGCCCGTTCGTCGATCACCACCTCGTCAAGAAGGTGGAGGCCGCTGCGGGCAGCAAGAAGCCGATCAAGACCTGGTCGCGCCGTTCGATGATCCTGCCTGACATGGTAGGCGTCACCATTGCCGTGCATAACGGCAAGAACCACATCCCGGTTCTCGTCAACGAGAACATGGTCGGCCACAAGCTCGGCGAATTTGCCATCACCCGGACCTTCAAGGGTCACGGTGGTGACAAGAAGTCGGGCAAGTAAGGAGAGATGACAATGGAAGCGAAAGCCATCCTGCGCACTGCGCGCATCTCCCCGCAGAAGGCTCGTCTGGTCGCTGACCAGGTGCGCGGTCTGCCGGCCGAGCGTGCGGTCAACCTGCTGAAGTTCTCGGACAAGAAGGCTGCCCACCTGATCAAGAAGGTGGTGGAGTCGGCTATTGCCAACGCCGAGAACAACCAGGGCGCCGACGTCGACGAGCTGAAGGTTCAGACCATCATGGTTGATGAAGGTCCGACCCTGAAGCGTTTCATGGCGCGGGCGAAAGGCCGCGGTACCCGCATCCTCAAGCGCACCAGCCACATCACTGTGGTTGTGGGCGCCGCCAAGTAAGCGGATAAGGAAAAGACCATGGGTCATAAAGTTCATCCGATTGGTATCCGCCTCGGCATTTCCAAGGACTGGAACTCCAAGTGGTACGCCAACAAGGCCGAGTTCGCTGGTTACCTGGCAGCCGACCTGAAAGTGCGCGAAATGCTGCGCAAGAAGCTGGCTCAGGCCGGCATCAGCAAGATCCTGATCGAGCGTCCGGCCAAGACCGCTCGCGTGACGATCCACACCGCCCGTCCGGGCGTGGTGATCGGCAAGCGCGGTGAGGACATCGAGAAGCTGCGCAAGGAAGTGAGCGAGATGATGGGCGTCCCGGCGCACATCAACGTCACCGAAGTGCGCAAGCCGGAACTGGACGCGCAGCTCGTTGCCGAGTCGATCGCCCAGCAGCTGGAGCGTCGCATCATGTTCCGCCGCGCAATGAAGCGCTCGGTCGGCAACGCGATGCGCCTGGGTGCCCTGGGCATCAAGGTCAACGTGGGTGGCCGCCTCAACGGTGCAGAAATCGCCCGTTCGGAGTGGTACCGCGAAGGCCGCGTGCCGCTGCACACCCTGCGTGCCGACATCGACTATGGCTTCGCTGAAGCCAAGACGACCTACGGCATCATCGGCATCAAGGTCTGGATCTACAAGGGCGAGGTCTTCGATTTCTCCCAGGTTGGCCAGGAAAAGCAGGACGACACCCCGTCGCGCAACGATCGTCACGATCGCGGCGACCGTGGTGACCGTCAGCGCCCGGCCCGTGAAGCGAGGTAACGACAATGTTGCAACCCAAGCGAACCAAGTACCGCAAGGTACACAAGGGCCGTAACGATGGCCTGAGCTGGAGCGCCAACGCTGTCAGCTTCGGCGAATACGGCCTGAAGGCAACTGCACACGGTCAGCTGACCGCGCGTCAGATCGAAGCGGCCCGCCGCTCGATCAGCCGCTACGTCAAGCGCGGCGGCAAGATGTGGATCCGCGTGTTCCCCGACAAGCCCATCACCAAGAAGCCCATCGAAGTCCGAATGGGTTCTGGTAAGGGTAACGTGGAATACTGGGTGGCCCAGATCCAGCCCGGCCGCATGATCTATGAAATCGAGGGTGTTTCCGAGGAAGTGGCTCGCGAGGCGTTCCGCCTGGCCGCCGCCAAGCTCTCGGTCACCACCACTTTCGTGACCCGTACGGTGCGCTGATGGATATCAAAACTCTCCGTGAAAAGTCGGCTGACGAACTCAAGGCCCACCTGATCGACCTGCGTAAGGAACAGTTCTCTGTCCGTATGCAGCAGGTCACCGGCCAGCTGCCGAAGACCCACGACATTCGCCGGGTCCGTCGCGAGATTGCTCGCGTCAAGACCCTGCTCGGCAGCACGAAGTAAGGATGGCCGCTATGAGCGACAATACTGAAAAGAAGACGCTGCGCACGGTCGAAGGCCGTGTCGTCAGCAACAAGATGGACAAGACGGTTACCGTCCTGGTTGAGCGTCAGGTCAAGCACGCGCTGTACGGCAAGTACATCAAGCGCTCGACGAAGCTGCACGCCCACGATGCCGACAACGCCTGCAAGGAAGGCGATGTCGTCCGCGTGACCGAGATTGCTCCGATGTCCAAGACCAAGAACTGGCGCGTGGTGGAAGTCATCACGCGCGCGGCTGAATAAGGAGCTGAATCATGATCCAGATGCAGAGCTACCTTGACGTCGCGGACAATTCGGGTGCCAAGCAGGTGATGTGCTTCAAGGTGCTGGGTGGTTCCAAGCGCCGTTACGCCGGCATCGGCGACATCATCAAGGTCACCGTGAAGGATGCGATTCCGCGCGGCAAGGTCAAGAAGGGTGAAGTGTATGACGCCGTCGTGGTGCGTACCCGCAAGGGTGTGCGTCGCGCCGACGGCTCGCTGATCCGCTTCGACGGCAACGCTGCCGTTCTGCTGAACAGCAAGCAGGAGCCGATCGGTACCCGTATCTTCGGGCCGGTGACCCGTGAACTTCGTTCGGAGAAGTTCATGAAGATCGTCTCGCTCGCTCCCGAAGTGCTGTGAGCGACAGGAGATAATCATGGCTAACCGTATCAAGAAGGGCGACCAGGTTGTCGTCAACGCTGGCAAGGACAAGGGCAAGCAGGGCGAAGTCGTCCGCGTCGACGGCGACCGTGTGGTCGTCGCCAACGTGAACATCGTCAAGCGCCACACCAAGCCGAACCCGCAGGCAGGTGTTGCCGGCGGCGTGGTCGAGCGCGAAGCTTCGATCCATATCTCCAACGTGAATGTTCTGAACCCGGCTTCGGGCAAGGGCGAACGCGTTGGCTTCAAGGTGCTGGAGGATGGACGCAAACTGCGTGTGTTCCGCTCCAGCGGTGAGGCGCTCGACGCCTGAGGAATGAGAAGATGAGTTCCCGTCTCGAAAAGTTCTACAAGGACGAAGTGGTGCCGGCGCTGATGAAGCAGTTCGGCTACACCAATCCGATGGAAGTGCCGAAGCTGGTCAAGGTCACCCTGAACATGGGTGTCGGCGAAGCGGCCACCAACAAGAAGATCCTGGAAAACGCCGTCGGCGACATGACCAAGATTTCCGGCCAGAAGCCGGTTGTCACCAAGTCGCGTGTGTCGGTTGCGTCGTTCAAGATCCGCGATGGTTGGCCGATCGGCTGCAAGACCACGCTGCGTCGCCACAAGATGTACGAGTTCCTGGATCGCCTGATCAACATCTCGCTGCCGCGCGTGCGCGACTTCCGTGGTGTTTCCGGTCGTTCCTTCGACGGCCGCGGCAACTTCAACATGGGTGTGAAGGAGCAGATCATCTTCCCGGAAATCGACTTCGACGCCGTCGACGCGATCCGCGGTATGGATATCGCCATCACCACCACTGCGAAGACCGACGCGGAAGCGAAGGCGCTGCTGGCAGCGTTCAAGTTCCCGTTCCGTAACTGATCTGTCGAGGAAACCGAAATGGCAAAGACCTCCATGGTCAACCGCGACATCAAGCGGGAAAAGCTGGCAAAGAAGTACGCTGAAAAGCGTGCAGCTCTGAAGAAGATCGTGTCCTCCGTGGACGCGACCTACGAAGAGAAGATCGACGCCGCAACCAAGCTGGCCAAGCTGCCGCGCGATTCGTCGCCGAGCCGCCAGCGCAACCGTTGCGAGCTGTCGGGTCGTCCGCGTGGCGTCTACAGCAAGTTCGGCCTGGGCCGTAACAAGCTGCGTGAAGCCACCATGCGTGGCGACGTCCCGGGTCTGCGCAAGGCCAGCTGGTAATCCCAGCCGGCCCTGCGATCAGGAGCCCCTTCGGGGGTTCCTGAACCGGGCAGGGGAGGCATTCAGCTTTCCCGACGCAAAAAAACCGAAGAGCCCGGCGCAAGCCGGGCTCTTTTGGCGTATACTCCCGCGTCTTGCCCTGTGCAGACGGGGTTGTAGGAGTGGGCTTCCGGCCCACTGCAACAAGGGACCTGGCCCGTTTCCAGGAGACAACAGATTTTCGCGAAAGCGGATATCGGTGCACTCAAAGGTACTCATATGAGCATGACTGATCCCATCGCCGACCTGCTGGTCCGCATCAAGAATGCGGCCGCGGTTGGCAAGCAGACGGTGAAAGCCCCGTCGTCCAAGATCAAGGTTGCGATTGCCCAGGTCCTGAAGGACGAGGGTTACATCACCGACCTGCGCGTGACCCAGCTGGAAAACAACAAGTCCGAGCTGGAAATCGTGCTGAAGTATTTCGAAGGCAAGCCGGTCATCGCGACCCTGAAGCGCTTCTCGCGTTCGGGCCTGCGCCAGTACCGCGGCAAGAGCGAGCTGCCGAAGGTCATGAACGGCCTGGGTATCTCCATCATTTCCACCTCCAAGGGCATCATGACTGATGCGCAGGCGCGCCAGCTGGGCGTCGGCGGCGAAGTCCTGTGCTTCGTGGCCTAAGGCGAAAGGAGTAGAACTATGTCCCGCGTAGCCAAGAAGCCGATCGACCTGGGTAAGGTTGAACTGAACGTCCAGTCGGACAGCGTCACCGCCAAGGGCCCGAAGGGCACCCTGTCGCTGGCCAAGCCGGCCGGTATTGCCATCAACGTCGACAACGGCGTTGCCACCCTGAGCACCGAGAACGCCGACCTGGTCGCACTGACCGGTACCGTGCGTGCGATCCTGTCCAACATGGTCAAGGGCGTGTCCGAAGGCTTCGAGCGCAAGCTGGAGCTGGTCGGCGTGGGTTACCGCGCTGCCATGCAGGGCAAGGACCTGAGCCTGTCGCTGGGCTTCTCGCACCCGGTCGTGTTCGTGGCGCCGGAAGGCATCACCCTGTCGACCCCGACCCAGACCGAGATCCTGGTCCAGGGCGCTGACAAGCAGGTCGTCGGTGAAGTTGCCGCCAAGATCCGTGCGTTCCGCAAGCCGGAGCCGTACAAGGGCAAGGGCGTGAAGTACTCCGACGAAGTCATCATCCGTAAGGAAGCCAAGAAGGCATAAGCGCGAGTCCCTCGCAAGAGCCCGCACATCCCTGTGCGGACTTCTCAGGGAAAAGCTCTTCCTTCAGCTTTCAAGGAATAATCAAAATGAACAAGAACATCGCCCGCCTGCGTCGCGCCAAGTCGACCCGCGCCCACATCCGTGAGCTCGGCGTCGCCCGCCTGTCGGTGCTGCGCACCGGTCAGCACCTGTACGCCCAGGTCTTCACCGCCGACGGTTCCAAGGTGCTGGCTGCCGCCAACACCACCCAGACCGACGTCATGGAAGGCCTGAAGAACGGCAAGAACGCCGATGCCGCCGCCAAGGTTGGCCGCATCGTCGCCGAGCGCGCCAAGGCCGCCGGCGTCGAGAAGGTTGCCTTCGATCGTTCGGGCTACCGCTACCACGGCCGCATCAAGGCCCTGGCAGAAGCGGCCCGCGAAGCCGGCCTGCAGTTCTAAGGGACAAGGGCAGGGGGCCATTGGCCTCCTGCCTGCCTGCTCGCCAGCCTGAGTGAGGCTGGACGGCGCCGCTCTTCTGCAGCGGCCCACCGGAACGCCGCGTCACGCCACAACCATAAGCGGCTTCGAGCCGTACATACCCAAACAACCAAGGAATCAACATGGCAGAAGAGCGTCAGCAGCGGGGTCGCGATCGCGACCGTAACCGCGAAGAGAAGATCGACGACGGCATGATCGAAAAGCTGGTCGCGGTCAACCGCGTCAGCAAGACCGTCAAGGGTGGCCGCCAGTTCACCTTCACCGCCCTGACCGTTGTCGGCGACGGCGAAGGCAAGGTCGGTTTCGGTTATGGCAAGGCCCGCGAAGTGCCGGTCGCCATCCAGAAGTCGATGGAACAGGCCCGCAAGAACCTGGTCAGCGTTGACCTGAACAACGGCACCCTGTGGCACACCATCAAGGATGGTCACGGCGCAGCCCGCGTGTTCATGCAGCCGGCTTCGGAAGGTACCGGCGTCATCGCCGGCGGTGCCATGCGCGCCGTGCTGGAAGCGGTTGGCGTGAAGAACGTGCTGGCCAAGGCCACCGGTTCGCGCAACCCGATCAACCTGGTGCGTGCCACCGTGAAGGGCCTGTCTGCTGCGCAGTCGCCGGCCCGCATCGCGGCCAAGCGCGGCAAGAAGGTGGAGGAACTCAACCATGGCTAATGAGTCCAACAAGACTGTCAAGGTCCGCCTGGTGCGTGGCCTGCGTGGCACCCAGTCGCGTCACCGCCTGTCGGTGCGTGCCCTGGGCCTGAACAAGCTCAACGATGTGCGTGAACTGAAGGACAGCCCGCAGGTGCGCGGCCTGATCAACAAGGTTCAGTACCTCGTCCAGGTTGAGGAGTAATCGACCATGACTCTGCGTCTCAATGAACTGAGCCCGGCACCGGGCGCCCGCACCGAGCGTACCCGCGTCGGTCGCGGTATCGGCTCGGGCCTGGGCAAGACTGCCGGCCGCGGCCACAAGGGTTCGTTCGCCCGCAAGGGTGGCGGCAAGATCAAGGCTGGCTTCGAAGGCGGCCAGACCCCCATGCAGCGTCGTCTGCCGAAGATCGGCTTCCGTTCGCCGATCGCCAAGGACACCGCTGAAGTGCTGCTGTACGCGCTGGACAAGCTGCCGGCCGGTGAGATCGACTTCGCCGCCCTGCGTGCTGCCAAGCTGGTCCCGAGCACTGCCAAGAAGGCCAAGGTCGTCGTCAAGGGCGAAGTGACCAAGGCGTTCACCCTGAAGGGTATTGCTGCCACGGCGGGTGCCAAGGCCGCGATCGAAGCTGCCGGCGGCAGCGTAACGGAGTAAGAAAATCATGGCGCAAGCTGGCATCGGTAACCTCGCGGGCGGAATGGGCAAGTTCACTGAACTTCGCCAACGTTTGCTGTTCGTCGTCGGGGCTTTGATCGTCTATCGCATCGGCTGCTACGTGCCGGTGCCGGGCGTCAATCCCGATGCCATGCTTGCCATGATGCAACAGCAGGGCGGCGGCATCGTGGACATGTTCAACATGTTCTCGGGCGGCGCCCTGCACCGTTTCAGCATCTTCGCGCTGAACGTGATGCCGTACATCTCGGCATCGATCGTGATGCAGCTGGCCGTGCACATCTTCCCCGCCCTGAAGGCGATGCAGAAGGAAGGTGAGTCCGGCCGCCGCAAGATCACCCAGTATTCGCGCATCGGCGCCGTGCTGCTGGCAGTGGTGCAGGGTGGCTCGATCGCGCTGGCCCTGCAGGGCCAGGTCTCGCCGTCGGGCGCTCCGGTCGTGTACGCGCCGGGCATGGGCTTCGTGCTCACCGCCGTGGTCGCGCTGACCGCCGGCACCATGTTCCTGATGTGGGTCGGTGAGCAGGTCACCGAGCGCGGTATCGGCAACGGCGTGTCGCTGATCATCTTCGCCGGTATCGTCGCAGGCCTGCCGGGTGCGATCATCCACACCTTCGACGCCTACCGCGACGGCAACATCCAGTTCATCCAGCTGCTGCTGATCGCCATCGTCGTGCTCGCCTTCACCTTCTTCGTGGTGTTCGTCGAGCGTGGCCAGCGCCGGATCACGGTCAACTACGCGCGCCGCCAGGGCGGTCGCAACGCGTACATGAACCAGACCTCGTTCCTGCCGCTGAAGCTCAACATGGCCGGCGTCATCCCGGCGATCTTCGCCTCGAGCCTGCTGGCCTTCCCGGCCACCCTGGCCATGTGGTCCGGCCAGGCTGCCAACCAGAGCAGCTTCGGCCAGGTCCTGCAGAAGGTGGCCAATGCTCTCGGCCCGGGCGAGCCGCTGCACATGATCGTGTTCGCTGCGCTGATCACCGGTTTCGCGTTCTTCTATACCGCGCTGGTGTTCAACTCGCAGGAAACCGCCGACAACCTGAAGAAGTCGGGCGCGCTGATTCCGGGCATCCGTCCGGGCAAGGCCACCGCCGATTACATCGACGGCGTGCTGACCCGCCTGACCGCAGCCGGCTCGGCCTACCTGGTGATCGTCTGCCTGCTGCCGGAACTGATGCGCACGCAGCTGAACGCCTCGTTCTACTTCGGTGGTACTTCGCTGCTGATCGTGGTGGTGGTGGTGATGGACTTCATCGCCCAGGTGCAGGCGCACCTGATGTCCCACCAGTACGAGAGCCTGCTGAAGAAGGCCAACCTGAAGGGCGGCAACCGCGGCGGTTTTGCCCGCGGCTGATTGGCCTGTTATACTTTCGTCTTCCTGACGTGATGGTCCCTCCGCTTCGCGGACTCCGGCCACACAAACGAAGGGCGGCCCCCGCAGCGGTTCCGGGTGGGGGTGTGATGGGGTGGTCCCGCGCTGGAGTAGCGCGGGCGGCCCCGGGGGAAACCCCAGGTCCAACCCCATCCGGCGCCGGAGCCTGGGCACACTCCCCAGGCCGGGTTCATGAAACCAATGGTTTCACGGGCTTCCATGTAAACCGGAACCTTGTTAGTATCGCTAGTTCACTTTTTTGATCCATCCTGCCGGATTGGCGTGCCCGAGGCGCGCTGTCGGCCATCACTCAGCTGGAGAACCGCGTCATGGCGCGTATTGCAGGCGTCAACCTGCCAGCCCAGAAGCATGTCTGGGTCGGGTTGCAAAGCATTTACGGCATCGGCCGTACCCGTTCGAAGAAGGTCTGCGAAGTCGCAGGCGTTGCTTCGACCACCAAGATCCGCGATCTGTCGGAGCCGGAAATCGAGCGCCTGCGCGCCGAAGTCGGCAAGTACATCGTGGAAGGCGATCTGCGCCGTGAGATCGGCATCGCGATCAAGCGCCTGATGGACCTGGGCTGCTACCGCGGCCTGCGTCACCGTCGTGGCCTCCCGCTGCGTGGCCAGCGCACCCGTACCAACGCCCGCACCCGCAAGGGTCCGCGCAAGGCGATCAAGAAGTAAGGGACTGAGAAATGGCTAAGCCCGCTGCTAAGACCAAGAAGAAGATCAAGCGCGTCGTCACCGACGGCGTTGCCCACGTCCACGCTTCGTTCAACAACACCATCGTCACCATCACCGACCGTCAGGGCAACGCGCTGTCGTGGGCGACCTCCGGTGGCGCTGGCTTCCGCGGTTCGCGCAAGTCGACCCCGTTCGCTGCCCAGGTGGCCGCTGAAAAGGCCGGTCGTGCTGCGCTGGACTACGGCGTGAAGTCGCTGGAAGTCCGCATCAAGGGCCCGGGTCCGGGCCGTGAGTCGGCCGTGCGTTCGTTGAACAACGTCGGCTACAAGATCACCAACATCATCGACGTGACGCCTATCCCGCACAACGGGTGCCGTCCGCCGAAGAAGCGTCGCGTCTAAAGGGAGCGATAAGAAATGGCTCGTTATATCGGTCCTACCTGTAAGCTCGCCCGTCGCGAAGGCGCCGACCTGTCCCTGAAGAGCCCGGCGCGTGCGCTGGACTCGAAGTGCAAGCTGGAGCAGAAGCCCGGCCAGCACGGCGCCACTGCCCGCAAGGGCAAGCTGTCCGACTACGCCACCCAGCTGCGTGAAAAGCAGAAGGTCAAGCGTATCTACGGCCTGCTGGAGCGTCAGTTCCGCAACTACTACAAGAAGGCCTCGACCAAGAAGGGCAACACCGGCGAGAACCTGCTGCAGCTGCTGGAAACCCGCCTGGACAACGTCGTCTACCGCATGGGCTTCGCCGTGACCCGTCCGGCTGCCCGTCAGCTGGTGTCGCACCGCGGCGTCACCGTGAATGGCAAGTCGGTCAACCTGGCTTCGTACCAGGTCAAGGCTGGCGACGCCATCGCTCTGTCTGAAAAGGCTGCCAAGCAGCTGCGCGTCCAGGAAGCCCTGACCGTCGCCGCCCAGCATGACCTGAGCCCGTCGTGGGTTGAAGTGGATTCCGGCAAGTTCACCGGCATCTTCAAGGCTGTTCCGGATCGTTCGGATCTGCCTGCGGACATCAACGAAGCGCTGATCGTCGAGCTGTATTCGAAGTAATTCACATTGGAGAGCCCCCGGCGACGGCCGGGGGTTCACTAGGAGAACCCGCAACATGACGGTTACCGCCAACCAGGTTCTGCGTCCTCGCGGTCCGCAGATCGAACGCCTTACCGACACCCGTGCAAAGGTCGTTATCGAACCTTTGGAGCGGGGTTACGGGCATACGCTGGGTAATGCCCTGCGTCGCGTGCTGCTGTCGTCCATCCCGGGCTTCGCCATCACGGAAGTCGAAATCGACGGCGTGTTGCATGAGTACACCACGGTCGAAGGTCTGCAGGAGGACGTGCTCGAAGTCCTGCTGAACCTCAAGGACGTGGCCATCCGTATGCACTCCGGCGACAGCGCCACCCTGTCCCTGTCCAAGCAGGGCCCGGGCGTTGTCACCGCTGCCGACATCAAGGTCGACCACAATGTGGAGATCCTGAACGGCGACCATGTGATCTGCCACCTGACCAAGGACACGGCAATCAACATGCGTCTGAAGATCGAACGTGGTTTCGGCTACCAGCCGGCTGCCGCGCGTCGTCGTCCGGACGAAGAAACCCGTGCCATCGGCCGCCTGGTCTTGGATGCCTCGTTCTCGCCGGTCCGCCGCGTCGCCTATGCCGTGGAAGCGGCCCGCGTCGAACAGCGTACCGACCTGGACAAGCTGGTCATCGATATCGAGACCAACGGCACCATCGACGCCGAGGAAGCCGTGCGCACCGCCGCCGACATCCTCAGCGACCAGCTGTCGGTGTTCGGTGACTTCACCCACCGCGACCGCGGTGCGGCCAAGCCGGCAAACAACGGCGTGGATCCGGTGCTGCTGCGCCCGATCGACGATCTGGAGCTGACCGTGCGTTCGGCCAACTGCCTGAAGGCTGAAAGCATCTACTACATCGGCGATCTGATCCAGAAGACCGAAGTGGAGCTGCTGAAGACCCCGAACTTGGGCAAGAAGTCGCTCACCGAGATCAAGGAAGTGCTGGCTCAGCGCGGCCTGTCGCTCGGCATGAAGCTGGAGAACTGGCCGCCGGCCGGTGTCGCCAGCCACGGCATGCTGGGCTGATATCGGTAATGCCTGAAGGCTCCACCGTTCGCGGTGGGGCCTTCAACGCAACACACCATGCCATGACGAACCGCAGGTTCGCGCGGCAGGTCGTCCAGGACGGGCGGCCAGGACCATCCGCAGTCCGCGCAGCAACGCCAGGATGGCGACAACGATCCACACAGCCACATCATTAACCAAGGAATATCACCATGCGTCACCAGAAGTCTGGCCGTAAGTTCAGCCGCACCAGCGCCCACCGCGAAGCGATGTTCAAGAACATGGCCGCCTCGCTGTTCAAGCACGAGCTGATCAAGACCACCCTGCCGAAGGCCAAGGAACTGCGCCGCGTTGCCGAGCCGCTGATCACCCTGGCCAAGGTCGACTCCGTCGCCAACCGCCGTCTGGCCTTCGCCCGCCTGCGCGACAACGAAGCCGTGGGCAACCTGTTCACCATCCTGGGCCCGCGCTACGCGAACCGTCCGGGCGGCTACCTGCGCCTGCTGAAGTGCGGCTTCCGCGCCGGCGACAACGCGCCGATGGCCTACGTCGAGCTGGTTGATCGTCCGGTCGTGGCCGAGGAAGTGGCCGAGTAATCGGACCGCTCCAACGCGACACAGCGAAAGCCCGGCCTCTGCCGGGCTTTTGCGTTTCCAGGGCTCGGATCCCTTTCCGTAGGAAAGGACCCTGACCCCGGGCAGGCAGCACCGCAGGCCAGAGCCCTTTGCATTCGCACTGGGATCTGACCCGCACCGTTCCGACAGGCGTCACCTGTGGCGGTTCGAATGGCACGCACTCTCGGTTACGCTTGGCGCCTGATCCATTTGAGCGTTGACGATGAATCCACTGCGCTGGCCCTTCCGCGCCCAGTTCTTGCTGGGCTTCCTGATCTGCGCGGGCCTGCTTGGCTACGCGATCTTCCTGCAGTTGAAGATGGGCCTGGAGCCGTGTCCGCTGTGCATCTTCCAGCGCCTGGCCTTTGCCGCGCTCGGCCTGCTGTTCCTGATCGGTGCGCTGCACGGGCCCTCCAACCGCCCGGGACGCGCGACCTATGGCGTGCTGGCGTTCATTGCCGCCGCAGTGGGTGCCGGCATCGCCGCGCGCCACGTCTACGTGCAGATGCTGCCGCCGGAAATGGGCTCCACCTGTGGCCCGCCGCTGGCGTTCCTGAGCGAGACCATGGGGCCGCTGGAAGTATTCCGCACGGTACTGACCGGTACCGGCAACTGCGGCAACATCGACTGGACCTTCCTGGGCCTGACCATGCCGATGTGGTCGGGCGTGTGGTTCGTGCTGCTGGCGTTGTGGGCGCTGGTGGTGTCGCTGGGCAAGGTCAAGCGCTGAAAGCGAAACGGGGTCGGGTCCCTTGGCATCGCAAAGGGCTCTGACCCCAATCGTTGACGAAGGGTAGTGCCGGCCGCTGGCCGGCACACCGTGAGGATGCCGGCCAGCGGCCGGCACTACCTCAGAAGTCCTGCTGCAGGCTCAGGTAAGCACCTCGGCGCGGTCCCCACTGCGGGGCGAAGACGCCGACACCGCCACCGTCGCGCAGCTGGTAGCCGCGATCCAGTGCGTTGATCACGGCCAGTTGGACGTGCAACGGATGGCCGCTGTCGGCATTGAAGTCGTGCCCGGCGCTGAGGTTCACCTGCAGGTACGACGGCAGCTCGCCGCCGTTGGGTACGCCTTCGATGTCCGAACGCAGGCCGCTGCCGAACACGTAGTTGGCACCGATCCGGTTGTGTCCGGCGAAGGCGTAGCTGAGACCACCCGATGATGTCAGCTTCTGGTCGTGGTCGAGGTGGATCCAGTGGTCGGCCACATAGGCCAGCGCTTCCGGGTCGAGGTTGTACTGGCTGGTGATGACGTCGGTACCGATGGCCTTGTTCAGCGCGGCGTTGAAGTAGGCGCTGAACGGACCGTTGCTGTAGTCGGCGCTGAACTCCAGGCCGCGGATGTGGCCACGGCGGTAGTTGAAGGTCGAATAGATGTAGGCAGCGCCGAACTGGCCTTCGTCCTGCAGGCGTGCGACGCGTCGGTCATACGCGTCCAGGCCCAGGGTCAGGTGCTCGCCCAGTTGCTGCGAGACGCCGATGTCGTAGTAGTCGCTGCGCTCGGCCAGCGGCGTGTTGTTGCCGCCGCTGGGCTGCTGGTTGGTGGTGCCGTCGTACAGCGCGATGTCGCTGCTGGCAATCAACTCGCTGGCCGGTGGCGTGAAGTAGCGCGAATAGCCGGCGTGCACGGTGGTGCTGTCGCTGGCATTCCAGACCACGCCCACGCGCGGGCTGAGCTGGCCTTCGGTGCGGCCGAAGGCCTTGTAGCGGTCGCCACGCAGGCCGTAGTTCACGGTCCAGTCGTCGCCGATCTTCCACTCGTCCTGTACGTACAGTGCCAGCGTACTGGCGTGGAACGCGCTGCGGTCGGGGATCAACAGCGGTGTCGTGCCGGACTGCTGGCCGCCGTCATCAACCGGGAACACCCAGCTGTTGCTGTTCGCCCGCGCGTTCTCGTAATTGCCGTACAGGCCATAGCGCAGCGTGTGGTCGTTGCCCAACGGCGTTGAGAAGTCGGCCTGCAGGGTGTTGGCGCGGTTGCTGCGCTGGACCTGCGAGGCGACGCCGCTGAACACCAGGTCGCCCACCACGTCCGGGTTGAACGCCACGTCGCTGTAGCGCTGTCCGGCCGATAGCTGGTACGCGGTGCTGCCCAGCGTGCCCTGCAGCACCAGCATGCCGAAGCGGGTGGTCTCGCGCTGGGTCTCATCCAGCTGGCTGGAGTCGAAGGTGGTGGTGTCCAGATATCCGAACTGTGGCGTCTGGCCCGGGTTGACCGGGATCTGGAAGCGGTTGTTGGCGAAACCGGCGAACACACTCAGGCGGGTGTTGTCGTTGACCAGGTAGGTGAGGTCGGCGAAGGCCTTTCCCTGGTGAGTATCGTCGTGCAGCGGCTTGCGCGAGTTGGTGGGGTTCTCCAGGCCGACCTCATGCTGGTCGTAGTTGCCGGTCAGGAACCAGCTCCAGCGCCCCTGGTTGCCCCACCAGGAGGCGTTCGGATTGATCTTGCCGAACGAGCCGGTGGTCAGCCCCGCGCTGCCGCTGTTGCCCAGCTCGGCACCGTTGCGGGTGGTGATGTCGACCACCGCTGCGGTGCGCTCGCCGAACTGCGCCGGCAGTGCGCCGTCCATCAGGCGGATGCTCTTGATGGTGCGCGCGTCCAGGGTCTGGCCGAAGCCGGAGATCGATTCGGGCAGCAGCACGCCGTTGATGCGGTACTGCAGGTTGGCGTGGTCGCCACGCACATGCACGCCGCCATAGGAGTCCTGGACCACGCCAGGGGCCTGCAGCAGTACCTGGCTGAGTGGCGCGGAGGCACCCAGCGGCTGCTTCTGGATGTCCTCGGCGGTGATCTGGTACTGGCTGCTGCCGATGTCCGGCGACAGCGTGTTGCGGGCCTGGTCGAGCTGGGCGTGGACGGTGACCGCATCCAGATCCTTGACGGACGAAGCGGGGGCGTCGGCTGCCGAGGCGAAGGCGGGCAGGCTGGCCAGGGCCAGGGCGAAGGTGATGCCGGTAGCGAGGGGCGAGGGCTTCATGGTGGGAGAGGTGGCGGCTGGATGTGGAAGGGGCCGGTCCATGACATTCAAGTGTTACTCCGTAACAAATCATGCGCCTGTCCCGGGCGGCTGACCATGCAGGATCTGGCCGCTGGCGTCGGCCTTTCTCTGCCGTTCAGGCGAGCCGGTAGGCCGGACCGGCCCTTTGCGTCGGCGGCCGGCTCTGCGACCATGACCGCCCCCCATCCCGGAAGTCTGCAATGAGCCTGTCCGCCGTTCCGCCCGTGCCCGAACCCGCCGCGACCGCCGCCGGCGCTGCCTGGTCGCCGGAGAGCTGGCGGGGCAAGACCGCGCTGCAGATGCCGACCTATCCCGACCCGGTAGCCCTGGAGGCGGCCCTGCACGAGCTTAAGCGGCTGCCACCGCTGGTCACCTCATGGGAGATCCTGGCGCTGAAGCAGCAGCTGGCCGAGGCCCAGGAAGGCAAGCGCTTCCTGCTGCAGGGCGGCGACTGCGCCGAGAACTTCAGCGACTGCGAATCGGGCACCATCTCCAACCGGCTGAAGGTACTGCTGCAGATGAGCCTGGTGCTGGTGCACGGCCTGCGCCAGCCGGTGATCCGCGTTGGCCGCTTTGCCGGCCAGTACGCCAAGCCGCGTTCGGCCGATACCGAGACCCGCGACGGCGTGACCCTGCCAAGCTACCGCGGCGATGTGATCAACGCCCCCGCTTTCACTGAAGCAGCGCGTCTGCCGGACCCGAAGCGGATGCTGCAGGCCCACGCGCATTCGGCGATGACGATGAACTTCGTGCGTGCGCTGATCGACGGTGGTTTCGCCGACCTGCACCACCCCGAATACTGGAACCTGGAGTGGGTAAGCCACTCGCCGCTGGCGGCCGATTACCAGAAGATGGTGGCCTCGATCGGCGATGCGGTGCACTTCATGGAGACCCTGGCCGGGGCCCGCGTGCACAACCTCAACCGCATCGACTTCTATACCTCGCATGAAGCACTGCTGCTGCCCTACGAGCAGGCGCTGACCCGCCAGGTGCCGCGCCAGCAGGGCTGGTTGAACCTGAGCACGCATTACCCGTGGATCGGCATGCGCACGGCTGCGCTCGATGGCGCGCACGTGGAATACCTGCGTGGCGTGCGCAATCCGATTGCGATCAAGGTCGGCCCGTCGGTGACGCCGGACCAGCTGCTGCGCCTGATCGATGTGCTCAACCCGCACGACGAACCGGGTCGACTGAGCTTCATCCACCGCATGGGTGCGGCGCAGATCGCCGAGAAGCTGCCGCCGCTGCTGGATGCCGTCAAGCGTGATGGCCGCCGCGTGCTGTGGGTGTGCGATGCGATGCATGGCAACACCGAAAGCACTGCCAATGGCTTCAAGACGCGTCGCTTCGACAATGTGCGTGGCGAAGTGGAAATGTCGTTTGATCTGCATGCGGCCGCGGGCACGCGCCTGGGTGGCGTGCACTTGGAGCTGACCGGCGAGGACGTGACCGAGTGCACCGGTGGTGCGCGCGAACTGACCGAGCGTGACCTGGAGCGTGCGTATCGCTCAACTGTGGACCCGCGGTTGAATTACGAGCAGTCGCTGGAGATCGCGATGGCGATCGTGCGCAAGCAGGAGCAAGTGCGGTAAGGGGTTTTCGGCAGGGCTTGCAGCCCTGCACCTGCTGCAATCAACGTCAACGGCAAAAGCCGAAGCAGCGGCAACAGCATGCATTCCGTGGGCTGGCGGGGTGGTGTCGGAGTGCGGGGACGCTGCAAGTACGTCCCTGTAAGCTTGGCAGCCGCATCCATGCGGCTGACACCACGCACTCCGACACCGCCCCACCTTAGACAGGTTCAGGTCGCTATTGGTGGGTGCCGACCGTTGGTCGGCACATCTGTCAGATGTCGAATGAATCATCCACGCATGGCGTGGATCTACTGGTAACTGCGGCGATTGGCATGCGCGGCTGTTGGTAGGTGTCGACCGTTGGTCGACACGATTTTTCTGTCAGATAGCAGTATTCAAAATGGGCTCCGACCCCGTGCCGACCAACGGTCGGCACCCACCATCAGCAGCAGGTTCCGACAGATCGCAGAAAACTGTCGAAGGCGGGGGGGGGGGGGCCGGTTGCGGGGCGTGAGCCGCATGGGCCCGAGGCATGCCTCGGGCGGGTTGGGCAGGACGTCCAACCCCGGTCTTGCCGTGTGCGCAGGACTGCGCACACGAGCAAGCGGCGACCGAGCTTACATGGGTGAGGGCGCTTTGCTTGCGAAGCACTGCTTCGCAAGCGCCCGAACGCACAGCCGCCGGCGGCTGGGCCGGGCCCCGGAGGGGGACTTGCAGCGCCGCCCGCAACCGGACCCACCCCGCCATCCCACAGGAAATCCGCTTCTGCTTCTGCTTCTGCTTCTGCTTCTGCTTCGGCTGTTGCTCCGGCACGTAGCAGGTGCAGGGCTGCAAGCCCTGCCGACCAACACCCTCCTTACAAACGACTGACGTGACGCTCATGCGCCATGCGCGAGGCTGTCCACCTGGTTGTCCGACTGGAGGTGGCAACGGTGCACTGGCAGAGCGCACAGGCCTACGCATGGCCGTTGGGATTGGCCTTAGTGGTGGGCGGCATAGGCGCATGGCTGATCCTGTGGATCTATCACCGGCTGAAAGGGCGTGATCGCCGACGTGCGCGTATCGGTCGAGTACTCGGGTTGCCGCTGGCCACCGCGTGGCCGCTGCTGCTGCTGATTCCCGCCTTGCAGGCGACGCCGCTGCAGGATCCGTTGTTGGGCCATCTGCAGCACGGACTGCACATTGCATTGATGGCCTGCTTCGTCTGGCTGCTGGTACGCGCGGTGGCGGCGGGCGAGCGCGCGATCCTGCGCAGCCATCCCATCGATGTCTCCGACAACCTGGAGGCACGCCGCATCCAGACCCAGACGCGCGTGCTCAGCAGGGTGTTGATGGGCGGCATCATCGTGCTCGGTGCGTCGCTGGTGCTGTTGACCTTCCCGATGGTGCAGAAGATCGGCACGGCGCTGCTGGCGTCGGCAGGCCTGATCGGGCTGGTGGCGGGCATCGCCGCCAAGCCGGTGTTCGGCAACCTCATCGCCGGCCTGCAGATCGCACTGACGCAGCCGATCCGCCTGGACGACGTGGTGATCGTCGAAGGCGAGTGGGGACGCATCGAGGAGATCGGCAGCAGCTACGTGGTCGTGCGGATCTGGGATGAGCGGCGGATGGTGGTGCCCTTGACCTGGTTCATCGAGAACCCGTTCCAGAACTGGACGCGGCGCAGTGCCGATCTGCTCGGCACTGCGTTTCTGTGGCTGGACTATCGGGCACCGATCGCGGCGATCCGTGCCGAGCTGGAGCGCATCTGCCATGGCCAGGCGCTATGGGATGGGCGCGTCTGCGTGACCCAGGTGACCGAAACCAACGAGCGCGCGATCCAGGTGCGCCTGCTGGTCAGCGCGCGCAGTTCCGGTGATGCCTTTGATCTTCGCTGCCTGGTGCGCGAACGCATGCTCGATTTCCTCGCACGTGAGCATCCGCAGTCGTTGCCGCAGGTGCGTGCGCGGCTGCAACACGAAGATGAGCTGGATATGCCGCGTGGTCCACGTGCACGCACTGCGGATGTGCGTTCGCCAGGTGCTGAAGATGGTGAGGCCGCGATCGTGCCGGAGGAGCCACAGGATCGGTAGTGCCGGCCGCTGGCCGGCAACGCCGGAGCGATCGAGCTGCCGGCCAGCGGCCGGCACTACCGGAAGCAAGATGTCGCGGCGTCACCGGAGCTCAGGGTTCGCCGGCGTCGATCAGCGCATCGGTATCAAAGTGTGGCGGCCGCCGCGCACGGGTGCGCTGCTCGTAGGCGTAGGCCATTTCGATCAGCTTCGGCTCGCTCCAGGCGGTGCCCATGAACAGCAGGCCGACGGGAAGGCCGTTGATCTGGCCCATCGGCACGGTCAGGCTGGGGTAACCGGCCACGGCAGCGGCGCTGTAGCTCTCGCCGGGAAAGTCGTCGCCTTCGCTGCGGATCGGCCACGCCACACCGGTGGTCGGCGCCACCAGCGCATCGAGCTGATGGGCGGCGAGGGCTGCATCGATGCCTTCCGGGCCGGCCAACCGGCGCGCATCACTGCGCGCGCGGATGTAGGCAGGGTCTGCCAGGCCGGTGGTGGCATCGGCCTCCACCAGCAGCTCCTGGCCGAACAGGCCCAGTTCCTGCTTGCTGTGCGCCTGGTTGAAGGCGATCAGTTCGGCCAGGCTGCGCAGTGGCGCGCGGTGGGTGCTGAAGTAGCGCTCCAGCCCGGCCTTGAATTCGTACAGCAGCAGCGTGCGCTCAGCCTCGGCCCACGCGCCCTGGTTGGGCAGCTCCACTGGCACCACCACGGCGCCGGCGCGACGCAGCTCGGTCGCTGCCTGATCGATCAGCGGCGGCATGCCGCGGTACTTCAGCAGCGGCGTCTGCAGCAGACCGATGCGTTTGCCGCGCAGACCCTGCGGGTCCAGGCGCGCGGTGTAGTCGTAGACCGCACGGCCGGGCATGGTCGCGGTGGCGGGATCGGCGTCATCGCGGCCGGCGATCGCAGTCAGCACGGCAGCAGCATCGGCGACGCTGCGGGTCATCGGGCCGGCGGTGTCCTGGCTGAAGGAGATCGGCACGATGCCATCACGACTGACCAGCCCGACCGTCGGCTTCAGACCGACCACGCCGTTGATCGCGGCCGGGCAGACGATGCTGCCGTCGGTTTCGGTGCCGATCGCCACGCTGGCCAGGTTGGCGGCCACGGCCACCGCGCTGCCGCTGCTGGAGCCGCACGGTGAATGGCTGATGCGGTAGGGGTTGCGGGTCTGGCCGCCGCGCGCGCTCCAGCCGGAGATGGAGTCATTGCCGCGGAAGTTGGCCCACTCGCTGAGGTTGGTCTTGCCCAGCACTACGGCGCCAGCCTCGCGCAGCCGGCGTACCAGGTAGGCATCGTCCGGACGGAAGCCCTGCAGGGCCAGCGAGCCGGCACTGGTGACCATCGGTGCGGCGTTGATGTTGTCCTTCAGCAGCAGGGGGATGCCATGCAGCGGCCCACGCAGGCGCCCTTCGCGGCGCTCGCGGTCGCGTGCGGCGGCTTCCTTCAGGGCGTCGGGGTTGAGCTCGATCACCGCGCGCAGGCGGGGCCCGGTGCGGTCCAGGGCGGCGATACGCTGCAGGTAGGCCTGGGTCAGGGTGGTGCTGTCCAGATCTCCGGCAGTCATCCGTGCCTGCAGGTCGGCGACATCGGTTTCGGCGTACGGGAACGGCACGTTGCGGCTCGCAGGTTCGGCCGCATGCGCGCTGGGCGTGGCCGGGCTGCAGCCAGCCGAAAGCAGCGCCGGCAGCGCGGCGAGCAGGCAGGTCAGCAGAGGCGGCAAGGACGGGCGCATGGGGCGGCTTGGTCGGCTCCAATCCCCAGTGTAGCCGGTGCTCAGCGGTGGCGCTTGCGCAGGTCGCGGGCGAGGACGTAGACCACGATCAGGTTGATCGCCAGGATCGTCCATGACGGCCAACCGGGATGGCGGATGATCGCGAAAATGTCGAAAGGCAGGTACAGGGCGGCGGTCAGGCAGCCCAGCCAGGACGCCCAGGCCTTGGCCCGCCAC
Organism: Stenotrophomonas sp. YJH_SMC_6; assembly: GCF_059371335.1. NCBI lineage: Bacteria > Pseudomonadati > Pseudomonadota > Gammaproteobacteria > Lysobacterales > Lysobacteraceae > Stenotrophomonas > Stenotrophomonas sp. YJH_SMC_6. The sequence goes on along the minus strand of NZ_JCAFUM010000012.1, from coordinate 165,931 downwards.
AGGCCCCAGGCTTCGACCAGGTGCAGCAGGCCGTAGCCGATCATCCCCGCCGCGGCCAGATGGACCGCGTCGGGACTGATCATGTGCAGCAGCGAGGGCAGGGTGCCATGGTCCGGATCCAGGCTGAAACGCCGGATCAGGGCCATGATGCCGTGCCGCAGCGGCTGCGGTCCGAGCACTTCCAGCCCGGTGGCGGCCAACAGCGCCAGCATCGCCTTGCTCGCTTCGAGCAGGGCGATGACGTGCAGACCCGGATGCCGGTGTGGATCCGGGTTGTAGCCGCTCTGGTTCACTGGGTGCTGGCTCAGCCGCCGCGCGAAGCCTTCTTGCGATCGCTCTCGGTCAGGAACTTCTTGCGCAGGCGGATCTCCTTCGGGGTGATCTCGACCAGCTCGTCGTCTTCGATGAAGTCCAGGGCCTGTTCCAGCGAGTACTTGATCGCCGGGGTCAGCTGGATCGCATCGTCCTTGCCCGAAGCGCGCATGTTGGTCAGCGGCTTGGTCTTGATCGCGTTGACGGTCAGGTCGTTGTCCTTGGAGTGGATGCCGACCAGCTGACCTTCATACACGTTGTCGCCTTCAGCAGCGAACAGCTTGCCGCGCTCCTGCAGCGGGCCCAGCGAGTAGGCCGGCGTGGTGCCCGGTGCATTGGCGATCATCACGCCGTTGATGCGCTTGGCAATCGCGCCCTGTTCCTTCGGACCGTAGTGGTCGAACACGTGGAACAGCAGGCCCGAACCCTGGGTCAGGGTCTTGAACTCGTTCTGGAAACCGATCAGGCCACGGGCCGGGATCTGGTACTCCAGGCGCACGCGGCCCTTGCCGTCCGATTCCATGTTCTTCAGCTGGCCCTTGCGGGTGCCCAGCTTTTCCATCACGCCGCCCTGGTGGATTTCTTCGATGTCCACCACCAGCTGCTCGATCGGCTCCATCAGCTGGCCGTCGATTTCCTTGATGATCACTTCCGGGCGCGACACGGCCAGCTCGTAGCCTTCGCGGCGCATGTTCTCGATCAGCACCGACAGGTGCAGTTCGCCACGGCCGGAGACCAGGAACTTGTCGGCGTCTTCCAGCTGCTCGACCTTCAGGGCCACGTTGTGGACCTTTTCACGGTCCAGGCGGTCCTTGATCTGGCGGCTGGTCAGGAACTTGCCACCGGACAGGTCCTTGTTGCCGGCGAACGGCGAGTTGTTGACCTGGAAGGTCATCGAGATGGTCGGCTCGTCGACGGTCAGCGCCGGCAGCGCTTCCGGGAAGTCCGGTGCGCAGATGGTGTCGGAGATGGTCAGCTCCTGGATGCCGGAGATGGCCACGATGTCGCCGGCCTCGGCCGAATCCTGCTCGATGCGCTCCAGGCCCATGAAGCCCAGCACCTGCAGCACCTTGCCGTTGCGCTTCTTGCCTTCACGGTCGATGACCGCGACCTGCATGTTCTTCTTCAGGGTGCCGCGCTGGATGCGGCCGATGCCGATCACGCCCACGAAGTTGTTGTAGTCCAGCTGGCTGATGCGCATCTGGAACGGGCCTTCCGGATCCACTTCCGGCTTCGGCGCGTGCTGCATGATCGCTTCGTACAGCGGGGTCATGTCGCCGTCGCGCACGGTGTCTTCCAGGCCGGCATAGCCGTTCAGGCCCGAGGCGTAGACGATCGGGAAGTCCAGCTGCTCGTTGGTGGCGCCGAGCTTGTCGAACAGGTCGAAGACCTGGTCGATCACCCATTCCGGACGGGCGCCCGGACGGTCGACCTTGTTGACCACGACGATCGGCTTGAAGCCCATCGCGAAGGCCTTCTGGGTCACGAAGCGGGTCTGCGGCATCGGGCCGTCCATCGCGTCGACCAGGATCAGCACGGTATCGACCATCGACAGCACGCGCTCGACCTCACCACCGAAGTCGGCGTGGCCGGGGGTGTCGACGATGTTGATCCGGTTCTTGATGCCGGTCCTCTTGTCTTCCCAGGTGATGGCAGTGTTCTTGGCCAGGATGGTGATGCCGCGTTCCTTTTCCTGGTCGTTGCTGTCCATCACGCGCTCGGCGAGGACGGTGCGCTCGGACAGGGTGCCGGACTGCTTCAGCAGCTGGTCGACCAGGGTGGTCTTGCCATGGTCGACGTGGGCGACGATGGCGATGTTGCGAAGATTTTCGATGGACATACGAAAGGGGGCCAGTCGGCGCCGGATTTGGAAAAAGAAGTCCAACATTATACGTCGAACTTGACGATTCGCGAAAAGGTGGATTTCACATCCGTCGCGGGGCCCATTCAGCTGGCTGTCCGCCGCGTCGGCCGGGGCCGCCAGCGCCCAGAGACGCGGCTTCCCGTCCATGGGCTGAAGCCGGGTTCTTCACCGATGGTCGAAGCCGCCGCCGCCACGAGGCAGGTGTAAACTAGGTGGCTAGACGCGTTCCCCTCTGCATCAAGGATCTTCATGTCCCTCATCGCCACTTTCGACACCACCCAGGGCCCGATCAAGGTCGAGCTGTTCGCCGACAAGGCGCCGCTGACCGTGGCCAACTTCGTGAACCTGGTCAAGCACGGCTTCTATGACGGCCTGATCTTCCACCGCGTGATCGCCGACTTCATGATCCAGGGCGGCTGCCCGCAGGGTCGTGGCACCGGCGGCCCGGGCTACAAGTTCGAAGACGAGAAGAACGGCGTGAAGCACGAGGTCGGCTCGCTGTCGATGGCCAATGCCGGCCCGAACACCAACGGCAGCCAGTTCTTCATCACCCACATCAAGACCGACTGGCTGGATGGCCGCCACACCGTCTTCGGCAAGGTCCTGGAAGGCCAGGCCATCGTTGATTCGGTCAAGCAGGGCGACGTGATCCATTCGATCACCCTGGAAGGCGACGTCGACGCCGTGCTGGCCGCCCAGGCCGACCGCGTCGCGGAGTGGAACAAGCACCTCGCCGCCTGATCCCCCTTCGAAACGGCCACCCATGGGTGGCCGTTTCCCTGTTCCCCGCCGCCCGCCTGGCCTGCGTGGCTCTGCCCGCGGCGTCCCATCAAACGCTTGCAAGCAAGAGGAAACCCCCATGAAAGCACCCGTTCGTGTTGCCGTGACCGGCGCCGCCGGCCAGATCGGTTATGCCCTGCTGTTCCGCATCGCCTCCGGCGAAATGCTGGGCAAGGACCAGCCGGTCATCCTGCAGCTGCTGGAACTGCCGGTGGACAAGGCCCAGGCCGCCCTGAAGGGCGTGATGATGGAGCTGGAAGACTGTGCCTTCCCGCTGCTGGCCGGCATGGTCGGCACCGATGACGCCGAAGTCGCGTTCAAGGACGCCGACATCGCCCTGCTGGTCGGCGCACGTCCGCGCGGCCCGGGCATGGAGCGCAAGGACCTGCTGCTGGAGAACGCCAAGATCTTCACCGCCCAGGGTGCAGCGCTGAACAAGGTCGCCAGCCGTGACGTGAAGGTGCTGGTGGTCGGCAACCCGGCCAACACCAACGCCTACATCGCGATGAAGTCGGCCCCGGACCTGAAGCCGGAAAACTTCACCGCCATGCTGCGCCTGGACCACAACCGCGCGCTGAGCCAGCTGTCGACCAAGCTCGGCAAGCCGGTCGGTGGCATGGAGAAGCTGGTGGTGTGGGGCAACCACAGCCCGACCATGTACCCGGACTACCGTTTCGCCACCGCCGATGGTGCGTCGATCGCCGATGCGATCAACGACCAGGAGTGGAACGCCAACACCTTCATCCCGACCGTCGGCAAGCGCGGCGCGGCGATCATCGAAGCCCGTGGCTCGTCCTCGGCTGCTTCGGCCGCCAACGCAGCGATCGACCACGTGCGTGACTGGGTGCTGGGCAGCAACGGCAAGTGGGTCACCATGGGCGTGCCGTCCGACGGTTCCTACGGCATTCCGGAAGGCGTGATCTTCGGCTTCGCGGTGACCACCGAGAACGGCAAGTACACCCTGGTCAAGGACCTGCCGATCGACGACTTCAGCCAGAAGTACATCGACAAGACCCTGGCCGAGCTGGAAGAAGAGCGCGCCGGCGTCGCCCACCTGCTGGGCTGATGCAGGCGGTACCGGCTCCGGCCGGTACGTCTTCCATCAAGGTAGGTACCGACCGTTGGTTGGTACGCAGAAAACGGGGAGGCTTCGGCTTCCCCGTTTTCATTTGGAATTCCTGGAACCGCATGATCCACCTGCACTACATCGATGACGCACTGCTGGTGGCCGAGAAGCCGGCTGGCCTGTTGTCCGTACCCGGCCGCAGCGCCGAGAACCAGGACTGCGTGGTCGCGCGCCTGCAGGCGCTGTATCCGGATGCGTTGACCGTGCATCGGCTGGACCAGGTGACCTCGGGCCTGCTGCTGCATGCGCGTGGCAAGGACATGCAGGCGGCGTTGTCGATGCAGTTCGAGCAGCGCCAGGTTGGCAAGCGCTACGAAGCCGTCGTGCAGGGTGTGATCGAAAGCGATGCCGGTGAAGTGGACCTGCCGCTGATCGTTGACTGGCCGAACCGGCCGAAGCAGATGGTCGATCACGAACGCGGCAAGCCGGCGTTGACGCGTTGGCGCGTACTGGCGCGTGATGTAGAAGCGCGGCGCACGCGCGTGGCGTTGGAACCGATCACTGGCCGCAGCCATCAGCTGCGGTTGCACATGGCCAGTATTGGCCATCCGATTGTTGGCGACGTGCTGTATGACGCGGCACCGGCGCACCGCGTGCATCTGCATGCGTGCAGCCTGCAGTTCACCCACCCGCTGACGGGCGAGGTGCTCGCGTTCGAGTCCGCGGCTCCGTTCTAGGGGGGCGGCAGGGCTTGCAGCCCTGCACCCGCAGAATCAACGTCAACGTCAAAAGCGGGCTATACGTGGGTTGGCGGGACGGTGTCGAAGTGCGGGGCCGCCGCAAGTACGTCCGTGTAGGCTTGGCAGCCGCATCCATGCGGCTGACACCCCGCACTCCGACACCGCCCCACCTTCGACAGGTTCACTCGGCTGTTGGTAGCGGTGGCCGTTGTTCCGCGCAGCTGTTGGTAGGTGTCGACCTTGGTCGACACGATTTTTCTGTCAGATATCGAATGAACCATCCACGCATGGCGTGGATCTACCGCGTCGACCAAGGTCGACACCTACCAGAACAATATGCCGTTCCGACAGATCGCGGAAGTCTGTCGAAGGCGGGGTGGGTCCGGTTGAGGGGGCGTGAGCCGCATGGGCCCGAGGCATGCCTCGGGCGGGTTGGGCAGGACGCCCAACCCCGGTCTTGCCGTGTGCGCAGGACTGCGCACACGAGCAAGCGGCGACCGAGCCTCCAAGGACGGATTCACGGCGTCCCCCGCAATCGGACCCACCCCGCCATCCCCCAGTAAGCCAGCTTCTGCTGTTGCTTCGGCTGTTGCTTCTGAGGTTGCCGGCCAGCGGCCGGCACTACCGCGGGTGCAGGGCTGCAAGCCCTGCAGAACAAGCCCACCCCCTACCAAGGTAGGGCGGCCCGCGCGGCAGCACCGGACTATCCTCGAACCCATGACTTTGTCTGGGAGGGCTGCGTCATGAACTACGAGGAAACCTACCGTCGCTCGATCGACGAGCCGGAGGCCTTCTGGGGCGAGGAAGCCAAGCGCATCCATTGGCATAAACCGCCGCAGCAGGTGCTCGACTACAGCAACCCGCCGTTCCGGCGCTGGTTCGTCGGCGGCGAAACCAATCTCTGCTACAACGCCGTCGACCGCCACCTGGCCGAGCGCGCCGACCAGCTCGCGCTGGTCGCCATCTCCACCGAAACCAACAGCACACGCGAGATCACCTATCGCCAGCTGTACCGCGAAGTGAACGACTTCGCCGCGGTACTCAAGCACCTCGGCGTCGGCCACGGTGACCGCGTGGTGATCTACATGCCGAACATGGCCGAGGCGGTGTTTGCGATGCTGGCCTGCGCGCGCATCGGTGCGGTGCACTCGGTGGTGTTCGGGGGCTTTGCGGCGCACAACCTGGCGCTGCGCATCGACGATGCCAAGCCCAAGCTGCTGATCGCGGCCGACGCCGGCATGCGCGGTGGCAAGCTGATTCCGTACAAGCCGATGGTCGACGCCGCCTGCGCCGAAGCGGCGTCGCCGCCACCGCATGTGCTGATCGTGTCGCGTGGGCTGGATGCCGCCGAACCCCGCGTGCCGGGCCGTGACGTGGACTACGCCACGCTGCGTGCGCAGATCGGTGAAGTCGACGTGCCGGTACAGTGGCTGGAAGCGAGCGAACCGAGCTACCTGCTGTACACCTCCGGCACCACCGGCAAGCCGAAGGGCGTGCAGCGCGATGTGGGCGGCTATGCAGTGGCGATGGCGCAGTCGATGGAGACCGTGTTCGATTGCAAGCCGGGCCAGGTGATGTTCTCCACCTCTGATGTCGGCTGGGCGGTGGGCCATTCCTACAACGTGTACGGCCCGCTGATCGGTGGCTGCACGTCGCTGCTGTACGAAGGGCTGCCGACCAACCCGGACCCGGGCATCTGGTGGGCGCTGTGCGAGCAGTACAACGTGCGCACGATGTTCTCCTCGCCCACCGCCATCCGCGTGCTGAAGAAGCACGACGCGGACTTCATCCATCGCCACGACCTGCGTGCGCTGAAGTACCTGTTCCTGGCCGGCGAGCCGCTCGACGAGCCGACCGCGCACTGGATCAGCGAAGCGCTCGGCAAGCCGATCATCGACAACTACTGGCAGACCGAGACCGGCTGGCCGGCACTGACCCTGTTGCCGGGCCTGGAGATGAAGCCGGTGCGCTTCGGCTCGCCCGGGTTCCCCAATCTCGGTTACCGGATGAAGGTGATCGACGAGAACACCGGCGAGGAAGTCGCACCGGGGCAGAAGGGCGTGCTGGTGGTGTCGCCACCGCTGCCACCGGGTTGCATGAGCACCGTGTGGAATGATGACAGCCGCTTCCTGCAGAGCTACTTCAGCCACTTCAAGGAACTGCTGTACAGCTCGCTGGACTGGGCGATCCGCGACGACGATGGCTACACCTTCATCCTCGGTCGCACCGATGATGTCATCAACGTAGCCGGGCACCGTCTGGGCACGCGCGAGATCGAGGAGGCCATTTCCAGCCATCCGCGGGTGGCCGAGGCCGCGGTGATCGGGGTCAAGGACGAACTGAAGGGGCAGGTGCCGCTGGTGTTCGTCACCCTCAAGCAGGGCCTGGATGGCGAGGATCCGGCGCCGGTGGTGGCCGAGATGATGGCGACGGTGACCACCTCGCTCGGCGCGGTCGCACGCCCGGCGCACGTACACGTGGTCAATGCACTGCCCAAGACCCGCTCCGGCAAGCTGCTGCGGCGCTCGCTGCAGGCGCTGGCCGAACAGCGCGACCCGGGTGACCTGTCGACGCTGGACGACCCCAGCGCGCTGGAGGAGATCCGCCGGGCGCTGGGGCGCTGATCCGGTAGTGCCGGCCGCTGGCCGGCCCCCCCCCACTCAATCCCGAGGTTGCCGGCCAGCGGCCGGCACTACCCGCGGCACTTGCGCTAAGCTCGGCCTGTCATCGACCTGCAATACGCGGCGCGCGCCGGGGAAGGCGCGTGCCGTCCGGGGATGGCACACAGGGGGGCGTGCCCGTCAGGGCGCGCCGGCATTGCGCATCGAGGGAGGGGGAGGCAATGGCATTGCTGCACGCCAAGACGGCTGCTGGCCGTCAGGAAATCGAAGACCGTGGCCGGCGCCTGCCGGCGGCACTGCGTTCGATCCTGCTGATGGTCGACGGCCATCGCGATGACACTGAATTGCGTGGCCTGTTCGAAGGCCTGCGCGCGCCGGCCGATGCACTGGAGCAGCTGGAAGCGCAGGGCCTGATCGAAGTGATCGGTGGCAATGCCGAGGTGGCACCGGTACGTGGCATCAGCACCGGCCGCGAACAGGATCCGGCGTTGTACCAGCAGCTCTACGACGCGATGAGCGAGGCGGTGCGGCGCCACCTGGGCCTGAAGGGCTACTTCATGCAGTTGAAGATTGAACGCTGCACCGATGCACTTGCGTTGGAACGCCTGTGCCCGGAACTGCTGGCGGCGGTGGGCAAGGCGCGCAGCCCGGCGCTGGCGCAGCGCTGGTGGCAGGAAACCCAGGCCGCCGTGGTCAATGGTGGAGGCGAGGTCGTGCAGGCCTGAGCCACCGCGTAAAGTGATCGGTTCACTTCCCCACAAGGAGTCCCGCGTGCAGGACGACCACGACGACACCGACACCCCAGGCTGGGACGCGATCAATGCGGCGCTGGCGCCGCTGTATGCCGGCCAGGAACCCCGTCACTACGGTACGGCGTTGCCGTACACGCTGGGTGGCCAGGATCCACTGGATGGCGTCAGCGTTTACTGGGCGGATGCGCCGGTACCGCACTGGCATTACATCACCTACGGCTTCTCCGAGCTGTACGCCAAGGAGAGCAGTGATGCAGATGCCAGCGGCTATGGATTCGAGCTGACCTTCCGCCTGGCTGCTGAAGCCGGTGAGCACGCCGGCAGCACCCCGCCGGTGTGGCCGATGAACCTGCTGCAGAACCTGGCGCGCTACGTGTTTGGCAGCGGCAACGTGTTCGAGGATGGTCACCATCTGAACGCCAACGGCCCGATCGCGCTGGAGACCGGCACGCGCCTGTGCCACCTGGCCTTCATCGCCGATCCGCAGTTGCCTGCGCGCGACACCGCCAATGGCCACCTGCAGTTCCTGCAGCTGGTCGGGCTGACCGATGAGGAGATGGAAGCGGTCAAGCGCTGGTCGACGCGCGGCGTGCTGCAGGCGCTGCAACCGGCGATGCCGCTGTGGATCAGCGACCTGCATCGCGGCAACCTGTTGGAGGATCCGACACTCGCCGCACAGGTGCGGGCCGGCAGCGAGCGCGAGGGCTCCAGCACCGGCATGTTGTTCATCGAGACACTGGATTGGCGGCAGGAGGCGGGCGTCACCACCCTGGTGCTCGGCGCCGGGCAGGTGGCCAGTGTGTGCGAGCTGCTGCCATTGCGCCTGCGCCACGGCAAATCGCTGGAACTGGCCAGCCGCGAGCGGCAGTGGGAATTCATTCCGGCAGCGCGCGGTGAAACCGGCGAGGTATCGGCCGACAGCACGCGCTGGGCGCTGGACGAGACGGGGCTGCAGGCCCTGGCGGGCGTGCGTGCCGAACGTGGCATCTACCCGGTGGCGGGAGCGCTGCGTATCGAAGTGGTGCCGACCTACCTGCGCGATGCCAACGGTGAAGTGATCCGCCAGATCGGCTGAGTGTGGTGATGGCACCGGTGGGGTCAGAGCCGCCTGCTGTGCAGACGGATCCGACCCCGCCCTGGCAGCGGTATCGGGGTCGGATCCGTTCGCCACGCGAACGGCTCCGACCCCGGGTCAGGCTCAGGCCAGGCCTTCGGCCTTCAGGGCGGCCTGCACGCCGGCATCGGCGTCCATGCGTGCCTTGTAGGCGGCCAGGTTGTCCAGACCCGACAGGTCGACCTTGGTGCCGGCGGCCCAACGCAGGGTGATGTAGAAGTACGGATCGGCGAAACTGCGGAAGCCGGCCAGCCAGGGCTTGTCGGCCAGCTGCCTGTCAGCGGTCTCGAACAGGCCACGCAGGCGCTTGTGTGCGGCGGCGCGGATCGCGTCGAACTGGCTTTCGTCGGCGATGAACTTGCCCGGTGCGAACAGCGGCGAGAAGGCCGGATGCACGTCGGAATTGACGAAGGCCAGCCAGCGGGTGGCTTCGGCACGCTGGCGCGCGCTGCCATCGCCGCCGAGGCCGGCCTGCGGGTAGGTGTCGGCGATATAGCCCATGATCGCGGCGTTCTGCAGCAGCACGAAGTCGCCATCGACCAGCGCGGGAACGGCGCCGGCCGGATTGATCTTGAGGAATTCCGGACCCTTCAGGGTGTCCTTGTTCAGCAGTTCGACCTCGAACGGCTGGCCGGTCCACTGCAGGGCGATGTGGTCGGCGGTGGAACAGGCACCGGGCTTGCTGTACAGCTTCATGGGAACTCCAGGTGATGCGGGCGGGAAACGCCCACTATCCCAGAGCCTGCCAGCGGGCGGCAACGCTGCCGCCAGCACGGATCGTTACGACTGCCGCGGCTTGAGGTTCTGCACCTTATAGAAGGTGTGATCGCCGATGGTGGCCACCTGGTAGGCGTTGCGCCAGTTCGGGCTGGCGATGGACAACGCGGCGAAGTGGCTGGCTCCGGGCACGATCTCGCGGCGCTCGCCGGCCGGCAGCGCCCAGTTGCGCTCGGCGTCGAAGGCCACGTTCATTGCCTCGCTCCAGGCCGCGTCATTGCCCAGCTGGGTGCCGGGGGAGACGATGGTCGGCGCGAACTGCTTGCGCGCGGTGACCACCTGGCACATCGAGTCGCCCCACAGGCCACTGTCGAGGCGGCGCAGGGCGACCTCGGCAACGGCTTGCTGGCCGCGCAGGGTCTGGTCGCGGGCTTCCAGGTAAACGGTGGTGCTCAGACACAGTGAATCAGCGGCCGGCTGCGGCAACAACTGCGACAGCCAGAGAATCCAGGCCAGTTTCATATAACTCCTTGCTCCGTATGGGCCGCACTCTCCGCTTCCAGTCGCGGGGGCGACAGGATGCGGGGTACGACTTGGCGTCATGGGGAGGCGGCCATCGGGGCCGCCCCGTGGGCAGCCCCAAAAGAAACGACCAGTACCGATCGTGGGGGCTGCGCCGGCTCACCGGAAACTGGCTGGTGAGCGGAAAGATGGCGCAAGGTAGGGGGGCGTAGCCGAACGCATCGTGAACCGTCCGGCTTGACATTCAGGTTCGGGAGGGGTGACGGAAATCACATTCCGTCCCCCATTCATGCGCTCATCAGAGCGCGGCGGCCACCCGGCTGCCCTGGTCGATGGCCCGCTTGGCGTCCAGTTCGGCCGCTACATCGGCACCGCCGATCAGCTGCGCGTTGATGCCGGCGGCCTGCAGTTCGGCCTGCAATGCGCGGTTCGGTTCCTGCCCGGCGCAGATCACCACATGGTCGACCGGCAGCAGCTGTTCGCTGCCTTCCACGCGGATGCGCAGGCCTTCGTCGTCCACGCCCAGGTACTCGACGCCGCCGAGCATGCGCACGCCCTTGGCCTTCAGCGTGGCGCGGTGGATCCAGCCGGTGGTCTTGCCCAGCCGCGCGCCGGGCTTGCCGGGGCTGCGCTGCAGCAGCCACAGCCGCCGCGGCGATGCCTCGGGCTGCGGCCTGGCCAGCGAGCCGCGGGCCTCGAACGTGCTGTCCACGCCCCATTCGGCCATCCAGCGCTGTGGGTCCAGCGACGGGGACTCGCCAGCGTGGCTGAGGAATTCGCCGACATCGAAGCCGATGCCGCCGGCGCCGATGATCGCCGCACTGGCGCCCACTTCGACCCGGCCCAGCAGCACGTCCAGGTAACTGACCACCTTGGCGTGGTTGGCGCCGGGGAAGTCGACCTTGCGCGGCGTGATGCCGGTGGCCAGCACCACCTCGTCGAAGCCGGCCAGGCTGGCCGCGTCTGCTCGCGTGCCCAGGCGTAGCTGCACGCCGGTTTCAGCCAGCTTGTGGCGGAAATAGCGCAGGGTCTCGTGGAACTCTTCCTTGCCGGGGATGCGCTTGGCCACGTTGAACTGGCCACCGATCTCGTCGTTGGCATCGAACAGGGTGACCTGGTGGCCGCGCTCGGCGGCCACCGTGGCGCAAGCCAGGCCGGCCGGACCTGCGCCGACCACCGCCACCATTTTCGGCGTGGCAGCCGGGCGGTAGACCAGCTCGGTCTCGTGTGCGGCACGCGGATTGACCAGGCAGCTGGCCAGCTTGTTCTCGAACACGTGGTCCAGGCAGGCCTGGTTGCAGGCGATGCAGGTGTTGATCGCCTCGGCGCGGCCGGCGCGGGCCTTGTTGGGCCATTGCGGGTCGGCCAGCAGCGGGCGCGCCAGCGACACCATGTCGGCGCCGCCGCTGGCGAGGATGTGCTCGGCGACGTCGGGCATGTTGATGCGGTTGGTCGCCACCAGCGGCACCGTTACATGCGGCTTGAGCTTGGCGGTGACACCGGCGAAGGCGGCGCGCGGCACCGAGGTGGCAATGGTCGGGATGCGCGCTTCGTGCCAGCCGATGCCGGAATTGATGATCGTCGCGCCAGCCGCCTCGATGGCCTGGGCCTGCTGCACGATCTCTTCCCAGTTGCTGCCGTCGTCAACCAGATCCACCAGCGACAGGCGGTAGATGATGATGAAGTCCGGGCCGCAGGCCTCGCGGATGCGGCGCACGATCTCCACTGCAAAACGCATGCGTTGGTTGGCGTCGCCACCCCAGCGGTCGGAGCGCTTGTTGGTGCGCGGGGCGATGAACTCGTTGATGAGGTAGCCCTCCGAGCCCATCACTTCGACGCCATCGTAGCCGGCTTCGCGGGCCAGCTTTGCGCTGCGTGCGTAGTCGGCGATATGCCGCTCGACGCCGCTGGCCGACAGCGCACGGGGGGTGAACGGGTTGATCGGCGCCTTCAGCTTCGACGGTGCCACCGACAGGGGATGGTAGGCATAGCGGCCGGCATGCAGCAGCTGCAGGCAGATCTTCGCGCCGTGCTGGTGCGCGGCCGCGGTGAGCTGCCGGTGCGGGCGCACTTCCCAGGGCCAGGACAGCTTTCCGCCAAAGGGCTTCAGCCAGCCGACCACGTTCGGCGCGAAGCCACCGGTGACGATCAGGCCGACGCCACCTTCGGCGCGTTCGGCGAAGTAGGCGGCCAGGCGCGGGAAGTCGCGGGCGCGATCTTCCAGGCCGGTGTGCATCGAACCCATCAGCACGCGGTTGCGCAGCTGGGTGAAGCCCAGGTCCAGCGGGGCGAACAGGTGGGGGTAGGCGCTTTCGTTGGCTGGCGACATGATCGATACGCTTGCGTACGGAAGCGCGAAGCGTGCCGGGAAACGGCGGCCGGGGCAAGGGGCGCGGGCGGTAGTGCCGGCCGCTGGCCGGCATTCGATCAGCTCAGGGTGATTGCGGTTGCCGGCCAGCGGCCGGCACTACCGGGGGACGCCCAATCCCGAACCAGCCCAGCGTTACTCCGCACAGGGGGCCAATCAGCAGGGCGAAGGCGAGGGTGCCGACACCGACATTGCCGCCGAGCCACCAGCCCAGCAGCAGCACGCTGCCCTCGATCAGGCTGCGCACCTTCCAGATCGGCCAGCCGGTGCGGGCATGCAGGCCGGTCATCAGGCCGTCGCGCGGGCCGGGCCCGAGCTTGGCGCCGATGTACAGGCCGGTGGCCAGGGCGACCAGCAGCATGCCGGCGCAGAACATCGCCAGCTGCCAGCCAAGGCCGACCGCCGGGGGAAGCAACCACAGCCCGAACTGCGCGGATGGGCCGATCAACATCACGTTGAGCACGGTGCCGACGCCCGGCTTCTGTCGCAATGGCCACCACAGCAGCAGCACCAGCGCACCGATCACATTGGTGGCCAGGCCGAACGATAGCGGCGTCTGTGCGGCGATGCCCTGCGACAACACGTCCCAGGGGGCCACGCCGATCGCTGCACGGATCATCAGCGAGGCGCCGAAGCCGTACAGGAACAGGCCGATGATCAGTTGCAGCAGACGCAGGGGCAGGGCGGTGGGCATGACGGCGCTCGGGGAGAGGGGAGGGATCTGTTTCCACCGTAATCCCGATTCAGTCACTCCCATAGATACAGATGCCGACCGATCCGCCGCTACAGGAGTCGTCGATCCTGCGTATGGGCCGTTCTGTGGAGCTGGGCCATGCTCCGGCTGCTTTGCCTGGCACCGCCAGCCGAACATGGCCCGGCACTGCACCGGCGTTCCAGCCTGGCTCAGTCGCCCCAGCCGGCCAGCGCCAGCTTGCCCACCGTGCGCCCGCTGGCCAAGCGCTGATGCGCGATGTCCAGATTCGCCGCATTGATCGCGCCCAGCGTCTCGCTGAGGGTGCCGCGCAGCTGGCCAGCGTCGATCATGCTGGCCGCGCGGCTGAGGATGCGGTGCTGTTCGATGCGGTCCGCCGTGGCGAAGCGCGAACGCGCGAACATGAACTCCCAGTGGATGCCGATGCACTTGGCCTTGTAGGGATCACCGATGCGCAGCGCGCCGCGCGGTTCGACGATGAGGCCGACATGGCCCTGTGGCGCCAGCAGCTGACCCAACGCATCCCAGTAATGGTCGGTGTCGGCCAGGTTGAGCGCGACCTGTACTGCGTCGATGCCCAATGCCTGCAGCTGGGGCAGCAGCGGCTGCCGGTGGTCGATTACATGCTGGGCACCCATCTGCCGGCACCAGTCGATCGATGATTCACGCGAGGCGGTGGCGATCACCTCGAATCCGGCATGCCGGCCCAGCTGGATCGCCATCGATCCAACACCGCCTGCTCCGCCGATCACCAGCAGGTGCTGGCCGGCATGGCGGCGATCATCCAGCTGCAATGGCATGCGCTGGAACAGCAGTTCCCATGCGGTGAGCGTGGTCAGTGGCAGTGCGGCCGCTTCGGCGAAGTCGAGCGTGGTCGGCTTGCGCGCTACCAGCCGTTCGTCCACAAGATGGAACTGCGCATTGCAGCCTGGCCGGGTGACATCACCGGCGTAGTAGACCTCGTCGCCGGACGCGAACAGGCTGGCGTCCTCGCCGATCGCTTCGACCACCCCGGCGGCGTCCCAACCGAGTACGCGGGGTGCTTCGAGCGTGGCCGGATCGGTGGCCGCCCGCTGCTTGCCGTCGACCGGGTTCACCGAGACGGCCTCGACCCGGATCAGCAGGTCGCGGCCACGCGGAGGCAGCGGCGGGGGGAGGTGGATATCGCAGAGGGCAGGGGCGGATTCACGACTCAGGGCGACAGCTTTCATCTCGGCTCCGGCTGGGTACGTGGCTCCATCATAGAGTTCCTCACGTTTCAGCAGATACGCTGAATCGGGTGGAGCAAGCTGTTGCGCAATATGTCGTATTCCGCACCTAAACCCCGTCAAACCCTTGCAGCGTGAGGGTCTTGCGGATTTTCATCATCCTGTATAGGGTTTCAACGTCGGACCGGTGGAGGGTCGGGCGCGATACTTCACATGTTACGGGACTGTTAACATGACCTTCACCCGCCTGAGCATAATGTTCGCGGCGGTGGCGTGCTGAATCGGCTGTCGAACATCGACGCACTAGTGCTGGCCCATGCCTCTACCGGTTTCATACCCCCGAAATAGGAGCTGTACTCAATGAACAAGAAGATCCTTACTGCCGCGCTGCTGGGTGGTCTGGCTTTCGCCCAGGCTGCGTCCGCGCAGGAGTTCGATGACCGCTGGTACCTGACCGGTTCGGCCGGCTTCAACTTCCAGGACAGCGACCGCCTGACCAATGACGCTCCGTTCGTCACCCTGGGCCTGGGCAAGTTCATCAGCCCGAACTGGTCGCTGGACGGTGAGCTGAACTACCAGAACCCGAACTTCGACGCCAACAAGGACATGAACTGGTCGCAGTACGGCGTCTCGCTGGACCTGCGTCGCCACTTCATCAAGGAAGGCCGCGGCTGGAACCCGTACCTGCTGGCCGGCCTGGGCTACCAGAAGTCGGAAGAAGAGTACAACCCGATCAGCGGTGGCCTGGCTGACCGCAAGGACGGCAACTTTGCCGCCAAGGTCGGCGTCGGTCTGCAGACCACCTTCGAGAAGCGCGTCGCTGTCCGTGCCGAAGTCGCCTACCGCGCTGATTTCGACGACCAGAGCGTGAACCCGAAGCGTGCCGGCAACGATGAAAGCTGGTTCGGCGACGTGCTGGCTTCGGTCGGCGTCGTGATCCCGCTGGGCCCGGCTCCGGTCGCGGCTGCTCCGGCTCCGGCTCCGGTTGCCCCGAGCTGCGCCGACCTGGATGACGACGGTGACGGCGTCAACAACTGCGACGACAAGTGCCCGAACTCGCAGCCGGGTCAGACCATCGGTCCGGACGGTTGCCCGGTGCCGGTCTCCATCGACCTGAAGGGCGTCAACTTCGACTTCGACAAGTCGAACCTGCGTCCGGACGCCGTGGCGATCCTGAGCGAAGCCACCGAGATCCTGAAGCGTTACCCGGATCTGCGCGTTGAAGTCGCCGGTCACACCGACTCGAAGGGTACCGACGCTTACAACCAGAAGCTGTCGGAGCGTCGTGCTACCGCCGTGTACAACTACCTGACCAAGAACGGCGTTGACGCCGGTCGCCTGGTCGGCCCGATCGGCTACGGCGAGAGCCGTCCGATTGCTCCGAACACCAACCCGGATGGTTCGGACAACCCGGAAGGTCGCGCCAAGAACCGTCGTACCGAGCTGAACGTCCAGAACTAAGTTCTGACGCTCTGCCAGTAGGACACAGCAGGACCCGGCTTCGGCCGGGTCTTGTTGTTTCTGCGGCCCGCCTGCCGGTCCGGGGGGTGACCGTTCGTCGGGTTTTTGTCCGTAAAACCAATGGGTTGTCGTATTCATTGAAAGTGGCGCTTGAAAGCTGTCGCGGCATTGCTAAACTCGCCGCGTCACTTCCTTTCCTGGATGCCCTTCATGCTGCGCTCTGCATCGGCCGCCGTCCTGGCGCTGGCCCTGGTTCCCGCCGCCCACGCTGCGGTCGATTGCTCGGTCAACACCAGCGCCTCGCCGCTGCCGTTGCCGGCCACGACCATCGCGCCGGTGGCCGACGAGCTCTACATCCGTGGCAACCAGCTGGGCATGCCGGCCGGCGTGCTGAGCAGCAACTACGATCCGTCGCAGTCGCTGGACCAGGTGCTGCAGCGCCTGCGCATCGATGGCTGCCAGAACATCGCCAAGGCCATTCCGAGCGCACCGGCGGTGAAGCCGAATGATCCGGCGGCCTACAAGCCGCAGACCGAATTCGACAACACGCCCTGGCGCTTCGACATGAGCCAGAACGGCAAGCGCATGACCGCCGAAGAGTTCGACGCCTGGATGAAGGCGCGTGGCGTGCGTGTGGTCAAGGCGCGTCCGGCTCCGGCCGCCACTCCGGCCCCGGCCGAAGCACCGGCTGAGACCAAGCCGGTCGACAAGAAGTAAGCGCCGCGGGGAGCAGAGGCTTGCGCACGCGCCGCCCACCTGCCGCCCCCGCCGCCCGCTCCCACGCATCGCGTGGGCGTGCGACTCCCGCTGCCACAGCCGCCGGTGTCCGTCATGGCCTGGCGCGCGTGCTGTCCAAGGCCGGCGTCTGCTCGCGCAGCGAGGCCGCGCGCTGGATTGCCGAGGGCCGCGTACGCGTCTCCGGCCGCATCGTGCGGGATCCCGAGTTCCCGATTGGCCAGCCGGCGCCACCGATCGAGGTCGATGGCCAGCCGATGGGCGCGCCGCAGCGCCTGTACCTGATGCTCAACAAGCCACGCGGGGTGGTGACCACCGTGCAGGACGAGCGTGGCCGCGACACCGTCTACCGCTGTTTCGATGGTGCAGGGCTGCCGTGGATCGCGCCGGTCGGGCGCCTGGACAAGGCCAGTGAAGGGCTGTTGCTGTTCAGCAACGATCCGCAGTGGGCCGCGCGCCTGACCGATCCGGAAACGGGTCCGCAGAAGACGTACCACGTGCAGGTCGACCGCCTGCCCGATGACGCCACGCTGGCGGCCCTGCAGGCCGGCGTGGAGGACGAGGGCGAGTTCCTCGTGGCCCAGGCCGTGCGCGTGCTGCGCAGCGGCGACAAGACCGCGTGGCTGGAGGTGGTCCTCGACGAGGGCCGCAACCGCCACATCCGCCGCCTGCTGGCGGCCTTCGACCTGCAGGTGCTGCGCCTGGTCCGGGTTGCGATCGGCGGGCTGCAGCTCGGCGATCTCGGCAAGGGTCAGTGGCGGATGCTGGAGGTCAATGACCAGCAGCGGCTGGGGGCCGCTGCACCGGGCTGATCATCGCCCGCGGCCGGCGGTTGCCGGCCACCGTTCCAGGCGTAGGGGGCGCCTGGTTGCTGAACTTCCCGAACGGAGCCTGCCCATGTACCACCCGACCCTCAACCAAACCCTGCGCTGCGCAGGCCTGCTGCTGCCGATGGTGCTGCTGACCGCCTGTGGTGGCCACAAGAAGGTGGCCAAGGCAGAAACGCCGGCCGAAACCCCGGTGGTGGAAGTGAAGACCCCGGAGCTGGATGGCCGCGGCAGCTACCGCTTCCTGATGAGCAACGGCGACAAGAAGATGACCGCCGACGAGTTTGATGCCTGGATGAAGGCCAACGGCATCCGCGTTGCCAAGGGCAACGGCCAGGACGCTGCCGCCAAGCCGGTGGTGGTGGCCAGCAAGGACGAGCCGAAGGGCAAGAAGAAAAAGAAGTGATGCCGGGAAGGTGTCGACCTCGGTCGGCACGCCCTCAAGCTCTGGTAGGTGCCGACCTTGGTCGGCACGCTTTGACCGCTGGGATCAACCCTTGATCACGCCCAGCTCGACACCGATGCGGGTGAACGCATCGATCGCGCGGTCCAGGTGCTCGCGGCTGTGCGCAGCGCTGATCTGGGTGCGGATGCGGGCCTGGCCCTTGGGCACCACCGGGAAGAAGAAACCGATCGCGTAGATGCCTTCTTCGAGCAGGCGCTCGGCGAACTTCTGCGCCAGCGGTGCGTCGTACAGCATCACCGGGCTGATCGGGTGCACGCCCGGCTTCACGTCGAAACCGGCGGCGACCATCTTTTCGCGGAAGTAGCGGGTGTTCTCCACCAGGGTGTCGCGCAGGTCGTCAGCGGCGGCCAGCATCTCGAATGCCTTGATGCCGGCGGCCACCACATGCGGCGGCAGCGAGTTGGAGAACAGGTACGGCCGCGAACGCTGGCGCAGCAGCTCGATCACCTCGGCGCTGGCGCAGGTGAAGCCGCCCAGTGCGCCGCCCATGGCTTTGCCCAGGGTGCCGGTGATGATGTCGATCTTTTCCAGCACGCCCTTCACTTCGGCCGAGCCACGGCCGGTGGCGCCGAGGAAGCCGGTAGCGTGGCATTCGTCGATGTGCACCAGCGCGTTGTACTTCTTCGCCAGCGCGGTGATCTCGTCCAGCGGGGCGATGAAGCCGTCCATCGAGAACACGCCGTCGGTGGTGATCAGCTTGGTCTTGCAGCCGGCGGCATCGGCGGCCTGCAGCTGGGCTTCCAGGTCGGCCATGTCGCAGTTGGCGTAGCGGAAGCGCTTGGCCTTGCACAGGCGCACGCCGTCGATGATCGAGGCGTGGTTCAGTGCATCGGAAATGATCGCGTCGTTCTCACCGAGCAGCGGTTCGAACAGGCCGCCGTTGGCGTCGAAACAGGCCGCGTACAGAATGGTGTCCTGCTTGCCGAAGAAGTCGGCGATCTGCTTCTCCAGCTGCTTGTGCAGGTCCTGGGTACCGCAGATGAAGCGCACCGAGGCCATGCCGAAGCCGTGGGTATCCAGCGCATCCTTGGCTGCCTGGATCAGGTCCGGATGGTCGGCCAGGCCCAGATAGTTGTTGGCACAGAAGTTCAGCACCTTGCGGCCATCCTCGAGGGTGATCTCGGCCGACTGCGGGCTGGTGATGATCCGCTCGGACTTGAACAGGCCCTGGGCGCGGATGGCGTCCAGTTCCTCGGCGTAGTGGCGGGTCAGGGCGGAGGAGGCGTCGGTCATGGCGTGGGCACGGCTCTGAACGGGGAAACCGTTGATTCTACCGGGCTACGACGGCCTTCGACCGGGCCGGGCAGGGCACCGCCACGGGTGGCACATGTTGCATCGCAATAGCAAACGGGTTAAAAATTCGTGAACCGCGCCTGTCTGGCGCCGGTTGCCCGCTCCCCCTTCCTGCCCCCGCCACCCTCGGAGACGCCCATGAAGCACGCCCGTGCCTGCCTCGCCATTGCCGCTGCCCTGACCCTGGCCACCCCGTTCGCCGCCAGCGCCCAGGAAAACGAATCGCCGTACAGCTGGAACGTCACCGCTGTTTCCGATTACCTGTTCCGTGGTGTGTCGCAGACCGACGAGGATCCGACCCTGCAGGCCGGTTTCACCTACACCAGCCCGGTTGGCCTGTACGCAGGCGTGTGGGGCTCGGGCGTGGATTTTGGTGCGGGTGACCCGAAGACCGAGGTCGACTACCTGATCGGCTACGGCGTGGACGTCACCGAGCGCGTCAACTTCGACGTGCTGCTGAACCGCTACACCTACCTGAAGTCCAGCCACCAGAACTACAACGAGCTGATCACCACCACCACGCTGGATGACACCTACAAGCTGACGGTGGCCTACACCAACGATGTCTGGAACAGCAGCACCGATGGCTGGTACTTCGGCCTGGGCGGCAGCTGGGGCCTGCCGAAGGACTTCACCCTGAATGCCAACGTCGGTCGCAGCACCTTCGAGGACGGCATCGCCAAGGACTACACCGACTGGAACGTCGGCGTCGCGCGCCAGTTCGGCCTGTTCAACGTCGGCCTGGGCTACTACGGCACCGACGGCAACGGCCGTGACAATTCCGGCAAGCTGGCCCACAGCCGGGTGATGCTGAGCGTCGCGATCGGCAAGTAACGCCGCAGGCGTTACGGGTAGTGCCGGCCGCTGGCCGGCAACACCAAAGAAAAAGGCGCCCATCGGGCGCCTTTTTCAATTTCAAGGTGTGCCGAGCAAGCTCGGCACCCACCCATCGCGCACGGCGAAGGGTCAATTCCAGCTCAAAACAACCTTGCCGGCCTTGCCTTCTTCCATCAGGTCGAAGCCCTTCTGGAAGTCGTCGATCGGCAGCTGGTGGGTCATCACCTTGCCGAGCGGGAAGCCGGACAGCACCAGCTGGGTCATCTTGTACCAGGTCTCGTACATCTTGCGGCCGTAGATGCCCTGCACGGTCAGGCCCTTGAAGATGATCTTGTCCCAGTCGCAGCCGGCGCCCTTGGGCATGATGCCGAGCATGGCGATCTTGCCGCCGTGGTACATGCAGTCGAGCATGTCGTTGAACGCGCGCGGGTTGCCGCTCATTTCCAGGCCCACGTCGAAGCCCTCCATGTGCAGTTCCTTCATCACGTCCTTCAGCGACTGGTTGGCCACGTTGACCACGCGGGTGGCACCCATGTCGGCGGCCAGCTTCAGGCGGAAATCATTGACGTCGGTCACCACCACGTTGCGCGCACCGATGTGCTTGCAGATGCCGGCGGCGATGATGCCGATCGGGCCGGCACCGGTGATCAGCACGTCCTCGCCGATCACATTGAATTCCAGCGCACAGTGCGCGGCGTTGCCGTAGGGGTCGAAGAACGCAGCCAGCTCCGACGGGATCTGGTCCGGGATCGGCCACAGGTTGCTGGCCGGCATCACCATGTATTCGGCGAAGGCGCCGTTGACGTTGACGCCGATGCCGACGGTGTTCGGGCACAGGTGCGGGCGGCCGCCACGGCAGTTGCGGCAGTGGCCGCAGACGATGTGGCCTTCGGCCGAGACGCGCTGGCCGATTTCATAGCCGGTCACGGCCGAGCCGAGTGCGGCGACGCGACCGACGAATTCGTGGCCGATGGTCAGGCCCGGCTTGATGGTGCGCTGACTCCACTCGTCCCACAGGTAGATGTGCAGGTCGGTACCGCAGATCGCGGTCTTCTCCAGCTTGATCAGGACCTCATTCGGGCCCGGGGTCGGCACCGGAACTTCTTCCAGCCAGATGCCCTTGGCCGCTTCGCGCTTGACCAGGGCCTTCATCGTTTGCTGCGCCATCGGGGTGGAACTCATCAGGGGGAAAGCGCGGATTATAGGGTGCCGCGCGGATTTCCCATGTTGCGCTGCGGGTGCATTGGCGGAACGAAAGGCGTGCGCCGGCGGGCGTTTCGAACGTGCCGCAAACAGCAGCGCCTCCTTGATTCCGGGGGAGGGGGCGTGGTCACCCTGGCCGGGACACGCAAAAGCCCATCCATGGTGCTCGATGGCGCCTTGCTCGTGCGCGCTGTCCTGCGCACACGGCAAGACCGGGGTTGGGCGTCCTGCCCAACCCGCCAGTCGCATGCGCCCGGCCCATGGCGCCAACGGTCCCGACCAGGGTGACCACGCCCCCTCTGGACCATTCCATGTGCGCGGCCGACGTGCGCATGGCAGCGCAAGAAGTAGGCCCATGACTTCCGGGGTTCGGGCCGGGGCAGGGCGGCGGGCTACAATCGAGGGTTCCACTACCAGGGGCCGCTCCATGCGCTCGAACCTGCTTGCATTCTCCATCGTCGCCAGCCTCGGGCTGGCCCAAGTCGCCCATGCCGCTGAAGGCATGTGGGTGCCGCAGCAGCTGCCGGAAATCGCCGGCCCGCTGCAGAAGGCCGGCCTGAAGCTGTCCCCGGAACAGCTGTCCAACCTGACCGGCGACCCGATGGGCGCGGTCGTCGCCCTCGGCGGCTGCACCGCCAGCTTCGTCTCGCCGCAGGGCCTGGTGGTCACCAACCACCACTGCGCTTATGGCGCCATCCAGCTGAATTCGACCGCGCAGAAGAACCTGATCAAGGACGGCTTCAACGCGCCGACCCTGAAGGACGAACTGAGCGCCGGCCCGAACGCCCGCGTGTTCGTGCTCGACCAGATCACCGACGTCACCACCCAGGCCAAGGCCGCCATCGCTGCCGCCGGCAACGACCCGCTGGCCCGCAGCCGCGCGCTGGACGCCTTCGACAAGGCCCAGGTCGCCGCCTGTGAAGCCGATGCCGGCTTCCGCTGCCGCCTGTACAGCTTCTCCGGCGGCAACACCTACCGCCTGTTCCGCAACATGGAAATCAAGGACGTGCGCCTGGTCTACGCGCCCCCGGGCAGCGTCGGCAAGTTCGGCGGCGACGTCGACAACTGGATGTGGCCGCGCCACACCGGCGATTTCTCGTTCTACCGCGCCTACGTCGGCAAGGACGGCAAGCCGGCCGCCTTCGCCGCCGACAACGTGCCGTACCAGCCCAAGCACTTCCTGAAGTTCGCCGACCAGCCGCTGGGTGCCGACGACTTCGTGATGGTGGCGGGCTACCCGGGCCGCACCAACCGCTATGCCCTGGCCGGTGAATTCAACGAAACCGCCAGCTTCACCTACCCGACCATCGCCAAGCACTACAACGCCGTGCTGAAGATGATCGCCGACGCCGGCAAGGCCGACGCCGACGTCAAGGTGAAGTACGCCGCCACCGCCGCCAGCATGAACAACGTGGCCAAGAACTACCTGGGCCAGCTGGAAGGCTTCAAGCGCATCGACGCCGCTGGCCAGAAGCAGGCTGAAGAAGCTGCCGTGCTGGCGTGGCTGAAGAAGCAGGGCGCTGCCGGCAAGCCGGCCCTGGCGGCACACGCGCAGCTGCTCAAGCATCTGGATACCAGCAAGTCGACCCGCGAACGCGACCTGTTCGTCGGTCAGTTCAACAACACCTCGGCCGTTGGCGCGGCGATCACCCTGTACCGCCTGTCGATCGAGCGCAGCAAGCCGGATGCCGAGCGCGAAGCCGGTTACCAGGAACGCGACCTGACCACCATCGAAGGTGGCCTGAAGCAGATGGACCGCCGCTACGTGGCGAAGATGGACCAGCAGCTGCAGGCCTACTGGCTGGACCAGTACGTGGCCCTGCCGGCCGCACAGCGCGACAACGAAGTGCTGAACAAGTGGCTGGCCGGCAGCGATGCCGCTGCGGTGAAATCGCTGGTGGGCAAGCTGTCGGGCACCGAGCTGGGCAGCCTGGATGCACGCCTGAAATGGTTCAAGGCCGACCGCGCCGCGTTTGAGGCCAGCAATGATCCGGCCATCCAGTACGCCGTGGCCGTCATGCCGGCGCTGCTGAAGCAGGAAGAGCAGAAGAAGATCCGCGAAGGCGAATCGCTGACCGCGCGCCCGCTGTACCTGCAGGCCGTGGCCGACTACAAGAAGAGCCAGGGTGAGTTCGTCTACCCGGACGCCAACCTGTCGCTGCGCATCACCTTCGGCAACGTCATGGGCTATGGCAAGGACGGCGTGAAGTACACCCCGTTCACCACCCTGGAAGGCGTGGCGGCGAAGGAAACCGGTGAGGATCCGTTCGATTCGCCGAAGGCGCTGCTTGATGCAGTCAAGGCCAAGCGTTACGGCGGCCTGGAAGACAAGCGCATTGGTTCGGTGCCGGTGAACTTCCTGTCCAACCTGGACATCACCGGTGGCAACTCGGGTTCGCCGGTGCTGGACGCCAACGGCAAGCTGGTCGGCCTGGCCTTCGATGGCAACTGGGAATCGGTCAGCTCCAACTGGGTGTTCGACCCGGTGATGACCCGCATGATCGCCGTCGACAGCCGCTACATGCAGTGGATCATGCAGGAAGTGGCGCCGGCGCCGCAGCTGCTGAAGGAACTGAACCTGGCGAAGTGAGGTAGTGCCGGCCGCTGGCCGGCAACCTCGACCAGACAGCCGGAGTTTCCGAAACCCCGCGACTCACGTCGCGGGGTTTTTTCATGCCCGGCCCGGCCCGGCCCGGTGCGCCGAACAGGTATCATCCCTGTTCCGCGTACTTCACAGGATGTGAACGAAACGCGGAAACCTCCTCCCCCCAGGACCCCTTGCACGCATGCGCATCCTGCTTGCCCGCCACGGCGAAACGCCGTGGAACGCCGAAGGCCGCTACCAGGGCCAGATCGATATTCCGCTTTCGCCGATCGGTGAAGCCCAGGCCCAGGCACTGGGTGCCCGCCTGGCCTCGGTGGACATCACCCGTGCTGTCGCCTCGCCGCTGTCGCGCGCGCAGCGCACCGCTCAGCTGGCGCTTGGCGCCGCCCGCGCCGACATGCTGCTGACCGAGCCGGAGCTGCAGGAAATCGCCCACGGTGAATGGGAAGGGTTGCTCGCCAGCGAGATCCACGAGAAGGATCCGTCGCGCCTGCAGGCCTGGCGCGAGGAGCCGGATACGGTGCTGATGCCCGGCGGCGAATCGCTGCGCCTGGTGCTGGAGCGCAGTTGGCGCGGCCTGGCGCGTGCCACCGAAGGCCTCGGCGAGCACGGCACTCTGCTGGTGGTAGCGCACGATGCGGTCAACCGCGTGATCCTGTGCAAGGTGCTGGGCCTGCCGCTTTCCCGCCTGTGGACCTTCCGCCAGGCACCGACCACGCTCAACCTGCTCGAAGGCCCCGACCTGGACAGCCTGGAAGTGGTGCGCCTGAACGACTGCGCCCACCACACGCCGTTCTTCGGCGAAGCCAAGCACCGCGCCCTCTGATCCATCCCCCGCATCAACTGCTTCTGCTGGAACCGCTGCCGTGACGAACACCCCGACCACCCTGGCCGACTGGCTGGACTACATTGAACGCCAGCACCCGGCGAGCATCGACATGGGACTGGAGCGCGTGCGCGCCGTGGCCGCGGCGATGGGCCTGGGCGCGCCGGCCAAGCGCACCATCGTGGTCGGTGGCACCAACGGCAAGGGCTCAACCGTGGCTTTCATCGAAGCCATTGCACGCGCCGCCGGCTGGAAGGTCGGTGCCTACACCTCGCCGCACCTGCTGCGCTACAACGAGCGCGTGCGCATCGACGGCCAGGACGTGGACGATGCCGCGCTGGTCGCCGCGTTCAATGCCATCGAAGCCGTGCGTGGCGAGATCACGCTGACCTATTTCGAGTACGGCACGCTGGCCGCGCTGCAGCTGTTCGCCGACGCCGGGCTGGACCTGGCGGTACTGGAAGTGGGCCTGGGCGGCCGCCTCGATGCGGTCAACATCGTCGACGCCGACGTGGCGGTGATCACCACCGTGGACATCGACCATGCCGAGTGGCTGGGCGAGGATCGCGAGGCGATCGGGACCGAGAAGGCCGGCATCATCCGCGGCTGGAAGCCGGTGATCCTGGGCGAGACCGATCCGCCGTCGAGCGTGCTGCGCCGTGCCTACCTGGTTGGCGCCAATGCGATCCGTGGTGGCAGCGACTATTTCTACGAGCCGATCGATGCGCAGCGTTGGCGCTGGCGCGATGTCGGCCTGCGCATGGAACTGCCGACCCCGGCGCTGGCCGGCCCGATCCAGCTGGCCAATGCGGGTGCCGCCATCGCCGCGCTGCGCGCGCTGGACAAGCCGGTGCCGCGTGCGGCGTGGGCCGCCGGTGTCGCAGCGGCGCGTATTTCCGGCCGGCTGCAGGCATTCGAGCGCGATGGCGTGCAGATCCGCGTCGACGTCGGCCACAACCCGCAGGCGGCGGGCCACCTGGCGCGTGCGCTGAAGGCCGAGGTCTCTGCCGGGCGCACCCTGGCGGTGTACGCCGCGCTGCAGGACAAGGACGCAGCGGGGGTGGTGCAGGCGCTGGAGGACGTGGTGGGCGAGTGGACCCTGGCCGGGCTGGAAGGCCCGCGCGGGCAGAGCGCCGCCCAGCTGCAGGCACGCCTGGCCGGCACCGCCGCCGCCACGGCGCTGCTGGCTGACAGCGTCGAACAGGCACTGGCGCAGGTGCTGGCCCAGGCCGAGCGCGGTGACCGCGTGCTGGTGTTCGGCTCCTTCCATACCGCTGCCGCCGCCCTGCAATGGCTGCAGGGCGATGCCTGATACGCGTTCAGCCAACGCCGACGCCGTCCGGTCCGGCACCCGTATAATCGATGCCAATCTCCGGACAGTTGCCTGCCTCACGTGGATACGCCTCTGAAACAGCGTCTGATTGGTGCCATCGTGCTGGTGGCACTGGCCGTGATTTTCCTGCCGATGCTGGTCAAGGGGCCGGCACCGGACAGCGGCGTGGCCAATGTGCCGATCGCCGCGCCGGATTCACCGGCCGATGGCCAGTTCGAAACCCGTGAACTGCCCCTGGTCGCCCCGGCCGGTGGTGCCACCGGCCTGCAGACCGGGCAGGCCAAGCCGCTGCAGGACGCCGCGACGCCGGCCACTCCGCCGACCGTGGACACCTCGCCGACGGTCGCCGCCGGCAACTATGCGGTCACCTTTGGTGCCTACGGCAGCAAGGCCGACGCCGACGCGGTGATCGCCTACCTGAAGCGCTCGCAGCTGCCGGGCTTCGCCGAAACGGCGACCATCAACGGCCGCCAGGCATGGCGCGTGCGCGTGGGGCCGTACGCCGACCGTGCACAGGCCGAGGCCGCCCGCCTGCAGGCGGTGAAGATCCGTGCCGATGTGAAGGCCGAAGTGATCACCCTGGATGCCGCAGCGGACAGCAGCGCCCCGGTGGCAGCCACCCCGGCACCGGCTACGCCGAGCGCCAGTACCCCATCTGCCGCCACCGCGCCGTCGGCCAGCAGCAACCCGGTGCGCAGTGAAAGCCTGCCGCCGAGTACGCCGACTGCAACGACCACTCCGGCGGCCAAGCCCGAGCCGCCGAAGCCGGCGCCGAAGCCCGAAACCCCGAAGCCCGAGCCGAAGCCGGAGGCCACCGCCAGCAAGCCGGCAACGGCCCCGGCCACGCCGGCAGCACCGGCCGCCAGCGGCGTCGGCTTTGCCGTGCAGCTGGGCGCGTTCGGCCAGGCCAACGATGCCAACGCCCTGCGCGACAAGGTCCGCGCCGCCGGCTTCAGCGCTTTTGTCGAGCAGGTGCGCACCGAAAAGGGCACCCTGCATCGCGTCCGCGTCGGGCCGGTGGCCAACCGTGGCGATGCCGAGCAGCTGAAGGCGCAGGTTGCCGCCAAGGTCGGCGTGGCCGGCATGGTCCGACCGCACCCATGACCCACGCGCAGCCTCGTTGCCAGCGCCGCCGAAGGAGCGGGGCGCCATGATCGACGTGGTGCTGCTGATCGTGATCGCCGCCTCCACCCTGCTGGGGATGCTGCGCGGCTTCGTGGGAATCGTCATCGGCACCCTGTCGTGGCTGCTGGCCGCGTGGGCGGCCTTCGCCTTCGGCAATGACGCCGCACATTGGTGGGCCGCCCCGGCGGCCCCCGGTGGCGAACACTTCGTCGGTGGCTACCTGGGGGTCGGCATCGGCGTGATGATCGTGGTTGCGGTGATCGGCATGGTCATCAAGGCCCTGGTCCACCGCAGCATGCTGACCAGCCTGGACCGCCTGCTGGGCGGGGTGCTGGGCGCCGTGCGGGGCGGCCTGATCGCCGCGATCCTGCTGCTGCTGGGCAGTTTCACCCCGCTGACTGCCGAGCCTTCCTGGCAGCGCTCGGCGGTGCGGCCACTGCTGAACCCCACCGTTGCCTGGATGAACAGCAAGCTGCCGCACTGGGAGGTTCCCGGGGCCGATCTGCTGCCCAAGGCCTTGCCGACCGACGCGCTGTCCCCATCTGCATTGATGGAGTTGGGCAAGAACGCAGGCGCCGGGTTGGGAAAGCCGGGCGCGGCAGGCGATAATGGCATCCTCAACCAGGTAGTGGCAGGCAGCGGATGGCTGCGGCCTGCGAAAGCGGAACAGGGCGATTCCTACGATCCGGCCGAAGTGCGTCCGGACGCCCCAGCACTGCCGGACAGTATCGAGCCGGGCGATCCGGCCAATGTCGACCGCAGGCGCGGCGACCACCGCGGCCAGGTACGGCCACCTTCCTTGTAACTGGGCACAGCCCAGCGGAGACCTCGCACCATGTGTGGCATCGTCGGAATCGTCGGCAACCAGAACGTCGCCGGGCAGTTGTATGACGGCTTGACCGTCCTCCAGCACCGTGGCCAGGACGCGGCGGGCATCGCCACCGCCAACGGCAGCCGCCTGCGCGTGCAGAAGGCCACCGGCCTGGTCCGCGATGTGTTCGATGCCCGCACCATGTCCACCCTGGAAGGCAGCGTCGGCATCGCCCACGTGCGTTACCCGACTGCCGGTTCGGAAGGCATGGACGAGGCGCAGCCGTTCTACGTCAATTCGCCGTACGGCATCGCGCTGGCCCACAACGGCAACCTGATCAATACCGAGGCGCTGCGCCAGCAGGTGTTCGAACAGGACCGCCGCAACGTCAACACCGATTCGGACAGCGAAGTGCTGCTGAACGTGTTCGCCTACGAACTGGAGCAGCAGCGCCAGCTGAGCCCGGAAGCCGCGATCCGCGCGGTGGCTGGCGTGCACCGCCGCTGCAAGGGTGGCTATGCAGTGGTCAGCGTGGTGCTGGGCCTGGGCCTGGTCGCCTTCCGCGACCCGCATGGCATCCGTCCGCTGGTGCTGGGCAAGCGCAGCCATGCCGAGGGCGACGAGTACATCGTGGCGTCCGAGTCGGCCGCGCTGGACGTGCTGGGCTTCCAGCGCGTGCGCGATGTGCAGCCGGGCGAAGCGCTGGTGATCACCGCGCGTGGCGAGCTGTTCTCGGAGATCTGCGCCGAGCCGGCCGAGCACACCCCGTGCATCTTCGAATACGTGTATTTCGCACGCCCGGATTCGATGATCGACAACGTGTCGGTGCACAAGGCGCGCATGCGCATGGGCATCAAGCTGGGCGAGAAGATCCTGCGCCTGCGCCCGGACCACGACATCGACACCATCATCCCGATCCCGGATACCTCGCGCGACGCTGCGCTTGAGATCTCCAACGTGCTCGGCGTGAAGTACCGCGAAGGCTTCATCAAGAACCGCTACATCGGCCGCACCTTCATCATGCCGGGGCAGGGCGAACGCGTGAAGTCGGTGCGTCGCAAGCTCAACCCGATCCACCTTGAGTTCCGCAACCGCGTGGTGCTGCTGGTGGACGATTCGATCGTGCGTGGTACCACCAGCCAGCAGATCGTGCAGATGGCCCGTGACGCGGGCGCGCGCAAGGTCTATCTGGCCAGCGCCGCGCCGCCGGTGCGCTACCCGAACATCTACGGCATCGACATGCCGGCGGCCGAGGAACTGGTCGCGCACAACCGCACCGTGGAAGAGATCGAAGCCCACCTGGGCTGCGACTGGCTGATCTACCAGGACCTGGAAGACATGGAAGCGGCAGTGAGCGAGGGCAATCCGGCGCTGCGCAACTTCGATTCGTCCTGCTTCAACGGCCACTACCCGACCGGCATTGAACCGGGCTACTTCGAGCGCATCCAGCAGCTGCGGTCGGACGACGCCAAGCACAAGCGCCGCGCCTGAGGACCAGGCGTGGTTGACGTGCCCGACGTTGCTGGCGACCTGCTGCGCGCAGCGCAGCAGTGCCTGGCCGAAGCCGACCCGCTGCGCAAGGTTGCGCTGACCCAGGCCTACGCCGCTGCGTTCCGTGCCGGCCGCCTGAAGGTGGCTGCCGACGCGCTACCGCCAGAGCCGATCCGCATGCCGGGCCGGCCGGCGCAGCTGGTGCTGGTGCACCCGCGCGAAGTGCCGCGGCGCGGACTGGGCGGTGTGGAAGGTCGGGCTGCCTTCATCCACGCCATCGCGCATATCGAACTCAACGCGATCGACCTGGCCTGGGACGCGGTGTACCGCTTCCGCGGCCTGCCGCCGGCATTCCATGCCGACTGGGTCAGCTGTGCCGACGACGAATCGCGGCACTTCATGCTGCTGCGGGAGCGCCTGCAGGTGCATGGCCACGACTACGCCGACTTCCCCGCGCACAACGGCCTGTGGGAAATGTGCGAAAAGACCGCGCACGATGGCCTGGCACGCATGGCGCTGGTGCCGCGCGTGCTGGAAGCGCGCGGCCTGGACGTGACGCCCGGCATGATCGAGAAACTGCGCAATGTCGGTGATGGCGAGACCGCCGATGTGCTGGAAGTGATCCTGCGCGAGGAAGTGGCACATGTGGCTGCCGGTTCGCGCTGGTACCGCTGGTACTGCGACCGCGCCGGCGTCGAACCGCGTGCACGTTTCAAGGAACTGCTGGTGGAGTACGCCGGCGGCTACCTGCACGGACCGTTCAACATGGAAGCGCGCCTGCTGGCCGGTTTCGACGCGGATGAGCTCGCCAACCTGGTCGAACAGGCCGGTTGAAGAAAAGGGGACGGAGGGGATTAAGTCGTTTGTGGCACAAACGACTTAATCCCCTCCGTCCCCTTTTTTCAGGCGTTCGGCAATACCACGCGCTTGCCATCCACCGTCGGCCGGTTGATGTAGAACAGGCCGGGACCCGGCCGGTAGGGTAGTTCGCTGACGCCGGCATCGGCGGCGTAGGTCAGTGCGGTGTCGCCCAGTGCATCGAAGTTCCAGTGCGCCGACTGCATCAGGTAACGCCGGCGCAGCAGCGCCTCCTGTGTCTGCGTCAGCGGCTGTCCGGCCACCAGGCGCCGTGCGATCGGCTGCAGGGCGGACGGCAGCTCCCAGCCAGGAACCTCGGCGGCATTGGCGGTCCATTGCACGCCGGCGTCGATGGCCTGCTGCTGCATCACCTGCAGTGCGATCAGCTGGTAACGCCAGTCGATGCGCCGACGCAGCACCACCGCGGCGGTCACATACAGCACCGGTGACAACAGCACGCTGCGGCTGCCGGCGCGACGCTGCTGCTGCCACTGGTGCCAGACATCCACCCAGACCTCCTTCTCACCCACGCCCAGCTGCTGGCGCCAGCGTTCGGCATCGGCCTGCGTTTCAGCGTAGACCGTGGTGGCCCGCAGCAACGCCAGTGGAGGTACCTGGTAGTCGGCAACCGCGGGGCGGCGCAACTGTTGCCGGCGCGGGCGGCTGAGCAGCTTGGGACCTTCTTCCAGCTGGTTGTAGCCACCGCCGATATTGGCGTGTACGCCGGGTAGGGCGATCTCGGCAAACGGCGGTGCCACGCTGGTCAACGGATAGTGCTGGCGATGTTCATCGCGTGCAGTGAGCTGCACGACGCGACCGGCGATGCCGCTGTGCAGGGCCAGCTGCGGCCGCTCATCGGCGCGGCCGCCATTGACTGCGACAACGGTGTCGAACAGCCCGATGAAGCGCAGCACCGGCGTGGCCGGGGCGAAGTTCGCAGTGCAGGACAGGCCGGCGGCCTGCAGCAGCTGGCGCCAGCGCACGCTGTCCCAGCCCTGCAGTTGGTTGGCGATGTCACGTGCGGCAGCAGCACCGCGTGAATAACCGAACAGGTCCAGCTGCACGCCATGCAGCGGTCGCTGCCAGCGTGCGGATAGTCCCGACAGTGCGGCCGGAAGCAGCACCTGCAGCGCGCGCTGCACTTTCGCGCGAACGCCACTGGCACCGATGCCGAAGGCCAGCCCGATCAGATCGTCGTCGGCATCATCGCGGGTACCCACGCCTTCGACATAGATCGACAGCGAGGGAGCGGCCATCGCATCACGGCGGCTGTCCGGATACAGCTGCTGCAGGCGCGCGATGTTGGTCAGGCCGTTGTCGTAGCTGCTGGTCAGCCGGCTCTGGTAGGTCGAATCATCGTCCGCGCGCAGCTGCGCCGGTCGAGGCTGCGGAACCTGCGGACGGCCGCGCGCCAGGTTGTGTGCGTTGTTGCGGGTGCCGTCGAAGAACAGGCCGATCCGCAGCAAGCCGACATCTTCGTCCGTGTCCTTCGCTGGTGCCATGTGCATTCCCCGTCGTGGCCGCGTCACGGTAGCGCGAAAGCGGTGTATTGGCGAAGTGTAGTGACGCTTTTGACCTTACTTAACGCAGATGCGGTCGATCACAGTTCCTGATTTTCATTTCCATCTTCTATTGAATTCACACGACCCGCGCAGGCCATATGGCCAAACCCGGCAAACCCGGGCGTGCTGCATCAACGCTGTTCACATCATTCAAGGAGCGACGCAATGTTGTCCAGATCGATTGGCAAAGCGGCAGGTGGCCTGGTGTTGGGTTTGTCGGTGGCGGCAGCCGCGCACGCGGCACCGTTGTTCGAACCGGTGACGGTCATCAGCCGGGCATCGGCCAACAGCGAGCCTGCACTCGGCAAGCTGCTGGCCACCCCGTCCACGGCGACGGTGCAGGAAGTGCGTGTCGACGCGGCGGCTACGGCGCAGCCGCAGCTGGAATTCGAGCTGCTCGGCAAACGGGTGCAGGCGGTGCGCAGCAAGGTCGAGGCGCTGCCCGATGGTGGCAGCATCTGGTACGGCCAGTTCCGTTCGCCGTCCGACCGGTTGACCGCCGCCACCTCCAGCGGCCAGGACGATCCGGGCAATTCGTTGATCCTGGTACGTTCGGGCGACACCATCACCGGTTCGATCCGCAAGGACGGCAAGCTTTATCGCCTGCGTCCACTGGGTAACCGCCACGTGCTGGTCGAGGTCGACGAATCGAGGATGCCAGCCGATCATCCGGCTGACTACAACCAGCTGCCGAAGATCCCGATGGCCGACAACGACCACATCGGCATCGCGCAGGCCTCTTCGGGAACGCCGGCGACCATCCGCGTGCTGGTGGTGGCGACCAATGCGGCGGTCACTGCCTATGGCGGCAACATGCAGTCGCTGGTGCAGCTGGCGGTGGCCGAGTCCAACCAGGGTTACGTCAACAGCAACGTCGGCCTGACGCTGCAACTGGCCGGTTACGAGACCACCAACTACAGCGAGTCCGGTAACTTCACCACCGACCTGTCACGTTTCCGTGGTACCAGCGACGGCTACATGGACAGCATCCACACCAGCCGCAACACCACCGCGGCCGACGTCGGCGTGCTGCTCATCAACAACAGTGCCTACTGCGGCCTGGCCTCGGGCATCAGCTCGACCGCGTCGACCGCTTTCGCGGCGGTGTACTGGGATTGCGCGACCGGCTACTACTCCTTCGCACACGAGATCGGCCACCTGCAGAGCGCGCGGCATGATATCGCGACCGACTCGAGCACCTCGCCGTACGCCTATGGCCATGGCTATCGCTATGAACCGTCCACCGGCACCGGCTGGCGCACGATCATGGCCTACAACTGCACCCGCAGCTGCCCGCGCCTGAACTACTGGTCGAACCCGAACATCAGCTACAACGGCATCCCGATGGGCAATGCCAGTACCGCCGACAACCAGCGCGTGCTGGTCAATACCAAGGCCACCATCGCGGCCTTCCGCTGAGGCCAGGCGCCGACCAGGGGCGGCGTCTACCCGGGCACGTGCACCTGCCCGGGTAGATGCCAACCTTGGTTGGCACCCTCGGACCCATCATTCGCGCGCGAGCGTATCCAGCGACCAGCCGCCGGCATCCACGCGCAGCACCGAACCCTGCTCGTACCAGTCGCCCAGCACGATGCGGGTGCAGGCACGGCCACCGGCCTGCAGCGAATGGATCGCCGGGCGGTGGGTGTGGCCATGGATCATGGTGTTCACGCCGTGGCGCGCGAACGTGGCATCGACTTCGGACGGCGCCACGTCGGTGACGGTCTCGAACTGCGCGCGATCACCCTGTTTCATTTCCGACTGGCGGGCCTGGCTGGCTTCGCGCGCTTTCTGCGCGAACGCGATACGCGCTGCCAGCGGCTGTGACAGGAACTGTGCCTGGAACGCCGGGTCACGCGTCTGTGCACGGAACTGCTGGTAGGGAATGTCATCGGTGCACAGCAGGTCACCGTGCTGCAGCAGCACCGGGCGACCGTAGAGGTCGATCATGCACGGGTCGGGCAGGATGCGCAGGCCGGCACGGCGCGCGTAGTCCTCGCCAAGCAGGAAGTCACGGTTGCCGCGGATGAAGTACACCGGCACGCCGCTGTCGGACAGCACCTTCAGTGCATCGGCCACTGCGTCGGCGGCGGGCGAGGGCGTGTCGTCACCGATCCAGGCTTCGAACAGGTCGCCGAGGATGTACAGCGCATCGGCGCCGGGCGCCTGCTCGCGCAGGAAGCGCAGGAACAGGTCGGTGATCTCCGGACGGCTGGGGTCCAGGTGCAGGTCGGAAATGAACAACGTGGTCATGCGGGCATTCTAGGGCATCAACGATGACGGTAGCGCCGCCGGCATCGTGGGGATCAGATCCCTCTCCGAAGGAAAACGGATCTGACCCCGGGGGCTACACCGGCAACGGCAACCAGGCCAGGCTGGCCGAGGCCAGCCCGATGGCGATGCCGGTGGCGGCCAGCACGTCGGACGGGTAGTGCAGGCCGAGTACCACCCGCGACAGCGCCACGCCCGCCGTGAACGGCACCAGCAGTGGCGCCAGCCACGGGTAATAGGCCAGCGCCACGATGGTGAACGACACCGCGTGCAGGGTATGCCCGGAGGGGAAGCTGAACTCGTCCAGCGGTGCCACCCAGGCACGGATGCGCAGGTCGGCGGCATACGGGCGCGGGCGCCGGGTCCAGCGCTTGAGGCCCTTGTACAGCAACAGCGCGGCCAGGCCGGTGGCGGCCATGTGCACCGATGCGCGCAGGCCATCGAAGCCATCAAGCAGCACCAGGGCGCCCATCAGCACATACCAGAACACGCCATCACCGAGCCGGCTGATGACCGCGAACAGGCGGCGCACACGGCGGCGGCGGCAGTAGTGGTTGGCCCGCCGGCACAGGCGCGCTTCGCGGTCGGCCAGCAGTTCAAGCCGCGTTGTGCGCATGGCCGGTCCTCCGCGACTGGGCCAGTTCGGCCAGCAGGGCGTCGAATTCCGCCACCACCTGCTGCGGATGCAGGCGCTTCATGGCGCGTGCGGCGTTGCTGCCCAGCACGTGGCGCTGCGCGTCATCCGCGGCCAGTTGCACGGCCGCGTCGATGAACTGCTCGTCGTTGTCCACTGCGGCGCCATTCTCGCCATTGCGCAGGTACTCGCGCGCCGCGCCGTAGTCGAAGGCCACCGTTGCCACGCCGCTGGCCATGCTTTCAAGGGTCACGTTGCCGAAGGTCTCGCTGCGGCTGGGGAACAGGAACAGATCGCCGCTGGCGAAATGACGTGCAAGCGCATCGCCACGCTGGACGCCGCAGAAGATGAAGTCGGGATTTTCATGCGCCAGCTTTTCGCGGGCCGGGCCATCGCCCACCCACACGAAGCGGGCCTTCGGACGGATCTGCTGCAACCGACGGAAGGCCTTCACCGCCAGCCCGAGGTTCTTCTCCGCGGCGATGCGGCCGACATAGATCGCGACCAGGCCGTTGCCGTCCACGCCCCACTCTTCGCGCAGGGCAGGGTCACGACGGTTCGGATCGAACTGCTGGCTGTCGACCGCGCGCGCCAGCAGGCGCACGCGTTCGAAGCCCTGTTCGCCGAGGAACTGCTGCAGTTCGCGGGTGGGCACCAGGGTTGCATCGGCCTGGTTGTGGAAGCGGCGCATCCAGCGCATCGCGGCGGCCTGCAGCCAGGCCACGCCGTAGTCGGGCAGGTACTCGTCGAAGCGGGTGTGGAAGCCACTGGCCACCGGGATGCCGAGGCGCCGTGCGGTGCGCACCGCCGACCAGCCCAGCGGGCCTTCGGTGGCGACATAGACGGCATCCGGGCGTTGCTGCTGCCAATGGCGACCGAGCCGGATCGGTGCCGGCATGCCGAAGCGCAGGCCGGGGTAGCGCGGCAGGGCGGCGCCGGGAACCAACAGGGTGCCCGGTGCGGAGTCCAGCGCTTCGTTGGCCTGGCGGGGCCGGATCAGGTCGATCTCATGGCCGGAATTGCGCAGTCCCTGCTCCAGCCCCTGTACGGTGAGGGCAACGCCGTTCACTTCCGGCGGATAGGTCTCGGTGACGATGGCATAGCGCATGGCGGGCCTCCGGGTTTCCGGCATGCTCGGGCCTGGCGATGTAGCCGATGTGACCGCTTTGCGACCGGCAGATGACGCGGCCGGAAGCGTACGCCACCACGGCCCCGAAGGGCCGTGGTGGGCACCGTGCGTGGTGCGTGGATCAGAAGCGCTGCTGGTACTTCATGTAGATGAAACGGCCGATGTCGAAGCCACCGTAGTAGGAGAAGTTGGCACTCGGCTGGCTGTACATGGCCGGGCCCTGGCGGCCGAACACGTTGTTGGCGCCGATTGAAACGGTGGCGTCCCACGGCAGGCTGTAGCGCGCCTGCACGTCATGGAAGGTGACCGATCCACGACGGTTGTAGTCGCGCGTACCGCTGAACCACGGCGCGCGCTGGTCGGGATGGGAACACTCGTTCGGATAATCCTCCGCACCCAGGCAGCGTTCCTTGACGGCGGAGAAGTAACGCAGGCCCCAGGTCAGGCCGAGGTTGCCATGCTCCCAGCCCAGCGACGCGTTGGAGCGCACGCGGAAGCCGATGCCGCCGTTGGTGGCAATGCCATTGCTGGGGATGG
Source organism: Stenotrophomonas sp. YJH_SMC_6 (assembly GCF_059371335.1). Taxonomy (NCBI): domain Bacteria; kingdom Pseudomonadati; phylum Pseudomonadota; class Gammaproteobacteria; order Lysobacterales; family Lysobacteraceae; genus Stenotrophomonas; species Stenotrophomonas sp. YJH_SMC_6. The sequence continues at coordinate 129,151 of NZ_JCAFUM010000012.1, read as the reverse complement.
CCGGTACGCCGGCTTCGTTGGTGGTCTTCTCTTCGGCGTTGACCACATAGGTGGACTTCCAGTCAGCGCTCAACCTGCCCCAGCGGGTTTCGACCTTGTGGCCAATCTCCAGGTCGTAGCCTTCTGCCTGGCGGAAGCCGCTGTTGCGGTTGCCGAAGTTGAGTTTGTTGACGATGCCCAGCTCCGGGTCGCGGGTGAAGCTGCTGCAGCGCTCGGCAATACCCAGCTCGTAGCAGTCGCGAAGGATGTCGTTGGGATGGTCGGAGACGATGGTGTTGTCGATGCGGATCTTCCACCAGTCCAGTGCGATGTGAAGCCCTTCGGCGAACGTCGGGCTCCAGACCAGGCCCAGAGTGCGGCTGGTCGAAGTTTCCGGCTGCAGGTCGGGATTGGAGCCGTTGGTGAAGGGCAGGGGAGTCTGCCCACTGCTGCCGGTGATGGGTTCATTGCCCTGGCCGAGCTGGCGGTAGGTGTCGGCGTTGGCGATGTCGGCAGCACAGCGCGCGCGGACCTCGGCACTGCTCGCGGCTGCGCCATGGACTGTATCGCAGGGATCGCGGAAGCCGGTGGTGAACGTCTCCGAGCCGCCGCCGTACAGGTTGGCGATGGTCGGCGCACGGAAGCCCTGTGCCCAGGTGCCGCGGACCAGCAGCTGATCGATCGGCTTCCAGGTGAAGCCGAACTTGCTGTTGAGGGTTCCGCCGAAGGTGGAGTAGTCCGAGTACCGCGTCGCCGCGCTGAGGGTCAGCTCCCGGGCACCGGCGAGGTCGCGCAGCACCGGCACGCTCAGTTCCAGGTAGGCCTCGTCGACGCGGTAGCCGCCACCGGTGGGGCCTGCCGCCAGGTTGGTGGTGGCACCGGTCTGCGCAAGTGCATCAGGGATGAAGCGGCCGTCCTCGCGGCGGCTCTCGGCCCCCACGGCGAAGCCCAGCTCACCGGCGGGCAGGCTGGCAAGGCTGCCGCTGAGGTTGGCGAACAGGTTGCGGGTGGTGGTGCGGCCGCGGGTGAGTTCTTCCGGGAACAGCCAGTCCTGGAGCTCCGTGTTGCCGGTCAGGCCATAGGGATCGTCCTGGCCATACGGAACCAGCGGGTTCCAGGGTTTGCAGCCTGCGATCGGCGCATCTGGCGTTCCGCATTCGACCTTGCCGGTTGCCGGGTTGTAGAACGAAGGACCGGTGGCATCGGCCACGCGCTGCTTGTGCAGGTTGCCGGTGGCACGTTGGGTCAGCTCACTGCGGTTGTACTGGTAACCCGCTTCCCAGTCGAAGTCGCGACCGCCGAATTCGAAGTTGCCCTCGAGTGCCGCGACGGCCTGCCAGGTGGTCAGATCGCTGGTGCTGACGCGAGGAATCTCCCAGGTACGACGGTTCCAGTGCACATCGCTGGGCGTGTCGTAGCCGTGATGGCTGCCGAACGGATTGAACCAGCTGTCGGCCGACATCGGGGTGATGCCGGCTGGGCCGGATTGGAAGGGATAGCCGGCAATCTGGCGCGTGGTGGTGCGCCGGTTGTAGGCCAGCTGGGTGTTGAAACGGACCTGGTCGTTCAGCTCCACGCGCGCATCGACGAAGATTGAATCGCGCTTGATCGGCGTCTGCAGATGCATCTGCTCGTTGCTGTTGCTGACATCACCGGTGAACGGTGTGTTGTCGCTGAGGTGGAAGCTGTCCGGCCCACCTGGCTGGCTGCCACGGTCGAGCGAGTAGCTGCAGCCCCGGCTGTTGCTGCAGCCGGGGCCCTTGAAGCCGGTGATGCGACCCCACTGGCCGACCGTGGTCCAGCCGTCATCCGCGTGGCCGTCGGTATAGGTATAGGCACTGAAGCCGCGGTCCCTGGCCCAGACGCCCTTTTCTTCGACATGCTCGGCAGCAACGCTGATGGAAGCACGGTCATTGGACCAGCCGGCAACCACGTCGTACTGGGTACGGGCACCGTCGCCTTCACTGTATTGGCCGTGATAGACGTTGGCGGTTACACCCTGAACGTTGCGCCGGGTGATGATGTTCACCACGCCGGCCATCGCGTCGGACCCGTAGATGGCCGAGGCACCGTCCTTGAGCACTTCCATGCGTTCCACCGCAGCGGCAGGAATGCTGGAGATGTCCTGAAAACCCGAAGTGGTCATGCCCAGCCGCTTGCCGTTGACCAGCACCAGGGTGCGCTGGGCACCGAGGCCACGCATGTTCACGTAGCTGCCGCCGGCGGCTTCGCCGGCGCTCAACGGGCTGGCGCGGCTCAATGCCGGGCTGCCGGTCGCGGTCAGGTTCTGCAGGATGTCGGCAACGGAGTTGAAGCCCTGTCGCTCGATGTCGGCGCGGCTGACGGTCAGCACCGGCTGTGCGGTTTCCAGGTCGACCTGGCGGATGCGTGAGCCGGTGATTTCGATGCGGTCCAGCGTGGTGGCTTCCGGTGCCTGCTGCGCGAGCGCTGGAACGGCCAGGGTTGTGGTCGCCGTGATTGCAAGCGCACGACGGATCGCCAGCCCCAGTGCGGGAATACGGATGGTCATGGGTGTCTCTCTCTCAGTCTTCGAAGTCTTCGGTGCGCAGCCAAGCGGGCCGCGCCAACGCCACCGCAGGCGGTGGTTGTTCGAACCTAGTGAAGGAGGAGCGGGAGAGGTATGGGGAAAGGACGAAATCGCCATGGAGCGGCATGACGCTTCCGCACAAACCGGAAGTGAATCAATCGATTGATCTGATCGACGGCGGAGCGATGGACGATGCGCCCTCGCCCCGACTCTGGACCGAAAGCGTCATGGCAATTGCAGGCAGCGACAACCTGCGCGGAAACAGAAAAGACCATGGCTCCGAAGGGCCGTGGTCGTAGAGCTTCAACAGCTTGTCGAACACGCGCGGAAGAGGCCTATGGCGACGCGTCATGACGTGCCGCCCTGGCCGTAGGGATCAGGCCACGAATGGCCGGAACTGGATGCCCAGCCCGGCGATGCCGTCGGTCTCGCCGATCAGGTCGGCGCGGAGCAGCGGGCGCGCATCGATGAAGGCCTGCGGCACGATCAGCGACAGGCGGTTGTCGTCCGCGGTCAATTCCAATGCCGGCAGCGGATCGTCCTCGTGGGCGCGGTTGAGCAGTACCGCCAGGCGCAGCAGGGCGGCCAACCGGCGTGCGGTCAGCAGCAGGCGCTCGGGCAGGGCGTCGAACGCGGTCTTGGTCACGCTGCGGCGATGGCTGCGTACCAGTGCGGCCAGCATCTGCTGCTCCTGCCGCGAGAAGCCGGCGATGTCCGAGTGTTCCAGCACGTAGCTGCCATGCACGTGGTAGCCGCTGTGGGCAATCATCAGGCCCAGCTCGTGCAGGCGCGCGGCCCAGCCGAGCATGCGTGCGTCGTCGGCATCGAGTTTCCAGCGCTCCTGCACCTGCTCCAGCAGCGACAGCGCGGTGTCCTGCACGCGGTCGGCCTGTACCGTGTCGATGCCGTAGCGCTGGCTGAGCGCGGCCACCGATTCGTCGCGCAGGTCGTTCTCACCGGCACGGCCGACGATGTCGTACAGGATGCCTTCGCGCATCGCCGCCTTGCTGACCAGCAGCTTCTGCAGGCCCAGGGCCTGGAAGGCGGCCTCCAGCACCAGGATGCCGCCGGCGATGATCGGGCGGCGGTCGCTGGACAGGCCCGGCAACTGGATGTCGTCGATCTTCTTGGCCTTCAGCAGCTCGTCGCGCAGCTGGGGCAGGGCCTCGGCGGTGATCGCGCCCTTGCTCAGCTTCATCGTCGCGCAGATCTCGCTGATTGCCTTGTGCGTGCCCGAAGATCCGAGCGCTTCCTGCCAGCCCAGTGCGCGGTACTTGCTGGCAAAGGGCTGGAACTCGCGGCCGATCTCGGCCAGCGCGTCCTTCCAGCGCTTCTTGCTCAGCTTGCCGCCGGGGAAGAAGCGGCGGGTGCTCGCGATGCAACCGGCCTGCAGGCTTTCACGCTCCAGGGTCTGCATGCCCATGCCGATGATGAATTCGGTGGAGCCGCCGCCGATGTCGATGACCAGCCGGCGCTGGCCGGGCTTGGGCGGTTGCGCGTGGGCCACGCCGAGGTAGATCAGGCGCGCTTCTTCGCGGCCACTGACCACTTCGATGGCATGCCCCAGCGCGGTTTCGGCCGGGACCAGGAACGACTGCGGCGAGCGCAGCTGGCGTACGGTGTTGGTCGCCAGCGCGCGTACCCGGTGCGGCGGCACATTGCGGATGCGCTGGCCGAAACGGGCCAGGCATTCCAGCGCGCGCTGCCGTGCGGCGGAAGAGAGCCCACCTTTGCCATCAAGGCCATCGGCCATGCGCACGGTCTCGCGCAGCCGGTCGATCACCCGCAGCTGGCCGAGCGTGTAGCGCGCGATGACCATGTGGAAACTATTGGAGCCAAGGTCGATGGCGGCCAGCAGGTCGCCATCCTGCAATGCGGGCGGAGTCGTAGTGGTATGCGGCATGGGCGAATGTTAGCCGAAGGGGCGGTGTGCTCGTCACCGCGCGGCCTTCACATTTTGGAAGAGGGGAGTGCGGCAGGGCTGCGCTGCACCCGCCGAATCAACGGCAACAGCAAAAGCGAGCTATCCGTGGGTTGGCGGACCCACCCCGCCTTCGACAGATTTCTGCGATCTGATGGTGGGTGCCGACCGTTGGTCGGCACTGATCCTATCCCGCCCCAAATCGGTGCCTACTGCTCTTGGTAGGTGTCGACCTTGGTCGACACACCGGGTCAGAGCCCCTGCATCAATGCCATCTGCGCGGAATGCGGGGCTTCGTCGTGGGCCGGGGCACGCTTGTGGTAGATGCCGTCGGCATCCAGTTCCCAGGCGTTGAGGTTGTCGTCCAGGTAGTTCTGCAGCACCTCGCGGTAGACCCGCTTGGCCAGCTCCGGGTCGAGGATCGGGAAGCAGGTCTCGACCCGGCGCAGCAGGTTGCGCTCCAGCCAGTCGGCGCTGGCGCAGTACATCTCCGGTGCGCCGTCGTTGCCGAACCAGTAGACGCGGCTGTGCTCCAGGAAGCGGCCGACGATCGAGCGCACGCGGATGTTGTCCGAAATGCCCGGCACACCCGGGCGCAGGGTGCAGGCGCCGCGGATGATCAGGTCGATCTGCACGCCGGCCTGCGAGGCGGCGTACAGCGCGCGCACCACCTGCGGTTCGTTCAACGCGTTCATCTTGGCGATGATCCGCGCGGGGCGGCCGGCGGCGGCGATGCGCGTTTCGCGCTCGATGCGGCCGAGGATGCCGGTGTGCAGGGTGAAGGGCGACTGCAGCAGGCGCTTGAGCTTCATCTTCGAGGCCAGCCCGGACAGCTGCTGGAACAGCAGGTGCACGTCGTTGCCGATGTCCGCATCGGCGGTGATCAGGCTGATGTCGGTGTACGCGCGGGCGGTGCCGCTGTGGTAGTTGCCGGTGCCCAGGTGTACATAGCGGCGCAGCTTGCGGCCCTCGCGGCGCACGATCAGCAGCATCTTGGCGTGGGTCTTGTAGCCGACCACGCCGTACACCACCTGCACGCCGGCTTCCTGCAGGCGATCGGCCAGGCCCAGGTTTGCCTCTTCGTCGAAGCGTGCGCGCAGTTCAACAACCACGGTCACGTCCTTGCCGTTGCGCGCAGCCTGGATCAGTGCATCGACAATCAGCGAATCCTTGCCGGTGCGGTACAGGGTCTGCTTGATCGCCAGCACGTTGGGGTCGATCGCCGCCTGCCGGATCAGGTCCAGCACCGCGGTGAAAGCATCGAACGGGTGGTGCAGCAGCAGGTCCTGGCGCGCCGCGGTCTCGAAGATGCCGTCGCTGTCGCGCAGCGTGCGCGGGGTCATTGGCGGGTACTTCAGGTCCGGCTGTGCGATCAGGTCGTACAACTGGATGATGCGGTTGAGGTTGACCGGGCCGTCGATGCGGTACACCGCGTTCTCGGTCAGGCCGAAGTTCTGCAGCAGGGTGCGCACGATCTCGCGCGGCATGTCCTGCGCGATTTCCAGCCGCACCGCCGGCCGGTAGCCGCGATCGACCAGTTCGTCGCGCAGTGCCAGCGCCAGGTTCTCCACCTCCTCCTCGTCCACCACCAGCTCGGAGTTGCGGGTGACGCGGAACTGGTAGGCCCCCTGGACTTCCATGCCCGGGAACAGCTCATCGACGAAGGTGGACAGCACCGAGGACAGGAACACGAAATTCTGCGACCCGCCGAGCTTCTCCGGCAGCTGGATGATGCGCGGCAGCGAGCGTGGCGCACGCACGATGGCCAGATGGCCGGCGCGGCCGAACGCGTCGGTACCCTTCAGCACCACCACGATGTTCAGCGACTTGTTGAGGATCTTCGGGAACGGGTGCACCGGGTCCAGGCCCAGCGGCGACAGCACCGGCATGATCTCGTTGCGGAAATAGGCGCGCAGCCAGCGCCTCTGCCGATCGGTCCAGGAGTGGCGGCCGAGCACGCCGATGCCGGCCTCCATCAGCGCCGGGCGTAGCGTCTCGTTCCAGCAGCGGTACTGTTGGTCGACCAGTTGTGCCGCGCGGTCGTGGATGGCGTTGAGGATCGCCTGCGGGCTCATCCCGTCCGGTGCCGGTGGCAGGCCGAATTCCTGCGCGTGGCGGACGGCGGCGGCGCGGATCTCGAAGAACTCGTCCAGGTTGGTGCAGGAGATGCACATGAAGCGCAGGCGCTCCAGCAGCGGCACCTGCGGATCCATCGCCTGCGCCAGCACGCGGAAGTTGAAATCCAGCTGCGACAGCTCGCGGTTGATGTAGAGCGCCGGGTCGCGCAACGGATCGTTGTCCGGGCTCACGGGGAGGGGGAGGGATCCGAGGCTGCTCATGGCGTCATTCTTCGATGGAAGTCAGGGGGGCGGACTCGCGCGGGCGCACGTGGTCGGCATCGAAATGGCAGGAGAACACCGAGCCCTTGCCGACCTCGCTTTCAATCTCCAGCCGCGCGTGGTGCAGGCCGAGGATGTGCTTGACGATGGACAGGCCCAGGCCGGTACCGCCGCTTTCGCGGGAGCGGCTGCTGGAGACACGGTAGAAACGTTCGGTCAGGCGTGGCAGGTGGGAAGCCGGGATGCCGTAACCGGAATCGCGCACCGCCAGCACCGCGCCATCGCCTTCGCGGCGGAACTCCACGGCGATGCGGCCACCGGCCGGCGTATAGCGCACCGCGTTGGTGACCAGGTTGGAGAAGGCGCTATGCAGCTCCTTGGTGGAACCCTGCAGGTCGACGCCGGCCAGATCGTCGATGCTGATCTGGTGGCGGCCCTGGCTGTGGGCTTCGGCCTCGCGGCGTAGTGTGGCCAGCATCGGCTGCATGGCGACGGTCTCTTCCTCGCTGTGCTCCTGCGACTCCAGCCGCGACAGGGTCAGCAGGTCTTCCACCAGCTGGGCCATGCGCTGGCTCTGCTTGCGCATTTCTTCCAGCATCGGACCGGTGCCCGGGAAATCCTCCGGGTCCATCATGTCCAGGTAACCGTGGACCACGGTGAGCGGCGTGCGCAGTTCGTGTGAAACGTTGGCGACGAAGTCGCGGCGCACCTGTTCCAGGCGCAGCAGCTTGCTGACGTCGCGGGCGATCAGCAGCCAGTAGTCCGAAGAATACGGAATCAGTCGCAGGTTCAGGCGGATCGCAGGATCGACCGGTGAGGGCACGTCCAGGATCGGCTCGGCGTTGCGGCCGCCGGCCAGCCAGTGCGCCAGCGGCATCGGCTGCAGGCGTTCGACCAGCGCCTCGCCGAGGTCGCCCGGATGATGCAGGCCAAGCAGGGCGGTGGCCGCTTCGTTGAACCACTGCACGCGCTGGCTGTTGCGGTCCAGCACCACCACGGCATCGGGCAGCGCGGCGGCAGCGGCGCGGTAGCTGCGCAGCATGTCGAGCAGGCGGCGCTTGCGAACGCGCATTTCCACCTGGTTGCGGTACAGCAGGCGGTCCAGCTCGTTCCAGACGCCGGTGCCTTCCTCGGCGGTGTCCCAGCGCTGGCGCGCGGTCAGCCGGCGCAGCACGCTGCGCAGCCGCCAGTAATGCCAGGCCAGGGTGGCCAGCGCGCCCAGTGCGATGCACAGCCACAGGTGACCCGTGAACCACCCCACCAGTCCGGAGAACAGCAGTACCGCGGCAACGGTGGCCAGGGTCTTCAACCAGGCAGAGCGGATGTGGCGGGGCATTGCGATCTCGTCGTTGAAGTGCGGCGGTTCACTGGGGTGAACCTAGGGTTATAGCAGAGTTGCCGGCGCCGGCACCCGCGGGTGCGCGGCGTCGGCACGACGAGACTCAGGTCGCGGTGGAGAAGCGGTAGCCGGCGCCGCGCACGGTCTGCACCATGTTCTCGGCGTTGAACGGTTCCAGCGTCTTGCGCAGGCGGCGGATGTGCACGTCGATGGTGCGCTCCTCCACGTACACGCTGCCGCCCCATACATGGTCCAGCAGCTGGGCGCGGGTGTAGACGCGCTCGGGGTGGGTCATGAAGAAGTGCAGCAGGCGGTACTCGGTCGGGCCGATCGGCACCGGCTGGTCGTTGGCGAACACGCGATGGGCGGCGCCGTCGATGCGGATCGGGCCGACGGCCACGCTGCCGTCCTCGTCGTCCTCGCGGGCGCGGCGCATGACCGCACGGATGCGGGCCAGCAGTTCGCGCGCCGAGAACGGCTTGACCACATAGTCGTCGACGCCGGCTTCAAGGCCACCTACGCGGTCGTTCTCTTCACCGCGGGCGGTCAGCATGATGATCGGCACTTCGCGGGTCAGCGTTTCCTTGCGCCAGCGGCGGGCCAGGTCCAGGCCGCTGGTGCCGGGCAGCATCCAGTCCAGCAGGATCAGGTCGGGGACGCGATCGGCGATGGCGGTCTGGGCCTCACGGGCATCGCCGGCGTGGACCGGTTCGTAATCGCCCTTGCGCAGGGCGAAGGCGACCATTTCACGGATCGCGGGCTCGTCATCGACGATCAGGATGCGTTTCTGCACGAGGACACCGTAGGGCTCGGTTACTGGAGTGGTGCCAGTAGACTACGGTTTGATGACATGTTTGTGACTACCTGGCGGGAACCGGTCGGGATTGCCATCGACCGGTCACGCAGCACTCAGCGGCGGTCCAGGTCCGGGTCCTGCACGCCCTGGCGGCGCAGCTCCAGCACAGTGGGGGTGATCGCCTCGATGCGCGCATCCACCCGCGCCCGGCCCACGTAGTCCAGCGCCGGGTTGCGCTTGAGGGCCTGCAGCTGCATCAACGATTGCTCCGGGCGGCCGCTGAGGAAGGCGGCCTCGGCATAGGCCTCGCTGGCGCGCACGCTGTCACCGGCCAGCTCGCTGGCGCGGGCGTATCGCTGCTGGAAGACCGGATCGTTACCACTTTGCGACAGCAGGGGCCGCAGCATGGCCTGCGCGCGCTGGCCCGCCTCGCGGGTGCCCTGTTCGTTCAGGATCTCGGCGTAGGTCAGGGCCACGGGCCGGCTGTTGGGGTGCTCGCGCAGCAGCTGCTCGAAACGGGTGTTGGCCTGCGCGCCCAGTCCGGCACGCGATTCGGCCTCGCCCAGGCCCAGTGCCAGCCACAAGTTGTCCGGGCGGGTCTGCAGCAGGCTGGCCAGGGTCTGCCGGGCCTGCGTGGCACCGCTGCGGCCCCCGCGCATGACCGCCAGCGCCTGGCCATAGCGCTGGGCGTCGTTGAGACCGTCCTTCTGCCGCTTGGCCATGTCCGCGTATTCGCGCTCCAGCTCGGCGGTGGAATCGGCGCTCAGCACGCGCAGGCGCTCGCGTGCCCACTCGAAGTCGCCGCTGGCGCCACGGGCCAGCTGGCCGACCGGAACGCGCAGCACGCTGCTGGGCAGCAAGGGGTTGTTTCCGCGCAGCAGCGGCTCGGCCAGGCCCGGGTCTGCCGGATTCACCCGCTCCTTGCGTTCGCCGCTGGGGGTACTGGTGGTCAGCAGCACCGTGTCCTTCTTCATCTGCTCGGCGCGGGCCTTGGCCTCGCTGATGCGGGTGATGTTGACCGGGTGGGTGCGCAGGAACTCGGGCACGCTGTAGCCGCCCTCGTTGCCGCGCATCGCCGCCGACATGCGCTCGAAGAAGCCGGCCATGGCATCCACGTCGTAGCCGCTGCGCGACAGGGTGCGGATGCCGAGGCGGTCGGCCTCCGATTCGTTGGAGCGGGTGTAGTTGATCTGCCGCTGCTGCATCAGGCCCATGCCGGAGCTGATCGCGGCCATCGTCGCGTTGCCGGAGGAGGTGCTATTGCTGGCCTGCGCGGCCACCACCGCCGCCAGCATGCCGAGCAGGATCGGTATCTGGTCGCGCTGGGCGCGTTCGACCCCGCGCAGCACGTGCTGCTGGGTGACGTGGGCGATTTCGTGCGACAGCACTGCAGCCACCTCGTCCTCGCGCTCGGCGGTCAGCACCAGGCCGGCATTGACCCCGATATAGCCGCCCAGCGTGGCGAAGGCGTTGATCTGGCGGTCCTTCATCACGAAGAACGTGTAGGGCTGGCGCGGCTGGTCGCTGTTGGAGCCAAGCCGGGTGCCCATGGTCTGCAGCCAGTCGTTCACCAGCGGGTCGTCCAGCAGGTAGCCGTAGTTGCGCAGCTCGCGCAGCATCATCGCGCCGTACTCGGCCTGGCGCGCCGGGGTCAGCAGCTCGCCGGCCGAGGAGCCGATGTCGGGCAGCTTCTCCTGGGCCTGGGCCAGCGGCATCGCCAGGGCCAGGGTAACGGCGGTAGTCAGCAGCAGGGCTCGCAAGCGGAAGGTCCTCGGGCAGGGCGCGCCAAGCGTGGCAGGGCAGGGGGCAACCATTCGTTAACCCACAGTGTTGCGGCGGTGGCGTGGAATTTCCAGCGCACCGGTACCATATGTAGACCGTCGATCCATCGTGGAGTTTCCCGTGACAGCCCAGACCGCCGGCGGCGCCCCCGCCATCACCATCTATTCCACCGCCGTCTGCCCGTACTGCGTGGCCGCCAAGAACTTCCTGAAGAGCAAGGGCCAGCAGTGGACCGAAGTCCGCATCGACCTGGACCCGGCCGAGCGCGAGAAGATGATGGCACTGACCCGCCGCACCAGCGTGCCGCAGATCTTCGTCGGCGACGTCCACGTGGGCGGCTACGACGACATGATGGCCCTGCACCGTGAAGGCAAGCTCGAGCCGCTGCTGGCCGGGCAGGGCCAGGCATGAGCGCGGCCGACGACGGCAGCAAGGACCGCATCGCCGAATTCACCGACTTCCGCAAGCGCATGAACGAACGCATCCTGGGCGAACCGAACCAGGTGGTGCGGCGCTTCTTCGCACTGGACACGCAGACCTACCAGGCCGGCGCGCTGGACGTGAAGACCAAGGAACTGCTGGGGCTGGTGGCCTCGATGGTGCTGCGCTGCGACGACTGCATCAGCTACCACGTGGCCCAGTGCAAGGACGCCGGGGTGACCCGTGAAGAGTTCTTCGAGACCTTCTCGGTCGGCCTGGTGGTGGGCGGTTCCATCGTGATCCCGCACCTGCGCCGCGCGGTCGACTTCCTCGACCAGCTTGAAGGCGGCGCCAGCGCTCCGGCAGCGCACGAGCACTGAGGGTAGTGCCGGCCGCTGGCCGGCATCGCCTGAACTCGACCTGGCCGAGGTTGCCGGCCAGCGGCCGGCACTACCGGGCCCGCGAGGGGGCCTGTCCCGCGATCCAGCAGCCCAGGAGCCCCTTCTTGTTGAAGGGGCGCGCCGACAGGCGGGGGTAGAGGAAGAATGCGCGGGCAATTCTGCCTGAGCCGGGCACTGGGACCATGGTCTATTTGGGACCTCGGCCCCGTCTCAGGCATAATTGCCGGTGAAACTTCCTTTGCGCCGGCGTTTCCGGGCACGTCCGGACGGCGTTTTTCCCCCTGTTCGGAACATCGATCAATGACGCAGAAAATTACGGTCATCCGCGGCGACGGCATTGGCCCGGAAATCATGGACGCCACCCTGTTCGTGCTCGACCAGCTCAAGACTGGGCTGGAGTACGAAGACGCCGACGCCGGCCTGGTGGCCCTGGAAAAGCACGGCGACCTGATGCCGGCGGTGACCCTGGAATCGATCGCGCGCAACAAGGTCGCGCTGAAGAGCCCGCTGACCACCCCGGTCGGTGGTGGCTTCACCTCGATCAACGTCAGCCTGCGCCGCCATTTCGACCTGTACGCCAACGTGCGTCCGGCCCACACCTTCCCGAACACCAAGTCGCGTTTCGACAACGTCGACCTGATCACCGTTCGTGAGAACACCGAGGGTGCCTACCTGGCCGAAGGCCAGGAAGTGTCGGCCGACGGCGAGACCGCCTTCTCCGGCACCCGCATCACCCGCAAGGGCTCCGAGCGCATCGTGCGCTACGCCTTCGAGCTGGCCAAGAGCACCGGCCGCAAGAAGGTCACCGCCGTGCACAAGGCCAACATCATCAAGTCGACCTCGGGCCTGTTCCTGAACGTCGCCCGTGAAGTGGCCGCGCAGTACCCGGAGATCGAGTTCCAGGAAATGATCGTCGACAACTGCTGCATGCAGCTGGTGATGCGTCCGGAACAGTTCGACGTGATCGTTACGACCAACCTGTTCGGCGACATCATCTCCGACCTGTGCGCCGGTCTGGTGGGTGGCCTGGGCCTGGCCCCGGGTGCCAACATCGGCAAGGACGCGGCGATCTTCGAAGCCGTGCACGGCACCGCGCCGGACATCGCCGGCCAGGGCAAGGCCAATCCGTGCGCGCTGCTGCTGGCAGCCGCGCAGATGCTGGACCATATCGGCCAGCCGGAAAACGCCGAGCGCCTGCGCAAGGCCATCGTGGCCACCATGGAAGCCAAGGATTCGCTGACCGGCGACCTGGGCGGTACCGGCACCACCATGAGCTTTGCCCAGGCCATCGCCAGCCGCCTGTAAGCGGCCGGTCGACCTCGGTTGGATCCACAGCGGGGCGCCTTCGGGCGCCCCGTTGCGTTGTGGGCTGACTGGTAGATCCACGCCATACGTGGATGGCGTGGCTTTGGTCCGCAGCCACCCATGGGGTGGCTCTACAGGGGGTTGTCTGTGCGTATCTCGCACAGATCATGTGCTGTTGCACGGCTGGTTCGTGCGCCATCCGCTCCGCATCCTGTGCCCACTTTCCACTGCACAGGAGTCGCTCCATGAATCTCACCGCCTTCGGCCTGGCCAGCCTGATCGGCATGGCCGCCACCACTCCGGTCGCTGCCGCCGAGCCGGCCCATCCCACCATCCGCCATATGGCGGGCGCGCCGGTCGCGACCTCGCTGGATGCGGCGAAGACCGCCGTGCTGGTGATCGACTTCCAGAACGAGTACTTCGATGCCAAGACCGCGCCGGGCTTTGCCGGTGGCCGCATGGTCATTCCCGATGGCGTGGCCGCACTGCGCCAGGCCAAGCGGGTGGTCGCGTTCGCCGATGCCCACGGCATCCGCGTGATCCACGTGCAGCACGTGTTGCCGGCCGGTGCACCGCTGTTCGCGCAGGGCAGCGTCAATGCCGACTTCCATCGCGACCTGCAGCCGCGCAAGGGCGAGACGGTCGTGCAGAAGGACAACGTCAGTGTGTTCGCTGGCAACTCGGCCGCGGTGCTCGACACGGTGCTGAAGGATGCCGGCATCGACACCCTGATCGTCACCGGCCTGCAGACCCATGCTTGTGTGGCCGGTGCCGCGCGCGACGCGGCGGCCGCACCCCGTGGTTACCGGGTGATCGTGTCGTCCGATGCCAGCGCCAGCCGTGACCTGGACCTGGCCGGTGGCCAGCGCATCGATCATCGCGCGCTGCACGATGCCTCGCTGGCGCAGATCGAAGACGCCTTCGGTGATGTCATGAGTACCGACGCGATCCTGGCGTTACCGGTGCGCAAGGCCGGCGACGGCGCTTGATAAGCTGGCAGGGCCCGCATGCCGTGGGCCCCGCCACATGGAGCTGCCCGCCGATGGATCACTTCGCCGCCCTGCGTGCGCTGCGCGCCATCGTTGACGCGGGCAGTTTCACCGCGGCCGCTGAACGCCTGGGGACCACCCACTCGGCGATGTCACGGCAACTGCGCCAGCTGGAAGAGCATCTGCAGGTTCGCTTGCTCGATCGCAACAGCCGCAGGCTGTCATTGACCGAGGCCGGGCGCGACTACTACCGCGAGGCGGCAACGCTGCTGGACCGCCTGCAGGAGGCGGACGACCGTGCCCGCGCCGGGCAGGCGCAACCCAGTGGCAGCGTACGCATCAGCGTGCCGCAGGTCGTGGCCAGCCAGGAGTTGCCGCATTGGTTGCCGTCGTTCCTGCAGCGTTACCCGCACGTCTCGTTGGATCTGTCGGCCGATGATCAGCTGGTCGATGTCGTCGGTGGTGGGTTTGACCTGGCCCTGCGCATCGCGCATGCGTTGCCGGACAGCCAGCTGGTCGCACGTGAACTGGCCAGCTGCCCTCGCATCCTGGTGGCCGCGCCAGCCTACCTGGCGCGTCATGGCCTGCCGCGTCAGGCATCGGATCTCGCGCAGCACACGCTGCTGGGCTTCAGTCCCACACCGTCAATGCCGCCTTGGCAGCTGCAGGGGCCGCGTGGTGCCAGTGCGAGCGTCGAGGCCGGGCAACGCCTGCGCGTGGATGCGACGCCAGCGTTGTACGCCGCCGCGCTGGCTGGCATGGGCATCAGCCTGTTTACTGCGCTGACCGTGCAGGAGGACCTGCGTGCCGGCCGCCTGATCCGTGTGCTGCCTGCCTGGCACGCCGGACAGCGGCGCTACTTCGCGCTGTATCCGCATGCACGTGCGCTGGCGCCGAAAGTGCGCGCGCTGGTCGAGCACCTTGCGGCGCACTACGCTGCACAGGTGGGCGCGGCAGGGTAGTCGCGCGGTTGCAGCCGAGGTGGTGATGGAGTCGGTGTATCTGCTGGTCGCACTGGGCGCGATCGTCGCCGGATTCGTGCAGGGCCTGTCCGGCTTCGCCTTTGGCATGGTGGCGATGTCGTTCTGGGCATGGGGGCTGGAGCCGCGACTGGCGGCCACGCTGTCGGTGTTCGGCGCGCTGGTCGGCCAGCTGGTCGCGGTGTTCACTGTGCGCCGCGGATTCAACCTGCGCCTGCTGCTGCCGTTCGTGCTGGGTGGGCTTGCCGGCATCCCGCTGGGCGTGATGGTGTTGCCTCAGCTGGACATGGACTGGTTCAAGGCGCTGCTGGGCGGCTTCCTGGCGTTGTGGTGCCCGGTGATGCTGATGGCGCGCTCGTTGCCTCCGGTCCGCGTCGGCGGCCGTATCGGTGATGCGATTGCTGGCATGGCCGGTGGCGTGCTCAGCGGCATCGGCGGCTTCGCCGGGCCGGTGCCGACGTTGTGGAGCACGCTGCGCGGCTTCGGCAAGGACGAGCAGCGAGCGGTCATCCAGAACTTCAATCTGGCCATGCTGGCGGTGACCATGGCCACCTATGTCGGCAGTGGCCTGGTGAGCCGGCAGATGCTCCCGTACTTCGCCATCGTGGCGCCAGCCATGCTGGTGCCGACCCTGCTGGGCGCGCGCGTCTACATCGGCATCAGCGAGCTGCGCTTCAGGCAGGTCGTACTGGGCCTGCTGACCGCATCCGGCATCGCGTTGCTGGCCTCGTCGCTGCCGACGCTGCTGGTGCGCTGAGGGAGGAACGAAAAAGGGCGCCACGAGAGGCGCCCTTTGTCGTCTATGGCATGTTCCGACTCAGCGCTGCTGGATCTTCGACAGCAGGCGCAGGAACTCCACATACAGCCAGACCAGGGTCACCATCAGGCCGAATGCGCCATACCACTCCATGTACTTCGGCGCGCGCTGGGCCACGCCGGTCTCGATGAAGTCGAAGTCCAGTACCAGGTTCAATGCGGCCACGACCACCACGAACAGGCTGAAAGCGATGCCCAGCCAGCTGGCGTCATGGATCACCGGCACGTTGATGTTGAAAAAGCCCAGCACGAACGATGCCAGGTAGAGCAGGGCGATGCCGCCGGTGGCGGCGACCACGCCCATCTTGAAGTTCTCGGTGGCCTTGATCACGCCGCTGCGGTACGCGACCAGCAGGGCGGCCAGGGTGCCGAAGGTCAGCAGTACGGCCTGGAACACGATACCCGGGTATTTCATGTTGAACAGCGCCGACACGGCGCCCAGGAACAGGCCTTCGACCAGCGCGTACATCGGCGCGGTGACCGGCGACCATTCCTTCTTGAAGATGGTGATCAATGCCAGCACCAGGCCGCCGATCGCGCCACCGATGGCGTACAGGCTTGCGCTGCCGGAAATCTGGCCGTACTCGTCGACCGCCTGGCTCCAGGCGAACGCCGCGGTCAGCACGGTCAACAACAACAGGATGCCGGTCTTGTTGGCGGTGCCGTTGAGGGTCATCACCTGGTCGGGGCTGGTCACCACCGAGCCGCTGGCGAGGTCGAGGAAGGTCGACTCGGAAAGAGCCGGGTTGCCGCTGCGCATGCGTGTTCTCCGTGCGGATGAGGGGCTGGACGGCCATCCGGCCGATGACCGGGAGCATAGCCGATGGCTGCACGTGGTGCCCTGCCAGGCGTCGGGTTCGAGTCGCCCGCGTTGACAGTTCATGATGCGCTTGGCCACAATGACCAGCTCCCCGGGCCTGGCTCGAGGGGATTGCAAGACCGGGGTATAGCGCAGTCTGGTAGCGCGCCTGCTTTGGGAGCAGGATGTCGGGGGTTCGAATCCCTCTACCCCGACCAATCCCACATCACGTCGGATTGGACGCCGTTCCGGTCCGGGCGCCCGTAGCTCAACTGGATAGAGCACCGGCCTTCTAAGCCGGCGGTTACAGGTTCGATTCCTGTCGGGCGCGCCATTTCACCCATCTCCTGCACGTCCTGTTGTTACCGGCCTCTGCCTGGTCCTGCGCTGTGTTGGCGCGCATTCAATCTGGTCCGTCGTGGCCGAGGCATAGTCGGCCTGCCCCATGCCGGGGTGACTGCGCTGAGCCATCCCTTGATGAACACCGTTGCGCGATCGCGCTGTCTGCTGCTGGCGATGGGCCTGGGGCTTGCCGTGCAGGCGTCCGCCAATGCCCCCGTGATTGCGGTCTACCGCGGCGAGGCCGGTTGCCCAGGGTGTTCGGAGGCCGTCGAACAGGCCATCCATCGTTCGCGTCCGGACTACCACGTGGTGTTCGTCGGCCCGGGCGAGGCCGTCGATGTCGATTCGCTGGCCACGTCGCGCTACCGGGCCTATGTGCAGCCGGGGGGCGGGCAGGACATCGACGCCGCGATGGCGGCGGTGGGCGAAGAGGGGGCGGCAGTCATCCGTCGTTTCGTCGATGCAGGCGGAACCTACATCGGCCTGTGCATGGGGGCCTACCTGGCCGGTGCATCGCATCTGGGCCTGCTGGCGCAGGACCTGGACGCCGAGGCCGGCAGGCCGGGATTCCCGGTACAGGATGAAGACGATGCAGTGATTCCCGTCGTCTGGGACGGGCGTCGCCAGACGGTGTACTTCCAGGACGGTCCCTACCTGCCGAAGGCGCCACGCGACCAAGGGTTCAAGGTGATTTCCCGCTACACCAATGGCGACATTGCGGCTGCGTCGTATCGCCACGGGAAGGGCAGGGTGGTGCTGTCGGGACCCCATCCGGAAGCGCCGACGCAGTGGTTCAAGATGGCGGAAATCCCGCTTTCGCAGATGCCGTTGGCCGATCTGTTCAAGTCACTGCTGGATGAGGATCGGCGCTGAGACGGGCGCGTGCGCAGCGCGACACGGGCCGGAATGGCGACCGGCACATCAATGTGAAGAAATGCTTGCAATTCCTTCGCGACTCCCGGAAAATGCCGGACTCGCTTCAGGGGACGGCCTTCTGGTCCCACCCGGTCGCAACGCATCAGGTTCCACTGCTGGCAGCATCGGCAGGGAGCAGAAGTTTCAGTGGTGGCTGTAGCTCAGTTGGTTAGAGTACCGGATTGTGATTCCGGTGGTCGGGGGTTCGAATCCCCTCAGCCACCCCACTGTTTCAACCGTATCGGCGCAGCCGGAGCGGTATTGCAATAAACAGAATGCACGTTACAATGTGCGTCTGAGTTTCACGGGCCGTTAGCTCAGTTGGTAGAGCAGTTGACTCTTAATCAATAGGTCCAAGGTTCGAATCCTTGACGGCCCACCAAGACAGAAGCCACCTGGTACGCCAGGTGGCTTTTTTCTTATAAGTGTGACCCCGTCATTTCGATGGATCACGCGCTGAAGCGCTCCGCCTGGCGGGGTTCTGCAGCGGCAACGGGACTGCAGCGCTGGTTTCAACGATGTTGAAAAAAGTGCTTGCACCCACCGAGCGGATCGGGTCATAATTCGCGCCCCGATTTCGGGCTGTTAGCTCAGTTGGTAGAGCAGTTGACTCTTAATCAATAGGTCCAAGGTTCGAATCCTTGACAGCCCACCAGACGAAAGCCACTTGGTTCGCCAAGTGGCTTTTTTCTTGCTTGTTTGCCGGGTTGCGCTTCATCCACGCATGGCGTGGATCTACTGAAGCGGCGCATGGCGCGGATCTACTGAAGCGGTGCTGAAACCAGGGGCATGTGCGTCATCAGTGTTCTCAATGCTGTGCGCTGCTTCTCACCGCATTGCCTCTTTCATCGCACCCAATGGATCTTCCGCGCCGAGGGCGCATGTACGAAGGAAGAAGCTGATGACCGATATCAACCGACTGTGCCGGATGGCGTGGGTTCCTTTCGCGTTGCTGGCGCTGGTGGCCTGCGCACCTGGCAGTGACCCGTCGAAGACGGTCGAGCGCGATGCGGGCACCGGGGCCGTTCCGGCGCGCCCGATCGCCGGAGTCGCGCAGCCGGCATCGCTGGCGGAGGGTGGGGCCGCCAGCGAGGCTGTGGACCTGCGTCGTACCGATGATGGTGGCGTGGACAGCCGCAAGGTGGATGCGGCTGGGCAGGGCGCTGACGCATCTGCGCCCCCTGCCGCGGCGAAACACTGAGTCGCTGCCGTCCCGAACGGTCGCCTGACTTTCGGGACGGCCTTTGGCGCGGACGATGTGCTCGCCTGTCATGTTCAGTTTTGTGCAGGCCTTCCGATTCCAGTCGGCGCCTGCGACAATGAACGCCTGTGCCGGCCACGCGAAAGTGGCGGAATTGGTAGACGCCCTGGATTTAGGTTCCAGTGAGGGTGACCTCGTGCGGGTTCGAGTCCCGCCTTTCGCACCATCTGGCCGAGCACAGATTGCCTAAGTGATTGAAAAATAAGCTGGCGACGGTCAGTTGTCCTATTGGATTCCCGCTTTGGCAATTGATCCCTGTCTCGGAACGTCACCTGTTCCGTTCGAGGCGGCTGGGAGGCGGAACTGCTCCAGTGCAGACATGCCTTGGAGCGATTGCTCGGCCAGTACCTTCGCGTAGACCGCTGAGGTGGTCTGGATGTCGCGGTGTCCGAGCCACTCCTGCACGAGCTTGATGTTGCCGGTCGCCAGCAGCAGCCGAGTGGCGCACGTATGGCGGAGCGCATGCGGTACGCACTCCTTCTCGGAAGCGAGATGTGTCCCCTTGATGGCCCATTGCCACAGCCGGTCGGCGCGCGTGCGATTGAGCATCGTGAAGGGGCCGTCCGATGTGGCCGCCAGGGCGTCCTTGCGCCGCTGTAGAACCTCGGCGACACGGGCGGTGCAGGGTAGGGTGCGGGGACGCCCCTTCTTGAGCGTAGCGTGCCGCCAGAAGCGGACGTGGAGCCTTCCGCCCTGATCGACTACTTCGGACCACCGGATGCCGATGGCCTGGCTCATGCGGCAGCCCAGGTCGGCGAGGCACACGAACAGGTCGCGGTAGTCCGCCCCGTCGCGCACCCGTGGGTGCCCTCCGGCAGGGCCGTTCGGGAGCGTGTCCCACTCCAGCAGCCGCGCCAGGATCAATTCCTCGTCCTCAACGTTCAGGACGAACGTGCGTGCGTTGTCCCTCTCGTCGGCCAAGCTGTACTCGGGCAGCTCTCCCAAGAACCGGCCGGCCTTCCTCTCGCGTTTCAGTAGGGCAAGGAGGCACTGCATCTTGCGGTTCACGGTGGCGGGAGCCGCCTTGTCGGCGAGCATGCGCTGCGCCATGTCGTTGACCGCGGCCTGCGTGATGTCGTTGATGGGCGTTTCCTCGCCCAGGTAGCTCTGGACCACCTTGCAGTTGGTACGCACGGTGTCGATGGACCGGAGCTTGCCCCAAAAGTTGCGGTCGTCCAGCGCGTCGTCCATCGCGTCCTTGAGGGTGCGCTGGCGGACCTTGGCCTTCGCCACGGCCATCTGCACCGACCGGGACTTGCCCCGAATCAGCTCCCGCAGCGCGTCCTCTGCAATCTCGGGGTCGTCGCGCAGGGCGTCGAGGACCGCCTGCTCCTTGCGCTCGGCTGCCACGCGGTCGCGGGTGCCGGTGGACAAGCGCACGCGCCGGTATCCCTCCTGCACGTCGAGCATGTAGTAGCGCTTATCGGGCGCACCCGGCTTGGGCGCGGTCCCTTTGAGGCGAAGGGCCATGTGTATCTCCAGAAATGAAAAAGGCCCGCACTAGGCGGGCCTCGGGGCACAACGGGGTGTTGGGGGTTAGGCGGCTGCGACGCGCGCCGTCACCTTGCGGTTGACACGTTCTGCGAGCGAAGCCAGCCAGTGCAGCGCCTTGGTCGTCGGGAAGATCAGGTTGCGCTTGCGGTAGGCGGGATCAGGGCGCTGCTCTAGGAAGTCAGGCCCCGGCTCGCGGTTACGCTTGATAGACGACAGGTCGAGCACATTGCGGCTCACTGCGGAGGGAGAGAGTCCGCCGAGGACGCGCTCAAGGTCCACCTGCTGAATGCCCGGCTCGTCCACAACGGCGAGTAGGGTGAGGATGCGGGTGGCGGTGATGTCCTCGTCGATCTCTTCCCGGAAGGCTGACAGTGCGGTTGTGAGAATGGCCGTCAGTTCTTTCTGCGAGAGATTCATGGTGCGCTCATTTTCCGTAAGGGGATGGTTCCCCCTTGGGAAACCATCAGGGTCTATCTTGGAGCCGCAATGTAAGGATTACAAGGCCCAAGCCAATGTTGATGGCATTCTTGCCAATTTTGTCCATCCAGAAACCACGCTGCCAAGGCGTGGGGGAGGGGTCGATTCCGATCTCATATCCAAAGGCTTTCACGAACAGGTCCAGGTACTTCTGCCCTGCGAAGGGGCCGTCCTGTCCCCTGCTCACGGCGTTGTAATGCGCCGCCACCCCCGGCTGCGCTCCACAAAAAGGTCTTACGTTTCAGTGTTTTAAGAACGGTAGTGCCAGCATCGCCGCCAGGGTCACAATGGCCCCGACCACGGATGCAAAAAACAGTCCTTGCCCTACGCGGACTACCGCGCTGGCTATTGTCCGTCTCACCGTACTCATAGACTGAGAACGCCCCCCTGGTCGTCTGCGGATGCGCAGCCCGACAGCATGACGCTGCCGTCGGGCAGACTACAGGCCACAATGATGGCGCGTCCGTAGGAATCAAGTACCACGGGAGAGATTGATCCCGACTGGTGCAGTGAAGTCATGGCCGCGGGGTCTCCGTTGGGGCCGCGGGTGGGACCGGATACGACACCCGCCAGCCACAGTCCTCGGGGACGACCGAGAACTGGACGCGCTCGTTGAGTAGGCCGAGCATCGCGCGGAGAGCGCCGCGCTTCTCGTTATGGTCGAAATTGATGGTCCGAATCATTCGGGCACCTCGTAGGTCCGTTCATGCAGGACCAAAACCTCCCGCTCGAATACCAAGAACGGGCCGAACTGGTGGACGCGGAGGGCCACGTTGACGATCACCAGGGTCGAGTTTGCGGTGAAATCTGCGTTACGCATATGTAAGTCTCCTGTTATGCAAGTGCTACAAATGGAACAATGAGTGCCAAATATCGAGATTGGCCTTATGATTAGGGCTGAAGGGCGTGATCGCCACTCCCGACCCCAAGGACCGTTCGATGATTGACCCCCGCGTAGAAGTCGCCATTACGGCCCTTCACCTAGTCGTATGGGTGTGGACTAGCTCGGTGCCGGCGCATCGCACATACCTGTATTGGCGCAGGGTCTTGCGGAAGCGGCGTTAGCGGCTCCAGAAGTAGAAGCCGCTCACCTCAAACGCGTCACCGTTGAGCCGAATGTCGCGGCCATAGCTCTCGTAGTCGAAGTAGCGGGAGAGGGCGTCGGGCACGCCGTGGAGAAGCCCCGATTCGTCCACATAGTTCTCGGCAAAGTCGGCCCAGCTATCGAACTGGCCCACGTAGGCTTCGTGGAACTGCTCCACGGTCACATCGTCGAGGCCCTCGTGGTCGCAGAAGGCCGTGTAGGCAGCGCGTTCGGTGTCGTTGTGCAACTCGTCCAGCCGCTCTTGCAATGCGCACAGCTTGTCCAGGTCGGGGTGCTCGCCCCAGGTATCCCCGAACACGTCGTCGTAGTCGTGGACGGCCCACTCCTCGGCGCTGGCGACCTTGCCGCTTCCGCCACACGCCGTGCATTCCGCCCCGCCGAATACTCGGGGGACGTATGTGGTTCCAGTACCGCCGCAATCCGGGCAATCAACGGTCACGTTCGGGTGCGGCGACTCGCGCAGGATGCGGGCAATCTCATCGCGCACGTCGTCGGCGTCGCGTCCCTCCAAGTCGATCCACTCGCCGTGCAGGACGCCAGCGTTATATGAGGCAAGGCAGGCAACGTAGATTTGCATGGTGTGCTCCAGAAATGCGAAGGCCCGCACTAGGCGGGCCTCGGGATCAGGGGTGGTTATCGGTCAGTGCGCCCAATCGGGCTTGACGTTCAGCAGGTAGGCGGCGGCCACTGCGCGGGCGGTGTCCTCGTCGGCCACGTCGGCAATCCACCACCAGCGGTCCTTACCGGCCCAGCGGTAGACGCCCCAAAACTGCGCGGCCATCGGTGCGCAAGGCTCGACGCTCCCGTCGAACTCTTGGCGGGGACCGTAGGAGACCGATCGGTCGCCCAGGGTGACCAGCTTGTCACCGGCAGGTACAGCCAGCTCGTTGTCATTGCTCATTGCGACAGGCCCTTTGCGTGTTCGATGGCGCGATCCAGTGCGCCGGGGATGTTGTGAAAAATGCCGTGGCGTGTCGAGTGGGTGAGGCCGATTTTGTAGACCTCAAAATGGTTCGGCCCCTTGCGCAGCACCCATGCCTTTTCGGTCTCGAACAAGATGTCCTCCTCGCGGTAGCTCATCGCGCGGCTCCCATGCCCTCGGCGATCCATGCGCGGGCCTGCTGCTCGGCGCGGGCCACGCCATCGGCGGTCTCGTGGTTGATGCCGTTCCTCGACAGCCACCCGCCCAGCGGGTCGGCGATGTCGTAGGCCCAAACGCCGCTCCACTGCTCGCCGACCTCCTGCCAGAGGCGGTGCAGCATGCGCGCCACCTCGACAAGAAATTCGGAGTCCTCAATGCCCAGCGGCGCGGTGCTCATCGGCTCGGGCCACGTCCACCCGCTCGCCAGCTGCGCGAGGTCGATGGGGTCGAAGTCGGTATCCCTGATTGCGCGGTTGACCACGGTGGCGAACTCCTCGGCTTGCTGCGGCGTCATCGCGGTCGCCGCCAGTTGTTCGTGATAGCGCCCCGGCTGTGCCAGGAACACGTTGCGGGTTCCGTAGGTGCGCAGTTCCATCACAGCACCCCCAGCCCGCGCAGCACCGGCATCACCAGCGCGTTGGTCTCGTCGTTGTCGCTCCAGTCGCTCGCGGCGTCGTCCCCGTTCTCCCAAATCAGGAGCACAAACCCCGCCTTTGTTGCGTCCGGGCGGTAGAACCGCAGGTGATCGTGGTCGGTAGAGGCGAGGGCCTCCAACACTTCTTGCCGGTCGCGGCTGTGCCGCACCGTGGTTTCTTCGCCGTCGTAGACGCCGAGCGAGTAACCAGCGGCGAGGGCGGCATCCACCAGCGCCACGGCTATGCGCTTCGCGCTCTCGGGGGCGTAGTTGTCGAGGTTCATGGCTTTCTCCGGGCAACAAAAAAGCCGCCTTGCGGCGGCTGATGGGTTCGGGTTAAGCGCGGAGCGCGTCGCTGCACAGGGCTTCCGGGTATGACGAGTCGCGCATTGGCATGACGATCAAAGACGCGCACCTGATGCTCGGATCGGTGATGCCGCCAATACCGAACATGGCCGCCACGTCGCCGCCAGTCACCGGAATCAGTGAAGTGGCCTTGCCGCCGAATGCCTTGCAAATTACACCGGCCGCCTTCACTACGCCTTCGAGGACGGCAGGCGCGAATCCGGACAGCTTGAGTTCGTTCGGCTTGGACACCGCAGCACGCCAGTCCGGGTAGGTTCCATCAACGGCAGCAAACTCAATGGCCTGGCCTCCGCGCTCCGCCTTGAACCGGCTGGCATCGTCCACGGCGCTGAAATAGACATCGCCCTTCATCTTGGCGACCAGCTCGCACGCATTGCGCGGCACGATGATCTTGCCAATGTCCCACGGCAGGCTGGTACGCACCACAAGCATGCGGTGGCCGTCTGTAGCAACGATGATCGCACCATCGGCGTGCGACTCAATCAGCACGCCATTCAAGTAGAAGCGAACGTCATTCTTGGGGGCCACATGCAGAGCGGCGGCGATCAGGGCGGAAGGAATTTTGTTCATAGCTTTCTCCGGGCAACAAAAAAGCCGCCTTGCGGCGGCTTCGGGGGATTGGGGTAGGGCGCTGTTAGAGGAACAGCTTGGTCAGCGTGACGATGCCAGCCACAAAGGCCGTGGCGACCACCAGCGGATACCACCGGGTCTCCATCATCAGCTTGTCGCTCTCGCGGTTGATCTTGCGAATCTCAGCGGTGAGCTTGCGCACTTGCAAGTCCTCCAGTGGTCCATTGGTGCTCATGGTAGCTCCAAAAAAGACCCGCCGTCACACGTCGGCGGGGTGTGGAAAACCGGGTTGACGAAAGGGGATCAGATGACAACGGGGGATGGACAAGGCGCAACTTGGGTGCGGTTCTTGTGTGCCTGGCGCTCCCGCTCGTTGAGTCGGGCGCGGTGCTCGCGGATGCCGCGGCGGATGCAACCGGCCACGTAGTAGTCGCGGGCGGTCATATCAAACGGGATCATCGTCATGGGTTGCTCTCCAGTGAATCGGACCACCAAAACGCCCCATCACAACGGTAGGGGCGCTTTGGCGGTCAGACTCATGCTCGTAAGGCATGGAATCTGACCGTCGCCAGCTTCCGGGAGCGCCTCCAGCTCGCCTAGGAATCCCGTACAGATGGCCCCGCTCTTTCTGGCGGTGACCCGGTATCCGTGGCGGCCTTCATCGGCCCTTACACTTCCCGGCGCGGCTAGTGTTCCCAGCTCCCCGCGTTCTGCCGTGGGCGGCGCTCCTGCCTGCCCCTTTCCTACTGTCCCGACCGCACCCTGCGGCCGTTGTTCGATGGTGGGCATTATGCCCTTTTGCTCCCGGTTTGTCAATCACTCCCGGTAGGGGGATGGTTGAGCCGGACGTTACCTGCGGTGCGCTTAGGGGCCTTTGGGGCTAGTCCTCAGTGCTGGCGGGATAAGCTCTAGGTGCTGTCGATCCATCGGTCGCACGTCTGTCGCCGCCTTTTCCGCTGCCGCCGTGTTGCTGGCGACGGGTATAGATTAGATCAATCCCCGCATGGCTGTCAATACCCCGATGGCAACGATTTTGGATGGTCGCAGGGAGCGCCTAGCGCGCGCGTGGGGAGCTTCTATAGGCGGGGCGGTAGGGGTGCCCGTGGCGGGCCTTGCGTGGGCCGTGGTGGCGCATTGGCTGGCCGTGGTGGGCGGCAGGTGGGCATAGGCCGGGCAGGGTGTGCCGAGGTGGTCGGCAGGTGTGCCGAGGTGGTGCCGAGGTGGGCGCGTGGCGGTCAGGGCAAAAAGACAGATAGGGACAGACAGGGGCGCGAACGTTTGAGCGCGGATGTCCGCAGGTTGCCCAGGTATCGCATGGGATTGCCTAGGCACTGGATACCTAATCCGGTGGTTCACCTTTGGAATCAGTAGGTTAGCCGAGGTGGTGACGCCGCAGGTGACGCGAAGGGGGCGCATCGTGCCTTACGCTACAGGGGGCGACCCCCTACGGGGGGTGATCGCGCCGTTCCAAGTAGTTGGATACTCCTTCGGAAATTTGCCGCAAACCTTTCGACCACCTCTGTCACTTCGAGGAGACGTTATGTACGCCCGCCGATACACGATAAGAACCGCTACCGCGATCACCGTCCTGGCCTTAGTGCTCGCAGGACTCCCTGCCGCGTACTTTCAGACCGGCGTAAGGAGCGCTGAGGAGTTGCGTTCCTGGAACGAGCAGATCATCGAGAACGACGCCTCGCCGCAGGTGTTGGTTGATGAGGCGGTGCGGACGTTTGACGCCGCGACGAATGACCTCATCAGCAACCGCAATTCCCGCAACCTGTTTCTCCAGCTCGCTTTGGGCATCCCGGCGCTCGCTTGGATTGGTGCGGGCGTGGTGCTATGGGTCATCAAGGATGGGACGGAGGTCTAGTCCGCCGCAGTGGCACCCAAGGAGGACAGAGGAACACCCCAGGAGTGCATAGGAGAACTGTAGCTCTACTTGATGGTGAATACCAATGAATAGAACTCTATAGTCCTGCTAGAGTAATACTTAGGTCTTACTATGATAGCACCCTTGTCAAGCCCTCCCAGTGCTCCGTGGTCGAATAAACTTAGCGGTTGGCATAGACATTACAACGAGCATCTATGGCATCGCTCAATACCCTCCTCATTCGCTTGGCGGCGCTGGTCACTGTCCTCTCGCTGGTCTGTGCTGGAGTGCCCGCCGCATATCAGCACGCGAAGCTTCGAGCAGCACGGGAGCTGGTCGAACGTACCCGCGAGGTCATAAACGATGACACGACCGCGTACAGCGTGGTGGCCGATGCGGTGCCAATTCTGGATTCTGCACTGACTGAGGCCGCGCAGCACGAGCACATGAGAGGCCTACTCGTGGAATTCACGATTGGCGTCCCGCTGATCGTTTGGTTTGTCGTCTTGGCTGTAATGTGGTGGTTCAAGGATGAAGAATTGGCGTGATAGCTGAACTGTTCACTTTCAGGTAGAGTCGTTTCCTGTCTTTTAACTGGCCGTCGTGTACGGTACGAACCGTTTGGGGAACGTAGGCGTGGGAGAACGCGCGATGGCTACGGATGCATACAGCCAGGGTCGGCTCGGCTCGTTGTTGGTCATGGAAGATGATCCTGACCTCTCAGGGATGTTGAAGGAAATCCTGGCGATGCAGGGTTACGAGGTCGATGTGGTCGCCTCCGCTGCCGATGCATTCGACCGCATAGAGGCGAAAGCATTTCACGCGGCGATCTTAGACATCCAGACGCAGGACGGAGCATCAATGTCCGTCGCCGATTACCTGCTGTCGCACCGAATTCCCTACATGTTCGCGTCCGGGGTGCCGAACCCGCAGCTCCCTGACGCTCACCAGTGGGCGACCTTTCTCCCGAAGCCGTACCGCATCAAAGAACTCATGAGCGCCCTTGATAGGACTCGCCAAATCGGCATTCCTGTTTAGGCGCGTCCATGCGCCAGTAGTTCAGGTCCGGCGTTTTAGGAAACGCTTTGTAACCGTGTCGTAGGTCTGCACCGGAGGACCGCTGTAGAGGTCCGTCGAGCAGGCCATGAGGACTGCTTCGGTCGCGTTGTGGCCTGCCTTCATGGCGGCCAGGGCAATCGCACCACCACTACCGGCGACGAGGAAGTCGCGCCGGAGGTCGAGAGGGAGACCGTCGTGGTAGAAGGCCACCGGGTTGTCCCGCAGGCCGACCACGAGGATCGTGTACTCGCCCTTGGTCAGTTCGTCGAATCCCTCCGACAGCTCGCGCACGGCTCGCTGGATGTGGGAAGTGGTGCCCGCGCCGAACACCACCAGGTCGCGCCCGGTGGTGTCGGTGGTGCGGTAGAACTTCTCCTCCTCGTACCGCAGATCACCAGCGGTGACCTGCGAGTCGATAGCAACGAGCCGGCCGTCAAAGGCCAGCGTGGTCACTGCTTGATGTGCTCCCGCCAGTAGCTCGGGGTGAACGCAGCCCACTCGATGTCGTTCACGTCATCCCACAGGCGCTCCGCGGCATTCCGCAGGTGCTCCCACAGGCCGCCGAGGACGACGTAGGGCAGCGCCAGGAACACGACGACGAACAGCCAGCCGGTGTAGGTGCGACGGGAGGTCTCGCGCAGGCGCTCCAGGAGCCACTGCGAGGCGAGGGCAATGCGTAGCGCTACGTACCCCTTAGCGCGCTCGTAGGCGCGCACCAGGCGCTCGCTGGCGCGGTTGTAGATGGTCTTGAAGTTCATGGGTTCCGGTTAGGTGTTGCGGATGGTTGCCAGGGCCTTCGCGTAGAGCGCGTCCCAGGTGTCACGGTGCGGCTTGCCCGGCCGCCAGTTGCGGACGTAGTAGTCCCATGCGGCCTGGGGGTTACCCAGGGCGGGCAGCGGACGCGGATCGGTGAACAGCAGCAGGCGAGCGAACGCACAGGCGAGCACGTCGTCGGAGGCGAGCGCCTCGTTGACCGCAGCGGTCGAGGGACGCTCCAGACGCGCGGAGACGAGCTGTGAGGCGCGTGCGGAGGTCGCCGGGTGACGGAGTACACCTGCGGTGCCGCCGCCCGCCTCGAACTGCCAGAAGCCGCGTGCGGGGCCTTTGATCTGCCTGCGGTGCTCGAAGCGAGATTCCTGGAGACCAATGGCGAGCAGCATGACCTTCGCTTCGGGAGTGAAGGCCACGCCGGGGAGCAGCCGGGCCGCCGCGGGGATCAGGTTGTCCCTGACCTCCACGAGGCTCGGCAGCTTTGCGTCGGTCATACCGGCGCGTAGGGGTTCGACTGGCCGCCCTGGGTGTGGCAGCAGGGAGCGTGGTTGCAGTCGCACGGCGTTACCGGCGCGGGTGCGCTCGGGCCGTCGTTGTCGTCGTCGTTCTTGCGGCGCAGGAACAGGTACAGCAGGCCAGCGGCGGCGAGCGCCATCAGCCACGCAGCGAGCGTGTTGGACATTGGGTCTCCTACAGGATGTCGAGGTAGTTGTCGGGTGACGGCATGCGGCCGGTCACGGACTGGATGAAGGAGGCGTACTCGCGGTCGAGCAGCTCCTCCAGGTAGCGCTGCTCCTCCTTGGACACGTCTCGGGAGAGCTGGTCGGCCCAATACTTCACGGCCATCGCCAGCGCTTCGAGGCGGTCGTCGTGGCGCAGTGCGCCGCGGTCGCGCGTGATGCGCGTCAGCTGGTAGCACAGCTGGTACTTCTGTTCGGACTTCTGATCGGCGCGGATGATCGAGGCATCGACCACCAGGCGGTGCTGGTTCAGCACCGGCTCCAGCACGTCGATGATTCGGTTCTCCTTCGAGGTGCCGTAGTGCTTCACCTCCTCGATGGAGCACGGGTACACGCGCGCCAGGACGCCGGAGAGCATCTTGGCGAACATGCCGTCACCGAAGTTCGCCTCAATGAGGACTGCGGAGACCTTCTCGGCGCGCGCGATGTGCGCCAGGGTCTCCAGCGTGTCGTCGTCGTAGCCGCCCTTGGTCGCACCAGCGCGGCGCGCGTAGAGCATGCCGCGAAGCATGCCGACGACCGCGTAGCCGGTTTCGTCGCCACCTCGGCCCGAGGGGTCGATGGCGAGTACCTTGCCGGTGAACTCCTCCATTTCCGAGGCGAGGTACATGGGCCGGTACAGGCGGTCGCCAGTGAAGCCCACGGACGGGATGTCGCTGACGATGTACTCCGGGCCGCTGCTGTAGACCACGCGGATCGGAGCGACCTCGCGGTCCACGTCCATCACGATCAGGTCGGACAGCTTGAGCGGGTACTTCTCGGCGTCGGACAGCGACGCATCGAGCATGAACTGGAGCATGAAGCCGGAGCGTCCGTAGGACGCCTCGCGCTCCATCAAGTCCTCATCGGAGAAGCGGACGCTCTCGCAGTTCTTCCAGGCGAGCTTGGGGTTCGCGTCGAACGCATCGGCGATCATCGGCGCGAGGCGGTCGCCGTACACCTGACGGTGCTTGGTGTCCTTCGGGTAGCGCGCAGGCCAGATGCGGATGACGTAGCCGCGCTCGGGCAGCTTGTTGTAGAGCGACTCCTCGGTCTGCGGAGTGCCGAGGTAGATGATCTCGCCGCCAGGCTTGAGCACCGCGTCGAACTCCTTGACCAGCTCGGCGAGCTTCTCGCGCTGCACGACGGTCATGGAGTTCTTTGGGACTTCGATGTCGTCCGCGATGATGGTGTCGGCGCGGGAGCCGGTGAGCTGGCCGTTGATGCCGACCGACTTCACCGAGGGCGACTGATCGGGCTGCGCGGGACCGACATCGAACGCCAGGTTCGAGTTGCGCTGGTCGGGACGCGGGCGCAGGTGTTGCAGCTCAGGCAGGGTTTCGATCAGGCGCTTGACGAACACCGAGAACGCATCGGCGCGTTCCTTCGATGCCGAGACCACCATGATCTTGTGCTGGGGGTCTTTCCAGAGGAGCCAGCAGACGTAGGCGGCCGTCACCCAGGACTTGCCGACGCCGCGGTACGCCATGATGACGCGACGGCGCGGGCCGGTTTTCAGGAACTCGCAGATGTCGTACTGGATCGGAGTGGGGCTTGGTAGCCCCAGCTCCTTCCAGACGTACCAGGCGAAGTTGCGGAAGTCCTCGAAAGGGTGACGAACGTGGAGGCTCGTCATGCCCTCCATCAGTTCAGCCGCCCATCCTCAGCGGGATCGAACGGGAACTCGGACACCTTGTCGGCCAGCTTGCCCAGCGGTGAGCCGGGCGGCGTGGCCGCAACGTCGATGCCGTTGTCCTTGAGAAACTGCCGGGCCACGTTGAGGATCGAGGCCAGGCCCTTCGCGTCCGACTCCATCGAGTCGATGGTGTCGGCGAGCTTGTCAGCGACTGCGGCGTGCAGTCGCTCCAAGGCATCCTTGGGGGCGGTCACTTGTTGACGACGCGGTTCAGTACGGTCTCCAGCGCGGACGTGCCGAGCGACGCCAGGATGCACGCGAGCGCGACCTGGGCGACGAAGGAGACGCCGGGGATGAAAATGACGATGGCACCAGCGGCAAGGCCGGTAGCGCCAGAGAGGATTGCGCGGCCGAGCGCCTGCTTCCAGGTGATCGGATCGTTCGACGTGAGCATCTTTGCGATGCCCACGATGAGGCCGACGCCCGCGAGAGCGCCGACCAGCTTCACTTCATCGTGCATTAGGTCTCTTGTAGGTGGTGGATGCGTTAGAGCGGACGACCGAAGCTGTACTCGTAGTTGCCGGTCAGGGTGATCTGCGTGACGCCATCGGTGACGACGACTGTGAACTGCCCCATGCGGGAGGTGTTCCGCCCAGAGGCGGTCACAGTGCCACCGAGGCCGCTGCCGGAGATCGACGCGCCGCCTGTGACGGAGCGGGAGACCACGGAGTAGTTGCCGGTGCCGCCCGAGCAATAAACGCTGAACGACTCGCTGACCGTGCCGTTGGTGGACTGAGGCCAGTTACCCATCAGGTAGCTCGGCGACAGCGATGCTTGGAACGGCGTCGCCTTGACCGCGTTGTAGAACTGCGAGGCGTAGATCGGGCCGCTCGTGGGGACGCCGTAGTTGGCCGGAACGTCGGGCACCAATCCACGTCCTCGGTAATACTGGTCCGCGTAGATCGGGTAGCCGCCGCCAAACTCGGCGCGGATCATTTCCCAGGAGATAGGGCCGGAGCCGGGGAGGGCCATCAGGCACCTCCCCCAAGGTCCGCGACGCGCTTACGCAGCGCCTGCACCTCAGCGATAAGGAAGGGAATAGCCTTCTCCCACTGGATCGTCTTGATGCCGTTTGCGTGCGTGGCGACCATCAACGAGTAGACCTCCTCGGCCTCCTGCGCGATGCCGCCGACCTCGTGATCCGCGCTCGGGTGGAACGTGGGATTCAGCTCGGCGATTGCCTTGGCATCCCAATCGAACTCGCGTACACGGAAGCGGTCGAAGAAGTCGGCCACCTTGGAGGCCGAGGCGTCCACGATGTTCTTCTTTAGACGCGCATCGGACGCATAGGCGACGATGTTGCCCGTGGCGACCCAATTGTTGCTGCCGTCGCGGTAGGCGCACCACGAGAAGGCGTTGCTGGCGAGGAAGCCGTGGTTGTTGTCGTTGCAATGGAGCCAGTGCGTGGTCCCGTTGTCGGAGTCGTAACAGGTGATGGTTGGCGAGTAGCTCTCCAAACGGAGGTCGCCACCGCTACCGCCTGGGCCAGCGATAAGGAATCCCTTGCCGCCGTAGGTGCGAACCCAGGTGCTGTCCTGCATCCAGATGCCGCCGCCGTGCGCTTCCGAGTACCAGCCGGTGCCGGACTGCTGGGAGCGGAACCAGCCAGCGTTGAGGTAAATCTGATCGCCGACCGTCAGGCGGCCCGCAATGTTCGCAGCACCGTTCCAGTACAGGTTGTACCAGCTGTTCGTGTTCACGCGGGTGATCGAGCAAACGTCATCGCCAGCGCCGTTCGTTCCGTGGATGTACGCGGTTCCCGCTGCACCCATGCCGGTCAACCGCAGCGGCGCGCCATAGGCCAGAGTGACCTGCCCGGTGAAGGTTGCGCCACCCAGGCTCGCCTTGCCGTCCAGTGCGGACTGGAGGCCGCTGACGTTTGCGATGGTGTGCGTGTGACCGGCGTCGGCCTTTCCTGCCGGGTTGAAGTTCGCCGAGGTCCAGACGGTGCCGCCAGCGTTGAGGGACGCGACGCCACCCGTGCCATCGCCGAATCGGAACTCCAGCGAGTTCGCAGCTGGCGGCACGTACACATAGCGATCCAGCGACCCCAGGTACATGACGCCGGACGTGGCCTCGCCGCCAAATCCCTGCACACGAATCTGCCCGGAGGCGAACGTCTTGACGCCACCGATGGACTGATCGTCGGTCACGTTGACGACGTTGGCGATCTCGGCGGCGGTATGCGTGTGGCCGATTGCCGACTTCCCGTCGAGCGCCGCTTGCAGCCCGGTTACGTTTGCGATGGTGTGCGAGTGGGACGCCGCCGCTTTGCCGTCGAGCGCGGACTGGAGGCCGGTCACGTTGGCGATGGTGTGCGTGTGCGTCGCCGCCGCCTTGCCGTCGAGCGCCGTCTGCGTCGCGGTGCTGATCGGCTTGTCGAGGTCGGCGGTATTGTCCACCTTGTCGAGGCCGACCTGCGCCTTGGTGTGCGTGTGGGTGCTCGGCGGGTAGGTCGTCGGCTTCCCGGTGACGTGGGTGTTGAAGTCCACGTCGTCGCGGGTCGCCAGCGCGCCCAGGCCGCCGATGTCGCCAGCCACGAGGGTCACGTCGCCCTGCTTACCGGCGACGCTGGTGACCTGATCGGTGTTGTCGATCTTCTCCCAGGTAGCGCCGTAGAGCGCCTGGTCGCCGACTCGCCAGTGGATGTCGCCCACAGTGCCTTCGCCGACCACCTTGTAGAAGTGACCCTTCACCGGGTTGGCCGGGAACGCACCAGTGCCGGCATCCCACGATCCCATGTAGACCAGCGAGCCAGTGACGGCAGCCTGCGCCTGGGCGGCCCAATGCTTCGCCGAGAACTCGCCCGGCGAGACCTCGGTGCCCTGCGGCGCGTTCGCGTACAGGCCAGCCTTGTCGCGGGCAGCCTCGGCAGCGGCCTTGGCCGACGATGCGGTCTGCGCCGAGATCGAGGCGGCAGACGCCGAGCCGGACGCAGCGGAGGCATGACCGGCTGCGGTGGTCGCCGAGCCAGCAGCCTCGCCAGCCTTGGTCGCCGCGGCGGACGCCTGGGCTTCCGCCCGGTTGGCCTGGGTGGTCGCCTGAGTGACCGAGGTCGCTGCGGCGGTCGCGCTGTCGGCGGCTGCGGCAGCCGATGCTGCGGCAGCGGTGGCGTCAGCTTCCGCGCGGTCGGCCGCGTCGGTCGCATAGCCCAGGATGGTCTGCGCCTGATCCCGTGACGTGGCGGCAGCAGTCGCCGCTGCTTGCGCGTCGGAACGCGCCTGACCCGCTGCGGTGGCCGACGTGCCCGCCTGGCTTGCGGAGCCAGCCGAAGCCAGCGCCGAGGTGGCCGAGGCCGTCGCCGAAGCGGCGGCGTCCACTGCGGAGCTTGCCGCCTCGGTCGCGCTGTCGGAAGCCTCGGCCGCCTTGGCAGCAGCGAAGGTCGCCGCGTCGGCGGTGGCCTGCACGTCGTCGTCGATGCTCGCGGCGGATTCCGCAGCGCGCACGGCGGATGCTTCGGCAGCGTCGGCGAAGCCAGAGGCGTCATCTGCGGACGCCTGCGCGGCGTTCGCCATGCCGGTTGCCACGGACACCAGGTCGCGCACCTGCACGACCGAGCCGGTCAGCTCGTCGGTCAGCCCGGCCACGTCCTTCTGGAGCTGCGGGAACGAGGGGAGGGTGTGGTTGTTGCCCAGGCCGTCCGTCACGACGACGGTGCCTTCCTCCTGAGTCAGCAGCGCGATCATCTGATTCTCGCGCCGGTTCCAGCGGTCTACCAGCGTCGAGAGGCGCGAGGCCAGCTCGGCGTTGGAGACGTAGCCGGGGGTAGTGCTCATGCGGTGCTTGGGTTCTCTCTGAGGGTTATCGGATGCCGAAGGCGAAGCCGCCAATCGACGTGATGAGGTAGTTCGGGTAGGCCGGGGCGTCGTAGCCGTGGACCTGCGGAGGCGGGCTGGATGCGCGGCACCGCACGCGGAATGCGCGGGCACCGCCTGTCCATGCGCCGGACGCCGAGAGCGTCACCGACTGCTCGTAGGTGTAGAAGTTGGACGCAGTGAAGGTGTTGCCGTCGCCGCCCATCTGCTGAATCAACGCGCGGTACATCGGCGGCTCGTGCGAGGCGATGACGACCCACACAGAGTCGCGCAGCTCCTCCAAGATGACGTGCAGCCC
Source organism: Stenotrophomonas sp. YJH_SMC_6 (assembly GCF_059371335.1). Lineage (NCBI taxonomy): Bacteria > Pseudomonadati > Pseudomonadota > Gammaproteobacteria > Lysobacterales > Lysobacteraceae > Stenotrophomonas > Stenotrophomonas sp. YJH_SMC_6. Next base: position 94,423 of record NZ_JCAFUM010000012.1, on the reverse strand, counting down.
GTAGACGCGCGTGTTCGCGGTGACGGTCACCGACACGGAGGGCGTATGACCCTCGCCAGCCAGCACCGGAGCGCCGAGCCAGAACTCGTGGATCGCCACCCAATCGCCGAGCGGGATGAAGTTGTTGCCCGCCTGGTAGCAGAGGCTCGTTGCCCCGGTCCACCACACGCCGGTCGCCGACTGGAACTGCCCAACGATGTTGGGAGCATTGACGCGGCCTCGGAAGAACGCGCCGCCGTTGCGGTCCACGTAGAACACCGCGTTGTTGGCGTTCTTCGCGCCGGAGCCGACCCACAGGGGCCAGTCGCCGAGGTTGGAGATTTCCACGCGGAACTCGGCAGCGTTGACGATGTTGCCGTTGCCGTCGAGGGTGTGGGTCTTGAACGTGCCGCCGTTGATCGTGCCTGCGTTTGCCGTGAGCGCGGCCAGGGAGTTCACCCTGATCTTGTCCGCAGTGATCGTCCCGTCCACCACCAGCGCACCCTGGATGCCCACGGTGGACTGGCCGCCGACAGTGCCGATCACGAACGGATACTTGATGCTCGCCAAGGTGCCGCCCGAGGTGTACTGCGGGTGGACGAAGGCGAAGCGATCCGCGGTGACGATGAAGTCGCTGCCGGTCTGCGGGTTGGCGGAGAGGGCGATACCGGCGACCACGGGGACGCCGTTGATGGTGCCCGCGTTGATCTTGACCGAGTAGTTGGCCTGCCACTGACCGTACATGCCGGAGTGCTGCCCGGCGACCACGTTGAACTCCTGCCGGATGGTGGCGAAGTCGCCGTCCTTGAACGCCTGGACCTGCGTGGCCGCGATGGCCTGTGCCTGCTCGGCGGTGATCTTGGTGGTGTTGAGCTGCTGCACCAGCGCGCCGGTCGGAGAGGTGACATCCAGGTCGGCCTTGCGCCAGCCGGTGCCATCCCAAATCTGCGTCAGGTACGCGCCGGTCTGCACGGTCTTGACCCAAAAGGTCGGAACCTTGAAGCCGCCAGCGGGCGGGGAGGGCTGCGCGTCCGAGAAGATCGTCGGCGCGGTGCTGGTCTCCAGCGTGGATACCTGGGAAGCCAGGGCTTCGCGCGCGGACGCTTCGGTGTCGATGCGCTGCTCGAAGGCGGCCGAAACCGCCGACACCTGGCCGTCGATCTCATTGGCAATCCCCTGCGGCACGTTCGCGCCGTAGCTGGCCGCCATCTGCTGTCGGAATGCCGTGTTGGCACCCTCGGCGTCCGTCAGGGCTTCGGTGGTCTCGGCCAGGCCAGCGATGTTCTCGCCGTGGCGGACTACTGCCGTCTCAACGTCGGACACGCGGGCCTTGGTTGCGTCAACCTCGGCCATGACCGCGGTGCGGACCTGCGCCGCGCTGTCCTCGATCTCTGCGCCGAGGCGCTGCTCGGTGGCCGCACGCGCCGCTTCGGTGGTGCTCTCCACCTCGTCGATGCGCTGGTTGAGCGCTGCGGAGATCGTCTTGCCGTTCTCGACCACCTGGCCTTGCAGCTCGGTGATCGCCTCGACGCGCGCGGAGCGCTCGTCAGCGATGGCGCGATTGACCTCCAGGAATCGTGCCTGGCTACTTTGCTCGCCGTAGTCCACCCGCGCGAACAGGTCGATGATCTGCTGCGCGATGACCTTGTTGCCTTCGGTCAGCAGTCCGATCTCGTGGGTGGCCGTGCTGATCTTGTCGCCATAGTCGCGCTGCACGTCGAAGAACTCGTGCGAGCGCATGATTTCCTCCAGGATCGCCTCGGCGTTCACGTCGATAAGGTCGATGCGGGTCAGCAGGTCTTGCAGTGCTGGCGAGCGGAGGAGCTGCTCGATGATTGCGTTGAGGTCCGGGTCGCCACCGGGGTTACCGGGGCCGCCACCGGGGAGGCCGCTGCCACCACCGAACTCGGCGAGTTCCTGGTGTGCGTACAGCAGTTGGCGGAACGACTTGGACAAGTCGCGCGCCGGGAGGTTTGCGCCTTCCTTGTAGTTGACCAGGAGGGCGTCAATCGGCGTGAATCGCCGGATGGTCACAGTGTAGGGTGCGTCGAGCACGCCATCCTGCGACGGAATCTCGATGGTGCTGGCGTCCACCCACGACACGGAGACAGCGCGGGCCGCGTCCGGTTCACCGACGAACGCCCGGATGTGTTCGCGGGCGATGTACGGGAACGGCACGGTGAACCGCGTAGGGCCTCCCTCGTAGGTGTAGAGCACGAAGGAAAGGCCGCGCGATAGTTCGATCATGCGTCCTCAAAAAGGTGGAGGCCCCGAAGGGCCTCCTGGTTACGGTCGATCAGTCCCGTCCTTGCGGTCAGGGAACTGCTGTAGGGCTTGATCCGCGATGTTGCGGACGCCCGTCATGTTGTTGAACCACCAAATCTTCCAGAAGTCGCGCATCTGCTTCTCGGTGATCTCCTCATCGTCGCGGATGGCCGAACCGATCATCCGCGTGCTGCCGTAGACCTTGTTGAACAGGTCGATGGACGGGATGCCCATCACGCCGTTCTCCAGGCCGGTCGAGCGGTTGTTGGCGAACACCGGGTCGTTACCCAAGGCGTCCGCCCACACGGCGTCGGTGACCGCGGGGATCACGTTCGACCAGCTCGATTGCGCGACAGCGTTCTTGTAGAAGTTCTCCTGCGTCAGCTGCTTCTTCCGCTGTTCGGGGTTGCCCGCAGTGTTGATGTACGTGCGAGCCGCCCAGCCCATGCCTGCTGCCGAAGTGGACAGCACGACCATCGCGTAGGTGCGCCAGTCGTCGTAGTGGTGGACGGAGTTCAGGAAGTGGCGGGTGTAGCTGTTGACCATGAAGCTGCGGAACTGCGTGACGATGCGGCCGGTGGTGGAGTGCATCAGCTCGATGCTGTCCGAGGCGTCACCTTCGAGAACCTGGTGTCGCGTCACGCGGAACAGGAAGGCCGCCATGCGCTCGCGCGTCTGGAACGGCAGCTTGTCCGGGTCGATCTGCTCGATCTGCCGCTTGCCTTTGAGGTAGCCGAACACGTCGGCCTGGGCCTTCTCGTCGAGGCCCCAGGTGCGCAGGCGGGCCACTTCGGCGTCCGACAGCTTCTTGGCGTTCGCCATGTCCAGCAGCCGCAGCAGCGTGGCGCGACCGGCGATGCGTTGGAGCATCGTGTTGATCGGGGCCATGCCGGATGCGACCGAGGTGACGTGCGTCGCCATGTTCATCGCGTTGTCGATCTTCTCGCCGTGCTTGACGTTGAACGTCTGCGGCACTAGCGCATCCTCGTCCAGGCGCAGGAACGGCGGGTTGCGCAGCCAGTCGGTGCCGGGTGCGAACAGCCGCTCCATGACGCGCGCCTCCTGCGAGGACAGCTTGCCGTCAGCGCCGCGCACCAGGAAGTCGCGGGCGGCACCCACGGAGTTCCAGAAGTTGCGGAGACCGGCATGCGCGATGGTCGGGCCAAGCTCGGCGAACAGCGAGAAGCCGACCTGGTTCATCACGCGGGCGAAGTTCCAGTTGCGCAGGAACCGCGCGTAGCGTGCGCCTCGGCTGGCGGGATCGAGTTCGGTGCTGCGGCCGAAGGTGGACTTGAGGCCGATGTCGATCAGGCGCTCGATGTCCTTCACGTCGTCGCCGGACTTGCGGGCGTCGCTCTTGAGCTTCGACACGAAGCGGTCGAGCTGTGCGCGGTTCTTGATGCCAGCCTTCGACGACAGCGCCGACCAGCCGGTGATCTCGCGCATGTAGCGGGTCATCACCGAGTCCACGTCGTTGTCGAACAGGTCGGCCATCGAGACCTGCACGTCCTCGCCAGCCTCGTTGCGGATGGTGGTGGAGTAGGTCTCGTCGAGGTCGATGCGCTTCTTCGCGCGGTCGAGCTTGCCCGACTCGTAGGTCTTGCGCTCCAGCTTGGACAGTAGCTCTTGCGACCGCACGGGCGAGACGCCCGCCTCGGTCAGCATGTTGCCGATCTCCTCGACCGAATCGCTGTCCAGCGGGCGGACCAGCAGGTCCATCCCGTCGCCCTCGAAGTTCGCTTGGGCGCGCTTGAGGTAGGAGCGTGCAACCGCCCCGAGCAGCTCGTCGTCGATCTCGTCGCCTTCGTCGGTGGTGGCCTCCCAGGCGCGACGCATGGCGGGCTTGATGAGCTGCTCGATCACGTCGTCCTGGTGAAGCTGCATCTCGCCGAACAGGCGCTTGAAGCCCTTGCCACTCCAGTAGCGCGGCAGGTAGCTGCCGTTCTGCGCCACGTTGGCGAAGCCGTCGAGGTTGCTGTCCTGCGCCAGCTTGAGCGCATCGCGCATCGCCTTGGCGACGCTGCCGGCCGCCTTGGCGGCTTCCGGTGATACGTCAGGCGCACCGCGCACGGCACGGCCGACCTCCTCGTTGAACTTTGCGCGCTCGGAGAAGTTCCACCAATGGGTGCCTGTCCGTTGCTTGTAGGCGTCCCATGCGGCGTTCACTCCGCTCCGCCATTCCGTCTCCATGACGGCCAGGTGGCGCTTGGCGAACTCGCTGGTGGACTCCTGGACCGCGACGGAGCGATCGGTGTAGCCGACGCCATCGCGGAACAGCAGGCGGCCCGCCTCGCGCACCAGCGGCGACTTGGCGCTACCCATGCGGGCAGCAAGGTCGCGGCGGACGGTGGCGAAGTGGGGCGTGATGTGCGCGTTGACCAGCGCCTTGTCGGTGAACTCCTGCTCGAATGCGCTCTCGTTGCGCAGCGGGAGGACGCCTGGCGTGAGGTCGTTGGCGGCGGTGCCTGCCACGCGGGCGGCGGACAGCGAGTCGTCACCGGCCAGCCGCTTCACCACGTCAGGCTTCACCTCGCCGTCGAACAGGGCACCCCGGCGAGCGCCGAGGGCACCACCGAACGCGAACGACAGGGCGGCGCTCTGCACGCCATCCGCGAGCGTCTGCTCGGGGTCGTAGGTGGAGGTTGCGGCCGACATCAGCGCGGAGGTGCCCGCAGCCTGTAGACCGGAACGCACCGCGTTGGCGAGGCGTCCGGCCTTGGCTGCGTACCCCAGGCCGCCCGTGGCGAGATCGAGGCCGGTTGCCACCGGGTCGGTGAAGCCGAGGGCGATCTGTCCGCCCAGGCCGAACTGCGCCAGGTCGTCGTCCGCCATCTGATTCATAAAGGCCACGGATTCCAGATAGGAGAGGTGCTCGTCGGACGTGGCCCGGCCGAACAGCTCCCACTGCTCCGGGCGCAGGCCCATCGACTCCCAGCGCTTGCGCGCGTCTGCGGGAATGCGATAGCCCTGCTGCGGCTCGTAGCCCAGCTCGGTGATGAAGCGGTCGATGAAGCCGATGCCGCCCTTTGCCTGGGCAGCGCCCCATCCGTCCCATACGGTCGTCTGATCCTTCCGGCGCTCCGCGGCCTCTCGCTGCTCCTTGCGCTCGCGCACGGCTTGCACGATGGGCTGCTGGGTTGCCGGCTTGACGATGTTCTCGTCTGCGCCGGGTAGGGATTCAAACATGCGGTCTTACTTCCTCGTCAGGTACTCCAGGAAGTCCTCGGGGACTGCCGGGGTGGTGGTGGTTTGCTTGGTGCCCGCGTTGGGAACCAGCGGCTTGGTGAGGTCGAACTTGGGCAGCTCGAAGGCGGGAGCCTCGGCGGCGCTGGCGTCGCGCTTGGCGATGGCCGCAGGGACTTCCGTGGTCGCCGACTGCGAGCGCAGGTCGCGGATGTTCCGGGACTGGTCCGCCCAGGTGGTGCGCTGCTCGACCCGACGACGCGCCTGGGATTCCGCAAGGTCTCCCTTCCAGCGCTGGTGCTGTGCCGCGATGGCACGCGGGTCGAAACCGATGGCGCGGCCGGTGTCCGGGTCAGGGATCAGCCAGTTGTCGGGGCCGACGATCTGCCACTGCCCCGGATTGCGGGGATTGGGCAGGGCCGACAGCTCATCCGGGTCGCGGCCGAGCTTGCGCGCGACCGTCTGGATCAGCTCGTCTACCGCTGGCTCGGCACCCTGCGGCATGCCGATGTTTGGCACGCGGCGGCCGTTGACGGTCGTGCGCTGGGCGTCGATCTGACCGACCGCTGCACGGATGGCAGCTTCGCCGGACACTCCGCCACGCGAGGCGATGCGCTCGGCTTCCTGGCGGATGCGGTGCAGCTCACGCGGGTCACGCGGCTTGCCGTCGATCTCCAGGTAGTCCTTGATGCCGGACTTCCAGGTGTCGTTGATGACCGAGCGGGCCTCCTCGACTTCCCGCTTCGGTTGCGTCAGGACGCGAGCGGCCTCCTGGTGAGACTGACCGCTGCGCCGGGTGTCGTAGAGGTACTGGTCCAGCATTGCGGCAGCCTCGCCGCCAGCGACCGTATCGGCGTACTTGGGCGAGACCTTGCGGAGCTGTTCGTACAGCGTCGCGGCGTTCTGGAAGTTCTCCTGGAACGCCGGGTCAGCGCGCTTGAGGATGCGTTCGAGCTGGGGGATGACGATGCCCTGCCGTGCCCACTTCTGGAGCACCTGGCCGCGTGCGGCCTGCGGGGTTTCCTCCCACTCCTTACCGGCCTGCTTCTTGAGGTCGGCGTCGCTGATCTCGTAGGGATTGCCCCCGGCTACCAGCTTGCGGATGCGCTCCTCTCGGGCGCGCTCCTTCGCTTCCTGCTCCCAGCGGCGAAGCGTCTGCTCCTGCTGGTTGTTCCAGTATCGCTTGAAGGACTGGAGGTCGCCACCGCTCAGGCCGAATTTACTGGCCCAGGTGTCGATGGTCTTGTGGGTGAGCTGGCCGCGATCCGCGAGGCCCTGGAGCGTCCACTCTGCCTCGGCCATCGCCTGCTTGCGTGCCTCGTCCTCGCGGTGTGCGATCACGCGGGCACCAGCGGCAGCCGCCGCGCGCAGCTCGTCGCCGTGCTCGGTGTTCATCAAGCCGGGCTGGCCGTCGCCGCGGTCCTGCTCCAGGAACGCCAGGATCGACTGAGGATCGCGGTTGCCTGCGGCCAGCTCCTCCTTGGCGGCCTCGACGTAGAGTTCGTCCACGTCGCGCTTGTTGAGATAGGCGTACTCCTCCTGGTCCAGCATCGCGTACAGGCCGTTCATGCCCTCGGAAGTGAGGAACGTGCCGCCCTTGATGCCGTCGCGGATGATCGCGGTCAGCGACTCCTTCTGCCGGACCAGCATTTCCCGCATCGAGTCGGCCTGCCACTGCTGGCGGACCTGCTGCGCGGCGCGCATGGCGACCGGCATCAGGGCCTTGCGGACCTGCGGGTCTTGGAACTCGGGGTTCTGCGTCAGCGCAGCCATCCGCTCCTTGATGAGCGGCTCGATGTCGGTGCCGGGTTCGGCCTTGGCGATCTCTTTGGCCGCTTCGATCTGCCAGTCGCGGACGCGGATGATGCCGTCTGCCTTGAGGTAGCCGCGACGCCATGACTCCGACTGCTGGGCAACGAAGTCCTCGGCCTGCCGGGGCGTACCCTCGGCGTCCTCCTGCATACGTTGGGTCGCCGCGGCGCTGTACTGCTCGCGGCTGTTTGAGATCATCTGCGAGTTGACGGAATCCGAGACGCGCGTCAGCACCGCAGCGGCGGTGCGAGAGAGGACACCGGCACCAGCGGAGGACGCTTGGTCAGCCTGCACCGCCAGAACGGGGCGCTCGGCGAGACGCTGCGGCACCTGCGCGCGGCGGATGATCTCTTGGGGTTTCGTGCGAGCCACGGGTTACTCGTCTCCGGGAATGGAATAGCGCTTGTAGGTTTGGATGTTGCTGTAGGCATTCGCGCCTGACTGCATCACGCCGCCCAGCGCCTCGGCATTGCCGGTGCGGATACGAGCGCGTGCTTCGGAGCCGCTTTCGACGACTCCGTTCCTGCGGTTCTTCTCGATGAGGGCCACGTCACGGCCAGCCTGGGCCATGATGTCGTTCGCCAGCAGCTCGACCGAGTTGCCGGACACTGCCGCTTCTGCTGCGGAGGCGCGCATCGCGGATCGCAGTGCGCGGGCCTCCTCCATGCGCTGTTGGGTGCGCTCGGCGGCCTGGTCGTTGATCTGCTCCTGCTGACGCTCCGCGGCTTCCTCGATGGCCTTGTTGTTCTGATCCTGGCCGTACATGGTCGCCATCGCGCTGACTGCGGCGATACCGACCTGGACTGCTACGGGGTTGCACATGGGGTCTTGGTTACTCGGACGAAGGGTGTCTTGGCGAAGCCGTAGGCGGACTCGACGCCGCTCTCGCGGAAGCCAAGCCAGCCGAGCCATCGCCGCGTGGTGACGGCGTGGACATCGACGAAGTTGAAGATGGTGCCGAAGGTGGCCGACCACTCGTCGCTGATCCGCCGAGCTTCTCGGAGGAACGTGCGGCAGAACGTGGGAGCCACCAGGGCGTCGGTGCCCAGCAGCCAAACCGAGGCGATACCCTCGGCGTGCTGGCTGAAGCCGAAGATGCACACGGGGGAACCGTCGTGCATCGCGGCGAAACTGCGGTCGCTCGCGGTCACTGCAAATGCGAGCGCCTGGAGCGGGGTGTGACCATGCGAAGCCGCCACCTCCAGGATGTCCTCCTGCCGCATGTTCTCGGCGACGTGGAGGATGTCGCTGGCGGTGGGGCTTCGATAGGTCAGGGTCATACTCGGCTGCGGGAGACGAACATGCCGCGCCACTGTGCTGACTGGAACCAGCACTGGAACGGCAGGCGGTTGACGAGGTGCATGCGGACGCTGTTGGCGTCGCCCAGCACGGGGAACCGGCGAGAGCCGGAGTGGAACGTCGGGGCGCTGGTGCGGAACACCGAGTCGTTGAGGACGCGCGCGGTGTACGCACCGGAGTGCGACGCCACGTAGGTCTCGACGCGGCCATTGCCGTGCTGCTCGACCTCCAGCTCGAAGTACGCGCCATCCTTGTAGGCGACCTCGATGTCACGCACCTGCGTGCGGCCCACCAGCACGGCCTGGTTCTGCCCACCGCGAACGATGGGCTTGGTCAGGGTGAGGCGGTGCTCGTAGTCCATGCCGACGACCACGCGGCCCTCGGTGTGGTTACCGGGGAGCGCAAGGCGGGTGCGGGCGTTGTCCCAGCGCGCCTTGGTGATGTCCAGGTACGCGCCGGGGTCTTGCCAGTCGTCCGTCTTGAGGACGGTGACCGTCATGCCATCGGGCACGATGTAGGGCAGGTCGATCCAGGTCTCGTTGCCGAACTGCTGATAGGTGGGCTGCACCACCAGCATGCGGTCGAGCAGGAAGTTGTAGTCGCCCGTGGCATCCGTGTCGTGCTGGTTGAGCACCATGCGGAACTTGAGCAGCTCGCAGCCGCCGCCTGGGGCTTCCGCGACGGCGTACAGCACGTCGTTGATGGCGTGCATGTGGACGATGCGACCGACGCCGGAGATTGACCAGCGCGTCCATGCGGACTGCTGCTTCTCGTCGCCGATCCAGCGGACGAAGTAGACGTAGAGCTGCGCGTCGGTCGGCTCGTCAGGAGCGAAGAACACGCAGTCGGCACCACTTGCGCTCGCCATCGCTCGCATGCGGCCCGGCATCAGCTTGGGCACATGCGCCGTCACGTCGGCGGCGTCGCCGGTCACCGACAGGTCGTCGATGAAGTATTCGCGCACGCTGGCGTATGCGCCGCTGTCCTCGGTGAAGTACAGCGACTCGCCCATCAGCTTCGGCCGGATGTACGGCGAGCTGCTGTAGCTGTTGACCGGATCGCTCTTGACGTTCTTGGCGGCCAGGTACGGCTCGGCGGTCAGGAGGAACTGGCCGCCCGCAGCGGCAAGGAACAGGGCCGACTGGAACGGGACTGCGTGGTAGAGCGTGGTGACGCCGTTAGACCCGCTGACGCTCACGTCGATGGGGTCGGCGTCGAGCACCTGGGTCACCGAAGTGCGCCAGAGGTTGAACGGATCGGAGACCTCGGACATCAGCACGTTCTCCCCGGCCAGGAAGCCTAGGCGGTCCCGGTGCTTGAACACCTCGCGGATGCGCTGGCCGTCGATGGACGGGAACGGGTTGCTTTGCTCGTCACCCGCGAGGCGCGCGGTCCACTCCGGTCCACCGAAGGAGAACCAAAAGCCGTCCGCATGCACTGGATCGGGGATGCGCTTGAGGATGTGCGGCATCGTCTTGGCATCGAAGCGGTGCTTGATGCCCGGCCGGGCGACCTCCAGGTAGACCGAGGAGGACTGCTTCTGGACGTAGTAGTCGTCGAATTGCGATTCGGACGAGCCGATGATGTTGTAGATCGCGCCGGTCGGCACAACGGCCGAGCCTTTGTCGCCGGGCTTCGGCAGGTCGGACATCGTTTGCGCCGATCCGTACAGCGAACCGGGCGACAGCTCATCGCTCTGCTTCACGTCTACCAGCCGGTTGACGATGAAGGTGGTGTCGGAGAACGTCGCCAGCGCGAAGCACGACCACGCACGCTGTCCCTGGGTGTCCAGGTAGTTGAGCGCGTCGCCCGTGGCGTTGACGGTGTATTCCTTGCCGGTCTCGTGGTCGAACACGCGGATGCTGCGGTGACCCACGGCGACGATGTAGCGCTCGTTCTCATCGCGGACGATGGAGTGGAAGGCACAGTCGTGATCGAGGGTGACGCCAAGGCCAGCAACGAACTCGGCGGGCGGGCGCTTGCCAGCGCCCATTGCGGCATGCAGCCAGGCGTTGATCGCCTTGGTGAGCTGGTTCGGCGAGCGGACGGTATCGTCCTGCTGCGACTCGCCTCCCAGGAACGAGGGATAGTCCCCCGTGATTAGCGGCATCAGCGGTCCCAAATATCAGACACGTCCGTCGAGCCACTGAGGAAGTTGTGGCCGCGGGCGTAGGTGAAGTCGGCGTGCTCCTGCGCGAAGATGAGGTATGCCTCCTCCTCGTGCTTCTCGGTGAACACGTAGAGCTGGTCGCTACCCAGCACGCTCGTCTGGAACAGACGCGCAGCGCGCACGGCGATGTAGCGGCGGGCCGACTCGGGCAGCTCCTCGTAGGCGAGGAACCAGGTCACGAAGTCGGCGGTGGGGGCCGACGAGAACGTGTCGGCGAGGGTGAGCGGGTTGATGAGGCGCGTGCCTCGGATCACCAGCGGCTCGCTTCCGCGTGCGGGGACGAGCTTGAGGATCGACTGCGGCGGCAGCACCTTGCCTTCCGCGTTGAGCGTGAAGGTGAACGACTCGCTGGTGTTGAACCACCAGCCAGCGGTTTGGACCTCGCGGCTCACCGCGCGGAGGGTGTCGCGCGCCTGCGAGGCGTACAGGTTGCCGAGCGCTTCGAGGTCGCTGATCGGCGCTTCGCCGATAGCACCGAGCAGCACATTGACGGCTTCGAGTTCCGTGGTCGGAGTGAGTTCGAGGTTCATGGATTCGGGGCAAAAAAACGGGGGACACCCATGTGGATGTCCCCCGTAGATGGAGAGAGATTGAAGCGCCGCGGGATTTGCCCAACGGCGCGGTATTGCTTACGGGGCCTTCGACAGCTCGATGGCACCGCGCGGAGCCAGGATGCCGTGACCCAGCGCGTACTTCGCCAGCATCAGGGTGCCCTGCTTCTCGCCCTGGTACACGTCCTCCAGGGACAGGTCCAGCAGCTTGAGGGTGCCGACCGCCGAGCGGTGGAAGATCACGCCCACGGTGTCCGCGAAGTTGCCGCGGTACTTGGCCGGGATCGAGGCCAGGGCCGACTCATCGACACGCGGCATCGCGTTGATCTTCACCAGCGGGATGCGGGCGACCGAGGAAATGATCGCCTGGCCGTAGGAGCCGTTCGATTCCGCGTTGATGTCGCGGTCGATCAAGTCCTTGTTCTCGGTCAGCAGATACCACTGAGCCGGGGCCAGTGCGCCAGTGAACTCCTGCGGGTTGTCCGGCAGCAGCTTCTCGTCGAACAGCATGCGGGCGTTGCGGAACGCATCGGCCAGCACGGTCGGATCGGAGGCCATCGTGGCGGCCTTGATGATGGCACCACCCGGCTGGCCTTCGACCTTGCCTTCGGTGGTACGAGCGGCCAGGATCGCGCAGCGCAGCTCGTTCTGCATGCGCTTGAGCGCCAGCTCCGCACCCTGCTGACGGGTGTACTCGGAACGCACGTCGTAGTGGTTCATCGCCTCGTCGATGTTGGCGATGAAGGCGTGCGAGATCAGCATCGGATCGAGGGTGATGATGGTCTCGTTGTGCTCGACCACCAGGCCCTTGATCTCGGTGCCCGGCACATGGTACTCGGAGCCGATGGTGCCGACGTTCGGGAACGAGGCGGACTTGCCGCTCTCGATGTTGCGCACCGACACGCGGCCGTCCAGCTTGTAGTTCTCGACGAAGCTGGTGATGGTTTCAGCAGTGTAGTTCTGCTTGAACAGCGCCCAGGCGTCGCCGTTGGCCTGGGCTTGACCCAGGCGGGAGGGGATTGCGTCCGACATTTAGTCCTTGCTTGAGGTTGAGTGGATTACTTGAACAGCGGCGACACGGCCAGGCGGGCGGAGACTTCCGCGCGGTAAGCCGGATCACGGTGGTAGCGCACATCGCGCATCGCTTCGACGACCTGCGCCTGCGACTGGAACGGCTTGGGGCCTGCATCGGCGTTCGATGCGGTCTTGCCATTCAGAAGGCGGCCGTTGCCGCCACGGAGGGCGACGAGGCCCTGGACTGCCAGCGCTGCGCGGCCGGCGTCGCCGGACTGCACCGCTTCGTTGAACGCCCGCTTCTGCTCGGCGCTCAGGTTGGTCTTAGCCCACTGGACCAGGCCGTCGTAACCGGCCTTGCCACCTGCGGGCGAGTAGACGGCGTTCTCGTAGGTCTGCACGCGAGCGCGCAGGCCATCGACGTACACGTCCACCAGCTCCTTCGGATAGCCCGCGTCCTGGAGCTTCTTGTAGCTCTCCTCGGACAGCGAGCCGTTCGAGTTGAACTCGGTGGCGAAGTCGTCCAGGTTCAGGCCAGCCCGCGCCAAGGCGTCACGCGCGTCATCCGCGGTGGCGTCGTCGATGGTCGCGGGGCCGCCCTTGCCACCCTTGTCGTCGGCTGGCGTGCTCAGTTGTGCGTAGGCGGCTTCCAGCTCCTCCACGGTCTTGTACTTGCCGCCGAACAGGCGCTCGCCATCGGTGCCACCCTGCGCGCCCGGTGCGGGCTGCTGGGTGTCCTGGGAGTTCTGCGGCGGCTGCTGACCTGGGGTCGGCTGGCCGTTGATGCCGTCAAGGCTGACGGTCACTTCGGACTTGCCCGGCTGCGACATTACTTGTCCTCGGGCTTGTAGTTGACGATGACCAGGCCGTTCGTCTTGCGGGTGATCTCGGCCTTGCCCTTACGCTCGACGCTCGGAGCCTTCGGGGCTTCCTTGGTCGGCTTGGCGGGCTTCTCGGTGGTTTCGTTCGACATTGCGTCCTTCTCGGGGTTACGGGGTTTGGGTCATCGCTGAGGCGATATTCGGAGCGGCACGGACCATCGCCTCCTGCGCCGAGGCGTCCTGCTGCTCGGCAGCAAGCTCGTCGTCGGAGCGGATCAGGCCCTTGGTGGAAATGTCGGAAGCGGCGGCCAGTCGGGAGATCGCCTCGCCACTGTTGAGGCGGCGCGCCTTCTCCTCTGCGCCGACAAGCGCATCCACTGCCTGACCGAACTCGATCAGCTTGTTCAGGTCGTGGCCGCGGCCGAGGGCGGCGATGCCAACGGTGATGCGCGGCTTGATGAGTTCCTGCGGCAGCTCGGGCAGGCGACCCTGCTTCTGGAGCTTGTGCAGGCGGCGGCGGATCAGCGGCAGCAAGAGCTGCTCGCCCGACATCGCCATGAAGCCGCTGAGGGCGTCGTCGAGTTCCTGGGTGAGCACCCGGATTTCGTAGGCGGTCACGCGCTCGCCGGGGCGCTGCACGGCGGACTTCACGCCGAAGATCAGCTCCAGCGAGTTCGCCAGCCCTTCGGCCTCCTGACGCACGAAGTTCAGGTCGTAGGCTTTCTGGAGCTGGAGCGTGGTCACGTCGCTGGCCTCGCCACGCAGCACCGCGCCGGACTCGGCCTCGGTGAGCTGGCGCTCGCGGATCGTCGAGGTCGGCTTGAGGAACATGATGATCTTCGCCAGCGCGGCGGCACCCTTACGGATCGCCTTGCGCAGCGCCTCCAGCGACTCGAACGCGCCCACGTAGTCGTAGACCAAGCCCTCGCCGTAGTCGTCCACGAGGGACGGCGGCGCGCACAGGGGAATCCACGGGCAGGCGTCGATGGGGTAGGTGCCCACGGTCTCGGGGACTTCGACGCCCTCGACCTCCTGGACCACTTCCCACTCCTTGCCATCTTCCGAGCGACGCACCCAGGTGTAGAGGTTCACGTCGTCGTTCTTGGTCTTTTCGTCGCGTTCCTGGGCGAGCTTCTGCATCACCGCCGCGCGGATCGAGTCCGGCAGCATGGCCGGGGCGATCTTGTCGAGCGTGATGATCTCCAGCACGTTGCCCAGGCCGTCGCGGTCGGTCACGTAGGAGGTCAGCGGATACAGCTTAGGCTTGCCCTCGTCGGGGTCGTAGAGCAGGAAATTGCCGAGGACGATGGCGTGCTTGGCCGCCTCGCTGAGGACCGGGCGGACGCCGCTGGTCTCCAGGTCGTTGACGATGACCCGCTCCACGTCCACCAGCGCGGCCTCCAGTTCGGAGGTCTCCACGCCAGCCTGCTCGGCGATGTTCTCGGCGACTGCCTGGTCAGGCGCGAGCTTGAACACCGAGGCGTTCGGCGGGAGCCAGGCCAGCACGATCTTCGAGGCCAGGGCGTTGACGCACTTCGGGCCGGTGTCGATGTAGGCGGAACCGGGGGTACGCGATTTCGCGCCCTCGTCCACCCACAGGCGGGGCAGGGTAACCTTGGCGCAGCGCTTGGCGCGCGTCTCGGCTTCTTTGCGGTTGGACTTGAGATCGCCGTAGCGCTTCGCGGCCGTCTGCTTCTCGGCCGAGGTCTGCTTGGCGTCAGCCATTCGGAATGGTCAGTCCTTGGTACTGCGTTGCGTTGTTCAGGTCCAGTCGGACCTTGGACTTACGCCGCTGATCGGCCGCGTGGCCGGTCGGCTGGGTGTCCTGGCGGGTCAGCAGGATCGGGTCTTTCTCCTGCTGGTCCGGCATGTTGGGCTTGCTGCACATGATTAGCGGGCGCGGTGCTCCATCTGCTCGACCTTCCGCAGCGCCTTTAGCCGGAGGATCAGGCGGCGCTCGCCCTGCCGGAGCAGGAACTCCTCCTTCGGCTTGGCGGGGTCGTAGATCACTTCGGGGTGCAGTTCGTCCAGGAGGTCGATCAGGTCGTAGGAGTGCAGAGGGATTTGCATAGAACTCCTGGGTTATGAATAGGTGGGGAAACTGTCGTTTCCCCCGATGATGACCACTAAACCCTTAGAGTCGGGCCAGCGATTCCGCGACCATCCGCAGGCGGTGGATCGGGCCGTTGTTGTCGATCACGGTGTCGATCAGGTCGCCGTGGACGCCTGCCTCGGAGGCATGCGCCGAGACCGGGGCCGCGCTGTCGCGGAGCACCTGGACCACCTGGCCGCCCCACTCACGGATGAACTGCGCCTCGTTGTCGAAGCGAACGTCCGACACCACGACGCCAGCAGCGCCGTCGCGGCGGGCCTGACGGATCTTCTGCGCGACCACCTTGACCCACAGGTCGCGGTCGATCATTTCACGGCCCCACTCGGTGCCCACGGTCTGCATCAGGCGGCGCGGGGTCTGCCCGTTGAGCCAGTCGAGCGGCTCCTCCTTGAGCGGGCCGTCCTCCATCGCGGACACCGGCAGGCCGGTGATGTCCGCCACGAAGGCGCGGATCGGGGCCGCGAAGGACAGCTTCACGAAGCCGTGGTCGCTGACCAGGAACTCGGCCAGGGTGTCTTTGCCGCTGCGGGCGCGGCCGGTGATTCCGATGATCTTCATGGGGACTCCAAAAGAGAAACCCGGCCTTAGCCGGGTACAATTCGTGTTCGTTATGGAAGGAGACAGGTATGGCGAGTTCTACGCCGAGTAACACAAACGGAGCGGAAATCTCTGAGCTTGCACAGAAGCTCTATGGCCTACAGGAGGCGATGGATGCGCTCGTGGCATCAGGGCAAGCACAAGGAATTCAGCGAGAGCGCTACGATGCGGCCAAGCAGCTCATCACAGATAAGCTCACTGAGTTCAGCTGCACGTATGAAACGTTGACTACGCCGAAGGCGATCCAGCTTTGGGTTTTCAATAGCCGAGAACCCGTAAGTCGGAATCCGTCAGAGATTGCACACTGGAAGCAGTTCTACGTGGACGAGTTGCGGTAAGCAGGATCAGGTGGCTTGGTTGTCGTCAGGCGAAACACCGGGCGATCAGCCAAGCCGCGCCAGCAACGCCGACAGCGGCCGGCCACAGCTTGACGCTGCCAGCCGAGCGGTACAGGGTGCGTTCGAGGGTGTTGAGGCTGCGCCACCACAGCCAGGCAGCGCCGTAGGCGACGAAGGCGAACAGCACGGCCAGCACGGCGACGATGGTGATGAACAGGATCAGGGTTTCCACAGCTTCACTTCCTTGGTCTTGGGGTTGTAGTCGCCGTAGCGCAGGATTCGCGCGAGGCGTGCTTGGCGGATCGCATCGTGCTTCGACAGCGGCTCGGTGCCGCCGCGGGGGATGCGGGTGGTGTAGGTGGTGACGACGGTGTTCCACAGCGCGCCGAGGTGCTCCTCGACGGACGCATCGCGGTACGCCTCGTGGATGGGCATGAGCAGCTCGTCCGCGCCCTTGTGGCCGATGCCGGGGAAGCCGGGGTAGTTATCCACCTGGTCGCCCGTGAGCACCTGCTTCATCCAGAACAGGTCAGCGTCGTGAGCCGAGATCGGCCGGACGCCCACGTCGGGACGGTTGGGGTTGTAGAGACGGATGCCGGGGATCGTCTGCATGTCCTTGTCGATGGACACGACGATGCGGCTGCCTGGCGCGCGCTTCGGATTCGGGTGCGAGGCCAGCAGCCCCAGCACGTCGTCACCTTCCAGGTTCTCGATCTCCACGATCTTGTCGCCGAACTCGTCGTAGACGAACTCGTCGAGCACGTACCACAGGGCAGGCTTGTCCTTGCTGGCACGGTTGAGCTTGTAGGTTGGGTCGATGTCCTTGCGGAAGTTGTGCTTCTTGCAGGACAGGGCCAGCAGGTAATCACGCGCGCCGAACTTCTCGACGATCTCGTCGATGTAGTCCTCCAGCTTCGCCTTCGCGCGCTCGGGCTGGATCGCTTCGACCTTGTTGCCGTCGCCGTTCCAGTCGATGTTCGCGGTGTTCGAGAACGCGAGCTGGTAGCGCAGCACATCGGCGTCGATCAGTAGCAGGGGGCCGCGCTTGTTCATGCGTCCACCCACTGCCATCCCAGGAACGCCAGCGCGAACCAGCGGTGCAGCCAGTTCGGACGCTCCCGGACCTGCACGAAGAAGTTGCCGCCAATGACCCAGGAACCGGCCGCCTGCGGTGGCCGATAGGTGACGTAGGAAGTCATGGCCGCTTCTCCGGGTAGCGCTCATACCACGCCTGTAGCTCGGCGGCGTAGCGCTTCATTCCGGCCTGGTACTCCGGGCCGTCGCCGAGCGGGTACTCGTGCTCGTCGCACACGAAGTCGGTGGTCGGGATGGTGTACGGAATCTGCGTGCAGGAGTTCCCCGTACACATCGACTGCCACATGATGATGTAGGAGTTCTCGCTGTGCCCTTTCAGGCACGAGCCATAGTCCGCACTCGGCGGCCAGGGCTTCATATCGCACGCAGCGAGGCCAGCACACAGCGCCAGGATCAGGAGAGCGCGCTTCATACCATGCTCTCGTGTACGGCGACCCAGCACTTCTCGCTAACGCGGCGGATGAAGTAGGTCGCGGTGCTCCACTCCACGGGGCGCAGCATGCGCTCGGTGCAGCACGGGCACTTGGCGTTGTAGGCATGAACCTCGGGCTGGTGTTCGAGCACAGCCACGCGGTAGGTGGTACACGGATCGATCACGCGGACATCGCCGTCAGCGGGGCCGCCAATGAAATGCACGCGAAGCCGGTTCTCGTTCATCGGTTCGATTCCTTGAGGACTTCCAGGGCGCTCGCCTTGTCGGCGTTGCAACGCTGGAGGCCGTCCTCGGCGTTGCCGCCGAAGCGGTAGAGGTCGTAGGTGGTGGTGGTCGGGTCAGCCATCACGGCGTCGAGTGAGGAGTGCGTGCCCTCAATGACGGTCGGCTGGAGGAACTGCTCCGGCACGACTTTCGAGGTGTGCGCGGCGCAGCTCGTCAGGAATGCGGCGAGACAGGTAATCGCCAGTTTCCGGGTCAGCATTTGCTGCAATCTCCACAGAGCGGTTGGTGGTGGCGCGGGCGTTCCGCAGCGCTGCATCGAAGGCAGAGCGGCGCACGGCTTCGCGGTTGAGGGTCTCGACGGTCTGCTTGAGGTCGGCCAGTTCCTTTGCCGACTCCTCCAGCTCCGTCACGCGCTGGGCCATTGCGGTGTACTTCCAAGCTGCGAAGCCGCCTGCCGCGAGCGCGGCAACGACCAGCAGCGCCGCGAGGGCGCGCAGGATGTTGGTTGGGTTCATCGGTTCTCTTGGACGTAACAGGCGACTCGCAGAAGCTCCGAGGGAGTCGCGTCGGACTTGATCTGATTCGCGCGTGCGGAGATCACGCGCACGTTGCCCCGGACGTAGCCGAGGTCAGGTTCGATGCGGTCGAGCGTGGGTGAGTTGGGGCCTTGGGCCTTGCGCCCGACAGCGCGGTACAGCGGGATGCCCAGTGCCGGGCAGAAGTCGGGGACCACGATGTCGTCCGACGTGAGGTCGAACGGCAGTCCCTTCCTAGCTGCCCGGCGTTTCGCTTGGCGCACCAGGGCGAGTGCAATGTCCCGCTTGCCGCGGGTCAGTGCGTCTCGGCCCAATTCCTTCCGATCTTGAACTCGCCATCGAGCGGACAGCGGAAGCCGAAGTAATCGCCAGCCTTGCGGATGGCAGCCTGGGCGGTCTTGCCCACGAACTCGGCCTTGTCCTCGTCCACTTCGATTTGCCACTCGTCATGGACGTTGGCGAGGAACTCGTAGTGGACGCCCGGCACCAACCCTGCGGCTTGCAGGTCGGCGTCGAGGATCACCAGGGCTTTCTTCATCACCAGCGCACCGGCCGACTGGAGCAGGGTATTGAGCGCGGCGTGGTCGCTGCGGATGTGCAGCTTCCGGCCGTCGAGACCGATCAGGTATCCCTTCTCGGCCGCGCGCTTCTTGACCCCGCGTACCAGCTTCTCCAGCGCAGGCAGCCCGGCCAGGAACTTCGAGCGGAGCTTCGCCCCGGCCTGGCGACCCTTGCCAACGATGGAGCCGAGCTTCGCGTCGCCTGCCCCATAGAGGAAGGCGTAGATGAAGGTCTTGGCGTTGTCGCGGGTTGGCAGTCCTGCCGCCGATTGGTTGACGGAGTGGATGTCGCCTTCGAGGATGACCTTGGCGTACTCGCCGCCGTCGTGCTTTGCCATGAAGTGCGCCAGGCAGCGCAGCTCCAATCCCGAGGCGTCCGCGCCGACCTGGAGCTTCCCTGTTGGGACGCAGAACAACGAGCGGCACTCGAATCCGTAGCCGCCTTCCTGGCCCTTGAGGATTCCCTTCTCCTTCGAGTGCTGGACCTTCGGCACCTGAGCGATGTTCGGCTTCGAGTGCGTCATGCGGCCGGTCACCGCTGCGTTCTGATTCACGCTGCCGTGGATGCGGCCGTCCTTCTTGATGGCCTTGAGCCACGCCTCGTCGCCTTCGGCGAGCTGGCCGAGGCGCTTGTTGACGATGAAGTGCTCCAGCAGGAGCGGGATGATCGGGAACTTGAGCGCGCCCAGGACTTCTTCGTCGATCTTCGGCTGGCCCTTCTCGGTGAACTCCTGGGGCTGCCAGCCGTACATTGCAGTCAAGCGGTCAGCAATGTGCTGGCGGCTTGCCGGGTTGAACACCACGTCCTTGTAGGTCGTGACCTCCACGCCCTTGACGTAACCGCGGCGCTTGTCGTCGCGCTTCGGTACGAACTTGCGCTTCACCACCTTCCACGGCGGAATGACCTTGCGCAGCTCGGCCTCCAGCGCAGTGCGCCGGGACACGAGGATGCACTCCAGCTCACGCGCCTTCTCCTGATCGAACAGGTAGCCGTAGCGCTGCTGACGCGAGAGGATCGGCGCGACGGCCTGCTCCAGCTCGATGGCCTCGGTAGGGAGGCCCTTGCTCATCAGCAACGCGAACAGCGCTTGCGTGACCGCAACGTCCTGGTCGCAGTAGTCGTCCATTTCCTGAGACCACTGTGCCCAGGGATCGAGGCCGCGTGCGGCCATCTGCGCCGCGTAGTCGCCTTTCCAGCGACCGAGGCGGTAGCCCCACGCTTCGAGGGCGTGGCGGCCGATCAGCTTGCCCGGCAACACCGGGTTCGCTCCCTGCTTCTTGCGGGCCTTGAAGTCGCGGTCCTTGAGGTCCGGGTAGACCAGCGTGGACATCAGCAACGTGTCGAAGTACGCCTGGACCTTGAAGTCCGGGAACACCTTGGCGATAGCCGGAATGTCGAATCCGGCGATGTTGTGGCCGACAACGCGCTTGGCCTTCTTGAGCCTCTCGACGGCCTGACGGACTGTCATTTCGCCCGTGCCGTGATCGTTGGCGGACAGGATGGGACCGCGCGGTGCGCCGGTCTCATCTACCTCTTGGAGGGAAATGCAGTGGATCGTGTCAAGTTCGTCGAGGAGGCCATTGGTCTCGCAGTCGAATACGAGGATCAACGGCGGTCCTCCTTACGGGTAGCCGTGGTTGGTTACGGGGATTGCGCGGACGCGGCGGCGGGCGCGGAGGATGTACTCCGGCTCGGGGGCCTTCGGCGGCGTGTGGACGCCCTGCGGCGCGTGGCCGGGGAAGTCGTCGTCCTCGAACAGTTCGTCCTGCTCGGGCTGGTCGGGATGCAGCGTGTAGCCGTAATCCTCGACGTAGTGCGTGATGCGGCGGATGGTGCGCTCGGTGCCGTTGTTGTTCAGCACGAACAGCAGCTTCTCCGATGCGTCGGCAACCGCGCCTTCGAGGGATACGACCACCACCTCGTCGGTGCTGGGTTCGTAGATGGCGACGTGGGCGCAGCACCGCAGATCGAACCGGGCGCAGTGCTCGTGCGGCGTACCGAACTCGAAGCCGATCAGGCTCACGAGGTGACCCTCGGGCGAGCGGAAGTTGCGGATGCCGTTCGGAGCGGCCTCGCTGGTCCAGTCGTTACGGCCGCTCAGGTACGCGGCCACGTAGGTGTAGCTCGCCAGTGACACGAAGAAGCAGTCGATGTCCTTGATTTCGGTCCCGTCGTAGAACGCGCGCAGGCTTCCGCCACCCAGGATCACCAGGTGGCGGACTTCGGCCGGCAACACGTCGAACAGGGACCGAGCGTGTTGCTCGGCAGTCATGGTTGGTCCCTTAGCGGATCAGGTTGGTGAAGCGCTCGGCGACGCGCAGGGCGCGCTCGGCTTCTTCCTCGTGCTCGTCGGCCTGCGAGTGCAGGACATCGGCCTTGTCGCGCAGCGTCGATGCGGTGGCGATGCGGTCGGCGCTGATCTTGAACAGCTTGTCCACCTGGCCCTCCAGCACCTTCACCACGTCGGTCACGGTGTCCTTGCGGAACGGAGCGGTCAGCAGGTCGATTGCGATGGCGACGATCTCTTTCATTGGGGTAGTTCCTCGGCTTTGATGTGGATGACCACGCGCCGCCCAGGCTTGCCGTACATGACACGGCAGGCTTGGTCGGAGCGCGGGAGTTGGTAGGGGAGAACGAGGCTCTCAGCGAAGGAGAGCGGCGCATCAGCTGGGATGAAGCCGACGACCGAGCGGCCGTCAGTAGTCGGAGGTGGATACATCGGATGACTCGTCGGCGAAGTCGCCGTATTCGCCCGGAGCATCTGCATTGAGCAGGCGGCCGGATGCGTGGTCGTAGCTGTAGTAGAGAACCTGGCCGTTCGACTGGCCGGTGAAGCGATCCTTTAGGACGCGGAAGGTCGTGCAGTTGCGCTCGGCCTCGTTCTCGGCCTGCGTGTTGCGCTCCAGGCCGAACGCGAAGTGCGTCCAGAAGCCAATCGCGCGGCTGCCCTTGAAGTGGCGGAGCATCACGCGCCCGCCTTCCTCGTGTGGCTTGCCTTCCGGCGTGGCGAGGTGCGAGACCAGGTAGATGCAGATGAGGTGGCGCTGCGCGAACTGCGCGATCTTCGCCATCGTGTCCTCCAGCATCTTCCGCTCGTCCTCGGCACCGGCCGCAAACGACGTGAGGTTGTCGAGGACGATGTGCTTGACGCCCTCGGCGACGACCATGTGGGCCATCTTGGCTTCGATCACGTCCCACTCGGACGAGCCGAAGTGGTCGTAGATGAACACCTGGCCCTTGTCGAGAATCTCGAACGCGGCTTCCAGCTCCTCCTGCGTCCAGCTCCCATCGGGGACGTGGAAGCGGCGGCCAGCAACCTTGCCTGCCATGCGCTTCGCCGTCTCGACCGGCTGCTGCTCCAGGAAGAACAGGCCAACGCGGTCGCCGGTTTCCTGCGCGATGAAGGCTGCTTCCTCCATCAGCCAGTCGGTCTTGCCGATGCCGGTGCCCGCGCCGAAGGTGTAGACCTCGCCGTACCGCTTGCCGTAGGTCAGCGCGGTGAGGCGCGGGTCGTGCCAAGGCATGCCCATCGAGACCGGCTTGAGTGCCTTCTCCTTGAGGGAGCCGAACGTCACCACTCCATCGGGGCGCTTGGTCTGCGCTTCGTAGATGGCGCGGGTGATCGCCTCGGCATCGCCACGCTGGAGCAGCTCGTTCGGGTCTTTCGCCGGGAGCTGTGCGATCTTGGCCTTGCCGGGAGTCAGCAGCAGCGCCACTTCCTGCGCGGCGGCTTGGCCCGGTTCGTCCATGTCGAACATGAGCACAACCTCGTCGAAGCCGTTGACCCACTCCAGCTCGCGCTTGATGGACTTGGCCGCGCCTTGCGCTCCGTTCGGAACGGACACCACCGGCCAGCGGAGGCCGAGTGCCTGCGCCACGGAGAGCGCGTCGATCTCGCCTTCGGTGATGACGAGGCGTCGCCCCGGTTCGTAGAGGTGCTGGCCGAACAGCCCGCACGCCTTCGAGTCGCCGATGAATGAGAACTTCTTGTCGGGGTAGCGGAGCTTCTGCGCGACGATGCCGCCATCGCGCTTGTAGTTGGCGATCTGCACGGTCTTGCCGTGCTTGTCCTTGCCGATCCAGTAGCCGTACTTACGGCATGCTTCCTCAGTGATACCGCGCTTCGCCAGGGCTTGCGGTTCACCCTTCGCAAAGTCGCTCATGGTTTTCCTGCTGGTGGGTTGAGAGACCTCCTCGCCTTCGGCTGGCTCGTAGTGACCGCAGCCGAAGCAGTAGCCGTGCCCGTCGCTGTAGCGCGCAAGGTTGTCCTTGCTGCCGCAGTTCGGGCACGGCTCTTTGTGGAGGTATTCGGAGTCAGCGCTTTGCACGCTCCACGGACCACATGCGCTTGCGGTAGGAAATGCCGAGGCGACGATTCAGCGCACCCTTGACGGTGCGGCCCAGGCCGCGGAACGGCTTGTCGGCGCGCGCCCATGCGCGCTCGAAAGCCAGGCGCATCGCGGACGGAATGACGGTGGTAGCGGTGTTGGTCATGCGTTCTTCTCCAGCAGGAACTTGGTGAATGCGGCGACTTCTTCGGTCGCATCGTTGGCGTCGAGGCCCAGCTCGTCGGTGCAGTAGTTGCGATACAGCTGGAGCAGCGCATCGACGCGGTACTGCTTCGGAGCGCGGCGCGCTTCCAGGAGCGGAGCCTTGCTGCGGCGCTGACGGCGCGACAGGCGATAGCGCGTGTACCGCTGCCCCGAGGCGTCCTCGCAGGTCTGCGTTTCGATCTCGAAGCCAGCAGCGCGCAGCTCATCGACGCGCGAGGCGAGGCGGCGGATGCGGTAGACGCCTTCGGCCTGCCACGAGGTCAGGTGCGAGTGGCGACGCAGGTGATCCAGGACGACCTGGGTTTGCGGGGGCAGCGGTTTCACGTTGGGTTCTCCTATCGAGGGAAGTCAGGTGCCCACACGACGGGCTTGCCGTAGGCGGCGAGCAGGCGTCGCAGCGCGGCGTGTTGGGCTTCGGTGAAGTTGTCCTCGGGCTGCATGGCGTCGTTGACGCCGCCCAGGAGGCAGACTTGGTATGCGGATTGGTTGTGCTTACCGGCGAGAGCGCCGGGCTGATTCAGCGGGCGACCGTCGTAGATCGAGCCGTCACGTTCGATGACGAAGTGGACGGCGATCTTCGAGTAGCCCTGCGAGCGGTGCAGGCGTGCGAGTTCTTCGCCGGTCGTGACCTGCTCGGGGCGGGTCATGCTGGCGAGGACGAACAGCGCCTCTACCGATTCCAGAGGTTTGAGGCGCACTTAGAGTTTGTAGAGGTGGACTTCGGTGCGTGGTTCTTCGTCCGGCTGCGCCCAGCGCTTACCGGAGAGCAGCCACATGACTTGCTTGTCGTCGGCCCAATAGCCGGTGGCTTTGGTCACAACGTCCATCGGCCCCTTGGCGAGGTTGTCCACGTCGCCCTTGGGAAACGCGGCCTTCGAGGTCTTGGCGCGTTTGCATACCGCGATGATGACCACTAAAACCGGATCGGTCGGCGACAGGTCCAGATCACCGGCTGGCAGATGCTTCTCTGCGGCTTCCTTCCAGGTCTTGTAGGTCTTGCCGTAGTAGACGCCCCAGCGCGAAACCTTCGGGCGCGAGGCGGGCACCGGGTCAAACGGGAACGTGAGGGAGGCCAAATGCTTGGCCCCCCTCGCGGTGTTCACGATGACCGACAGCGGATCAGTAGTCGCCGTCATCGCCCTCGTCGTCGGAGTCGCTGTCGTCGTCCGAGTCGTCATCGCTGTCGCTGAACGGCGCGCTGTCGGCGGCCTCGTAGCCGTCCTCCTCGCCGAAGCCGTAGTCCTTGGCGTTGCGCTGGCCGAACTCGACCAGCTCGATCACCTGGACGGCGACCATGTAGCAGGTCAGGTAGAACTTCTTGGCCGATTCGACGAACGAGCCGCCGATCTCGTAGGAGACCTTGAGTTCGCTGCCGCCGCCGATCTGCGGCGGGTTGTCGATCTTCTTGCCGCGGGCGTCGAAGATGTCCGGGCGCATGGTGAACTTCTTGCCGGTGCGCTTGCTGACGCCGCTGGCCTTCATCTTGAACTTCACCAGCACGCGGCCGGTGTCATCGCCGTTCTCGTCGGTTTCTTCGGTGAACACCGGGGCCACTTCGGCACCCTTCTTCTTCTTCGGGTTCTCGCTCAGGAACTCCTGGAACAGCTCGTCGCGCCGGGTTTCCAGCTTCTTCGCCAGCGCCTTGAAGTCCTTGTCGTTCGGGTCGAACGCCAGGCTCACGGTGTATTCGCCTTCCGGCTTGAACTTGGTGTCCGGTTCGTTCAGGCGCGGCCACACGGCGGTGCCCTTGGGGGAGACGAATCGTTCGCGCTTCTTGGTTGCCATCAGTTGTCGGTCTCGTAGTTGGTCGGGAGATAGATGCCCGCGCGCCACAGGTCAGCGGCGGCGGTCAACGGGGTGTCGGCGGAAATGCCGAAGGCTTCGTCGATGTCGAAGCCGATGAGCGCCTCGTCGATGAAGGCGTCGGTGATCGGGTCACGCATCACGGGTAGTGCGGTTTCAGCTCGCGCTCCGCGTAGCGGCGCACGGCGTTGAGGGTGTTGACCTGCCGGTAGCGGCAGTCCTGCTCCATGCGCGAGACGACCCGCAGCACTTCCATCGGATCGAGGCCGAGCACTTCGCAGAAGTTCTTGAAGGCGCACGCCAAGCCGATCACCTGATCGGCCGGGTGGCCGAGGGACTGCACGCTGTCGATCACTACGAAAGCGCCGCGTGCGGCGCTCTCGGCAGAACGTGAGTGCAGTCCGTCGATGACGCGATCACGCACCTGCGTGCAGCTCCGTCATGCGGTGCTTGAACTCCTCGACCGTGCCGTGTTCGGCCGGGTTGTAGATGCCGAGGACCACACCGAAGTGGTCCTGGGCAACGTAGGTGTTCAGTGCGTGCTGGTAGTTGATGCTCATGTTGATGTTCTCGCTTGGGGTATCAATTGCCAAAGGGGGATGGACTAGGCAAAGAAATAGCGCGACTCCAGCACCAGGCTGAGGTCCAGGTCGCCATGCGGCGGGAGGGGTGGGAGTTTCTCTGCCGCTTCTGGCGGGAGCTGCTCGACGAGTTGCTGTCGGAAGTCGGCCAGTACGTCGCCGCTGTATTGATCGACGAACGCCTGCCGGAGTGCGGCGGCGAGGATTGCTGCCTGGCCCGCGTGCGTACCGTAGGAGTCGTGGATCATGGCGAACGACTCGATGCCGTTCTCTGCCGCGAGGCAGGTGGTCAGCATCATGTGGCTGGCGTCGCAGGAGTGGACGAAGTTCGGACTGATCCCGAGGGTCTGCCTGCGACGGTCGAGCTTAGTACCGCCGATGTTGACCACTAAATTCACCTCGCGGCCTCCGACGTGCGGCCGGATGCGGACGCCTTCCTCCTCGCGGTACTCCTGGAGGACCGGGAAGCCAGCGGGGGTCGTCCAGCTCACCGGCAGGTCGGCCGACGAGGCGACCTTGGAGGCGTCACGCAGCCAGTCCATCGCCGCGCGGGCTGCGATCACGACCTCGCCGATGCACTCCCACAGCAGGGTCGCCAGGTACTCGGCGGTCTCCCAATCGTCCTCCATGCCCAGCTTCTTGAACTTGGAGAGCACCTGGGCGCGCATGCCCGACTTCGTGACGCCGTAGGGCAGCGTCATCACCGGCTGCTTCACGATGTCGCGGGTGAGCTGGCCGTCCAGCTTGATCGCCAGCGGGTCGCCGCTCTCGGCACGGGCGCGCAGCTTCTCCTGGGCCACGTCTTTCACGCGCGAATAGATGTCGGCGGGCTTCGGCTGCGGGATCAGGTTGGTGGCTGCACCGCCCACGGAGTCGCGGAGCATGGCCGAGAAGTTCTGGAGGCCGTTACAGGAGCCGTCGAGCGCGATGGGCAGGTGGGAGACGTGATCGCGGCCGTTGAGGCTGTAGCCGAGCCACTCGAAGCACGCTGCCAGCGCGCAGAACGGGCTGTCGGCGTCCATCCAGAAGCGTTGGCCGTCCAGCGGATCGAGGGCGCTGTCGAGAATCTGCTCCTCGTGCTCGCGCACCCAGGCCACGCGCTCCTCGAACGACACCTTGTCCACGCCGAAGCAGTTGGCGACGTGGATGGCGAGCCAGTAGGCACCGTCCTCGCCGAGCGGCACGCCTTGGGCGAACGTCAGCAGGCCCTTGGCCGCATCATCACCCTGCGGGGTCAGCGTCGGGGGCAGGGGGTAGCACCGGCCGCGGAAGTCGAGGTTGTGAGGGAAGTAGATCGCGGGGTACTCGGCGAACTTCTCCGCCAAGGCGATCTTCTGCGCGGCGGCGAGGCGGGTGGACACGCTGCGCGCGTTGGCCTCGTAGACCTTGGCGCGGTCGCGCTTCCATTCCTTGAACTCGTCGGCGTGGTGCTCCTTGAAGTAGTCCGGGTCGGTCTCCAGCAGGGCAGGGCGGCTCGGCAGGTCCATCAGTTCACGCTCCGGCAGCCCGGCGACACCGCCGCCTGCGTTCCACAGCTCGCGCATGACCTCTAGGACGGGCACGTTCACCTTCCAGGCGGTTGCCTGGATGGCGTTGAGGGCCTGGTAGACGTTGGGCATATCGACCAGCGCCAGCTCGCGCTTGTAGGCGCGGTTGCGGGTACGCACGAGGTCAGCCCGGCCGCCGATGTCGGTCAGGTAGCCGCCGTCGCGGGGCGTGGTCCACGGACGGGGCGGGACGACCATCGGCATCAGCACCGGCTGGTACAGGGCGGCGCTGTCGTGGGCCTTGGTCAGCCAGTCGAGCACCTTCTGATTCCCGGCGATGAGCAGGTGGCGCTTGCCGCGCTCGGCGACGGTGACCAGCTCGACCAGCCCGGTCGCCTCGACGAACAGCTCGATGAGCTTCATGCCCACCAGCAGCGCGTCCTTGTCGGACAGGTAGAGGCGCTTGTCGTCCTCGGGGGCGAACTCGGCGTCGGCGATGACGTGCCGCATGACGGCGGTGGAGTGCCGGGCCGAGGTGGACTTCTTGAGCTGCTCCTGGACGACCCGGTACAGGCCGGGGTGCTTCTCGCGGAGCAGGGAGAAGTTGATCTCGTTGGCGACCTCGTGGCCCAGGGTGATCGCCACGGACACCGCCTTGCGGTGATCGGCGACCAGCGCGTTGACGCAGGTGAAGCTGGTCAGATAGGCGAGGGCGTGGGGGTTCAGGTGGCGGATGAATTTGAGGGCGGCGTGGCGCTTGCCCGGCTTGCCGGTGTCGGCTTCGGCCACGAACGCCATGATCGCGGCGGCGGTGGCGTCGATGCTCTCCATGACCAGCTTGCGGCCGGGGCCGGTCTCGGCCTCCTGGCGCTGCTCCCTGATCTTCTCGTAGCGGGCAATGCCCAGGCTGGTGCTTTCCTTCTCCAGTTCGAGCTGGGCGGCGTGCAGGTCGTTCTCTTGCCAAGTCGTCATCGTTTGCCCTCGGGGGATGCAAAAGTCAAAACGGGAGGACCGCACCGGGGGCTGCCCGGTACGGTCCTGAGTGGTTCGGTTGTTGGTCCTGGGTGGACCTATGTGGAACTGTAGTAGTCCTCGGTGGTGAACAGCAATGAGTAGTTCTGAATGGTTGTCCTAGGAGGAGGTCCGCCGAAGATGACCACTTTATTCGGCGTCACCTGGTGTCACCTGTCGCGGCACCCGGCGTCACCTATATGTCACCCGAAGCGTCACCTGATAGACTGGAACGCTGTAAGTAGTTGAGTGGTCAGCACTAATCGGCAGGGGCTTCGGGATTTAGGTTCCAGTGCCGCAAGGCGTGGGGGTTCGAGTCCCCCCTTTCGCACCAGTGCCGGCCTGTCCCCCGCCCTGATCGGGCCCCGCTGCCCCCCTTGACCGGCACGCGCTGGCAGTGCAGGCCGAATTGGGCGAAACTAAAGGGCTGCGGCAAGCAGGCGCGTCCCAGACGTCGTGTCCTTACAACCGTTTCATCCCAATCATCGAGCCGGGGGCCTGGGCCACCGGTGGCAGGAGTCAACATGCAAGCTTCGATCGAATCCACCGGCAACCTGGAACGCCGCCTGAGCTTCTCGCTGCCGGAAGACCGTCTGCAGAGCCACATCGTCGGCCGCCTGGGCGAAATCGCCAGTACCACCCGCATCAAGGGTTTCCGTCCGGGCAAGGTGCCGGCCAAGGTGATCGAGCAGCGCTTCGGCGCGCAGGTCCGTGGCGAGGCGCTGGACGGCCTGCTGCGCGAAACCTTCGACGCGGCCGTGCGCGAGCACGATCTGCGCATCGTCGGCAGCCCGCGCATCGACAAGGGCGACGAGGGTGAATTCTCCTTCGTGGCCACCGTGGAAGTGGTGCCGGACTTCGGCGACATCGACGTCAGCAAGCTGACTGTCGTGCGCCACACCGCCGAGATCACCGACGCCGACATCGACCAGATGATCGAGAACCTGCAGAACCAGCGTCGTACCTGGGCCCCGGTCAGCCGTGGCGCGCAGGACGGTGACCTGGTCGCGGTGGAAACCTGGTCGCAGGCCGGTGAAGAGCGCCTGCCGGCCGAAGGCACCGAGAAGGGTTCGATCGTGCTCGGCCAGGGCATGATGTTCGAGACCATTGAAAAGGGCCTGGTCGGCCTGGCCAAGGGCGAAGAGAAGACCCTGGACGTCGAGTTCCCGGCTGACTGGCGCGTGCCGGTGCTGGCCGGCAAGACCGTGCAGGTCACCGTCAAGGTCGCCGAAGTGTCCGAGCCGGTCGTGCCGGCGGTCGACGAAGCCTTCATCAAGAGCTTCGGCGTGAAGGGTGGCGATGTGGAGCAGTTCCGCAGCGACATCCGCGCCAACCTGGAGCGCGAGCTGAAGGGCGCCCTGATGAACCGCCTGCGCCGCGAAGTGGGCGAGCAGCTGATCGCCGCCTATTCCTCGGTGGAAATGCCGCCGCGCCTGGTCGAGAACGAAGCCCGCGCCATGCTGGCCCAGCAGGTCGAGCAGATCCGCCGCAACGGCCAGAACGTCGGCGAGATCCCGGCCGATGCCCATGAAGGCTTCAAGGAAGCGGCCGCCAAGCGCGTGCTGGTCGGCCTGCTGGTCGGTGAAGTGGCCCGCATCAACGACCTGCGCCTGGAAGCCAAGCGCCTGAACGAAACGATGCGTCTGATCGCTTCGACCTACGAAGAGCCGGAGCAGGTCATTGAGATGTACCGCAACGACCCCCAGCTGATGTCTGGCCTGCAGAACCGTGTGATGGAAGAGCAGGTGATCGACTGGATCGCCGAGCGTGCCCAGCACACCGAAGAGAAGCTGTCGTTCCAGGACGCGATCCGCCAGTAAGCCCGGGCGGATCACCGGATGCCCCGCGCCTTTGCCGGCGCGGGGTTGTTGCCCCCCAAGATAGGTACCTCACGTAATGGACAACCGAACCAAAGCCCTGAACCTGGTTCCGATGGTGGTCGAGCAGACCAGCCGCGGCGAGCGTGCCTACGACATCTATTCGCGCCTGTTGAAGGAGCGCCTGATCTTCCTCGTGGGCCCGATCGACGATCACATGGCCAACGTGGTGGTGGCGCAGTTGCTGTTCCTGGAATCGGAAAACCCGGAAAAGGACATCAACATCTACATCAACTCGCCGGGTGGCGTGGTCACCGCCGGCATGGCGATCTACGACACCATGCAGTACATCAAGCCGAATGTGAGCACTACCTGCATCGGCCAGGCTGCCTCGATGGGTGCCCTGCTGCTGGCCGCGGGCGAAGCCGGCAAGCGCTATGCGCTGCCGAACTCGCGCGTGATGATCCACCAGCCGCTGGGTGGCTACCAGGGCCAGGCCACCGACATCGACATCCACGCGCGTGAGATCCTGACCCTGCGTTCGCGCCTGAACGAGGTGCTGGCCAAGCACACCGGCCAGTCGCTGGAGACGATCGCCCGGGACACCGAGCGCGACAACTTCAAGAGCGCCTTCGAGGCGCAGGCCTACGGTCTGGTCGACCAGGTTCTGGAGCGTCGTCCGGATGAGTCGATCCAGGCCGGCTGACCGGCCTTCACGGGGCCATGGAGGCCCCGTTCCTGCAGGGTCGGGCGGGACTGGTGTCCCCTCGGCCCTGTGCTATTCTCGAATCGAACCCCCGTTCAGCGGGTGGGGTAACTGGGTAAGCGAAGCATGAGCGAAGACCGCCAAGGTCGTTCCACGGACACCGGCAAGATCCTCTACTGCTCTTTCTGCGGCAAGAGCCAGCATGAAGTGCGCAAGCTGATTGCGGGTCCGAGCGTATTCATCTGCGATGAGTGCGTGGAGCTGTGCAACGACATCATCCGCGAGGAGCTTGAGGAAAAGGCGCAGTCGGCGCGCAGTTCGCTGCCGAAGCCGCGCGAGATCCTCGAGGTGCTCGACCAGTACGTGATCGGCCAGAACCGCGCCAAGCGCACCCTGGCCGTGGCCGTGTACAACCACTACAAGCGCATCGAGAGCCGGCAGAAGAACGACGACGTCGAACTGGCGAAGTCGAACATCCTGCTGGTCGGCCCGACCGGTTCGGGCAAGACCCTGCTGGCCGAGACCCTGGCCCGCCTGCTCAACGTGCCGTTCACCATGGCCGACGCCACCACGCTGACCGAAGCCGGTTACGTGGGCGAGGACGTGGAGAACATCATCCAGAAGCTGCTGCAGAAGTGCGACTACGACGTCGAGAAGGCGCAGCAGGGCATCGTCTACATCGATGAAATCGACAAGATCTCGCGCAAGAGCGAGAACCCGTCGATCACCCGCGATGTGTCCGGCGAAGGCGTGCAGCAGGCCCTGCTGAAGCTGATCGAAGGCACCGTGGCCAGCGTTCCGCCGCAGGGCGGCCGCAAGCATCCGCAGCAGGAATTCCTGCAGGTGGACACCAAGAACATCCTGTTCATCTGCGGCGGCGCGTTCGCCGGGCTGGACAAGGTGATCCAGGCCCGTTCCACCGACGTCGGCAGCATCGGCTTCGGTGCCAAGGTGAAGAGCAGCGAGCGCAAGCAGGAAGTGGGCAAGGTGCTGGCCGAAGTCGAGCCGGAAGACCTGATCAAGTTCGGCCTGATCCCCGAGTTCGTCGGCCGCCTGCCGGTGGTGGCGACCCTGGAGGAGCTGGACGAGCCGGCCCTGATCAAGATCCTGACCGAGCCGAAGAACGCCATCACCAAGCAGTTCAAGAAGCTGTTCGAGATGGAGAACGTCGAGCTGGAGTTCCGCCCGGACGCGTTGTCGGCCATTGCCCGCAAGGCGCTCAAGCGCAAGACCGGTGCCCGTGGCCTGCGCACCATCGTCGAATCGGTCCTGCTGGACACCATGTACGACCTGCCGTCGCAGGAAAACGTCAGCAAGGTGGTGGTGGACGAGTCGGTGATCGAGCACAAGTCCGAGCCGTACCTGATCTACCAGACCCCGGCGGCCCCTGAACAGAAGGCCGCAGGCGCCGAGTGATCCTTCCAGGTTGTTGATTGGAAAGGATTTTCAAGGAATGCCTTGCATCTGAAAGCCGATGGCCCCATAACGGGGCCATCGGCTTTTTTTGTCTCCGGAAGATGCCCTCCCGGAGGCGGTTTTCCCCTTCCCTGGAGCCCCCATGGCCCGTTCCCCAAGTGAAACCCTCGACCTGCCGGTCCTGCCGCTGCGCGACGTAGTGGTGTTCCCGCACATGGTCATCCCGCTGTTCGTCGGCCGTGACAAGTCCATGCACGCGCTCGAACAGGCAATGGAATCGGACAAGCGCATCCTGCTGCTGGCGCAGAAGTCGGCCGAGACCGACGACCCGCATGCGGCCGACCTCTACCAGGTCGGTACGCTGGCGCAGGTGCTGCAGCTGCTGAAGCTGCCCGACGGCACCATCAAGGTGCTGGTCGAAGGCCTGTCGCGCGTGCAGGTCACCCACGTCGACGAGCGCAACGGCTCGCTGCACGGCCAGGCCGTGGAGATCGACGCCACCGACGAGCGCGAAGCGCGCGAGGTCGAAGCGATCGCACGCTCGCTGATGTCGTTGTTCGAGCAGTACGTCAAGACCAACCGCAAGCTGCCGCCGGAACTGCTGCAGACGCTGTCGGGCATCGATGAGCCGGCGCGCCTGGCCGACACCATCGCTGCGCACATCAGCGTGCGCCTGGCCGACAAGCAGCGCCTGCTGGAAACGCTGGCCGTGGGCGACCGCCTGGAGATGCTGGTCGGCCTGGTCGACGGCGAGATCGACGTGCAGCAGATGGAGAAGCGCATCCGCGGCCGCGTGAAGTCGCAGATGGAGAAGAGCCAGCGCGAGTACTACCTCAACGAACAGATGAAGGCCATCCAGAAGGAACTGGGTGACCTGGACGACGCACCGGGCGAGCTGGAAGAACTGGCCCGCAAGATCGCCGAAGCCGGCATGCCGAAGGCCGTTGAAGCCAAGGCGCGCAACGAACTGAACAAGCTCAAGCAGATGTCGCCGATGTCGGCCGAAGCGGCCGTCGTGCGCAACTACCTGGAGTGGTTGCTGGGCGTGCCGTGGAAGAAGCGCAGCAAGGTGCGCAAGGACCTGAAGGCTGCGCAGGACACTCTGGACGCCGATCACTACGGCCTGGAGAAGGTCAAGGAACGCATCCTTGAATACCTGGCGGTACAGTCGCGCGTGAAGCAGATGAAGGGCCCGATCCTGTGCCTGGTCGGGCCGCCGGGCGTGGGCAAGACCTCGCTGGGGCAGTCCATCGCCAAGGCCACCAACCGCAAGTTCGTGCGCATGTCGCTGGGCGGCGTGCGCGACGAGGCCGAGATCCGTGGTCACCGTCGTACCTACGTCGGTTCGATGCCGGGCCGCATCGTGCAGAACCTCAACAAGGTCGGCAGCAAGAACCCGCTGTTCGTGCTCGACGAGATCGACAAGATGTCGATGGACTTCCGTGGCGATCCGTCTTCGGCGCTGCTGGAAGTGCTCGACCCGGAGCAGAACAACGCGTTCAACGACCACTACCTGGAAGTGGACCTGGACCTGTCCGAAGTGATGTTCGTGGCCACCTCGAACTCGCTCAACATTCCGGGCCCGCTGCTGGACCGCATGGAAGTGATCCGCATCCCCGGCTACACCGAGGATGAGAAGCTCAACATCGCTACCCGCTACCTGGTGCCCAAGCAGATCAAGGCCAACGGCCTGCAGCCGGAAGAGCTGGAGATCGGCAGCGATGCCATCCAGGACATCGTGCGCTACTACACGCGCGAATCGGGCGTGCGCAACCTGGAACGCGAGATCGCCAAGATCTGCCGCAAGGTAGTGAAGGAGATCGCGCTGGCCGGCCCGCAGCCGGCGGCGAAGGCGAAGAAGGGTGCGAAGAAGAAGGCGCTGGTGAGCGTGTCCAGCAAGAACCTGGACAAGTACCTGGGCGTGCGTCGCTTCGACTTCGGCCGTGCCGAGGAAGAGAACGAGATCGGCCTGGTCACCGGCCTGGCCTGGACCGAGGTCGGCGGCGATCTGCTGCAGATCGAATCGACGCTGGTGCCGGGCAAGGGCCAGCTGATCCTGACCGGCCAGCTCGGCAACGTGATGAAGGAATCGGCGTCGGCGGCACTGTCGGTGGTGCGTTCGCGCGCGGTCGGCTTCGGCATCGACAGCGACTTCCTGCAGAAGCACGACGTGCACCTGCACGTGCCCGATGGTGCCACGCCGAAGGACGGCCCGAGTGCCGGCGCGGCGATGGTGACCTCGCTGGTGTCGATGCTGACCAAGGTACCGGTGCGTGCCGATGTGGCGATGACCGGCGAGATCACCCTGCGTGGTCGCGTCACCGCGATCGGCGGCCTGAAGGAAAAGCTGCTGGCGGCACTGCGTGGTGGCATCCGCACGGTGATCATCCCGGAAGAGAACCGCAAGGACCTGGCCGACATTCCAGCCAACGTCACCCGCGATCTGAAGATCGTGCCGGTGAAGTACATCGAAGAAGTCCTGGACCTGGCGCTGGAGCGTCCGCTGGCACCGAAGAAGGCGCGCAAGAGTGCGCAGCGTGTCACGGTGCGCAGCAAGGCCAAACCGAGTGGAAGCGCGCGCGTCAAGCATTGACGCGCGCTGTCCAATGGCCCGAAACCCGCGTCGTTGCTGGCTTTCCAGCTTGCGTGGGGGTAGGGCCACTGGTATAAAAGCAGCACTCGCGAATGAGTGATCGCTGTCAGCGATGACTGAATCGGCGAACCGTTTCCACATGGTGGCCGCATGCAGAAGGCATGCGGTTGCTTCCCTGTCGAATAAGCGGAACCCACCGCCAAAGGAGTTGTAGAGAATGAACAAGACCGAATTGATCGATGCCGTTGCTGAAGCTGCCGACCTGACCAAGGCCGAGTCCAGCCGCGCTGTCGATGCCGTCGTTGCTGCCATCACCAAGGCGCTGAAGGACGGCGATGCGGTCACCCTGGTTGGCTTCGGTACCTTCCAGGTCCGCGACCGTGCTGCACGCACCGGCCGCAACCCGAAGACCGGCGACACCATCAAGATCGCTGCTTCGAAGAATCCGTCGTTCAAGGCTGGCAAGGCCCTGAAGGATGCTGTAAACTAAGCGGCTCGCTGGGGTGCTTAGCTCAGCGGTAGAGCGTCTCCTTTACACGGAGAGGGTCGGGGGTTCGAAACCCTCAGCACCCACCACAGCACCGCGGTAAAAGTTTGAGTGTGGAGCGGTAGTTCAGCTGGTTAGAATGCTGGCCTGTCACGCCGGAGGTCGCGGGTTCGAGTCCCGTCCGCTCCGCCATTCAACGAGGCCTCCGGCCAAAAGCTGGAGGCTTTGTTTTCTTCCCGGTCCAGGCTGGTTGGAAAGCAAAAAAAGCAACAATGCGGAGCGGTAGTTCAGCTGGTTAGAATGCTGGCCTGTCACGCCGGAGGTCGCGGGTTCGAGTCCCGTCCGCTCCGCCACTACATCGAGGCCCCCGGCCTGAAGCCGGGGGCCTTGTCTTCTCCCCGGAAGGTTCGGGAAGAAGGCGAAAAGGTTTTTGCAAGAACGGAGCGGTAGTTCAGCTGGTTAGAATGCTGGCCTGTCACGCCGGAGGTCGCGGGTTCGAGTCCCGTCCGCTCCGCCATTGCAGAATTCTTAAGTCCCTGTGAAAAAACTTTGAAAAAAGTGTTCATCGGGCTGGGTTTCCAGGCAGTCTTCGGATATACTGGGCGCCTGCAAAGTTTCAGCGCGGAGCGGTAGTTCAGCTGGTTAGAATGCTGGCCTGTCACGCCGGAGGTCGCGGGTTCGAGTCCCGTCCGCTCCGCCAACTTTAAAAGCCCTCGGCGCAAGCCGGGGGCTTTTTCTTTGTGTCGTCGCGAAGCGGTGCGCAGGCCACGCCGGTGTTGCTTTTGGTCCCTGCGACGAAGCGGGTTACACTGCCGGGCTCGCCAATCAGGCCTTGTGATTCCTCACCATGCTGCAGAAACTCCGCGACAAGACCTCAGGCTGGATCGTCACCGTGATCCTGGGGCTGCTGATGATTCCGTTCCTGTTCGTGATCGACAACAGCTACCTGGGTGGCGTTGGCGCGCAGAACGTGGCCAAGGTTTCCGCGCCCCCGACCTGGTGGCGTTCGGCACCGTCGTGGTGGCCGGTGCGCATGCTGTGGC
The DNA here is from genome assembly GCF_059371335.1 of Stenotrophomonas sp. YJH_SMC_6. Taxonomy (NCBI): domain Bacteria; kingdom Pseudomonadati; phylum Pseudomonadota; class Gammaproteobacteria; order Lysobacterales; family Lysobacteraceae; genus Stenotrophomonas; species Stenotrophomonas sp. YJH_SMC_6. The sequence goes on along the minus strand of NZ_JCAFUM010000012.1, from coordinate 57,934 downwards.
AGCACCACGAGATCAGCGCGCAGGATTTCCGCACCCGCTTCGAGCAGGAGCGCATGCGTGAGCGCCAGCAGCAGGGCGAGAACTTCGACCCGCGCGCGTTCGAGAGCACCCAGAACAAGCTGGCCGTGCTCGACCAGCTGATCGACGAGCAGGTCGTGCGCCTGGTCGGCGAGCAGGCCGGTGTCGTGATCGGCGATGGCGCGGTGCGCGAGTACATCGCCACCATTCCGGCCTTCCTCGATTCGAACGGCAAGTTCAACGAGAACAACTACCGCCTCGCGCTGGCCGGTGGCAATCCGCCGCGTACTCCGACCCAGTTCCAGGAACTGGTGCGTGAGAGCCTGCAGCAGTCGGTGATTCCGTCGGGCCTGCAGAACTCGGGCTTCGTTACCCAGTCCGAGACCGAGCGCCTGCTGAAGCTGCTGGGCGAGACCCGCGATGTCGAACTGGCCGCGCTGCCGGAAGTGCCGGCCGATACCGCGCCGGTGACCGACGCGCAGATCAAGCAGTGGTACGACAGCCATGGCAAGGACTTCCGCCAGGCCGAGAGCGTTTCGCTCGAGTACGTCGAGATCAATGGTGCGAACCTGCCGGCACCGACCGCCGCCGACGAAGCCACCCTGCGCAAGCGCTATGAAGACGAGAAGGCGAAGTTCACCACGCCGGAGCAGCGCCAGGCCTCGCATATCCTGATCACCGGCGACGGTGCCGAAGCCAAGGCGAACAAGATTGCCGCCGAAGCCAAGGCCGCCGGCGCCGACTTCGCTGCACTGGCCAAGGCCAACTCGGAAGACCCGGGTTCGAAGGGCCAGGGTGGTGACCTGGGTTGGGTCGAACGCGGCGCGATGGTCAAGCCGTTCGAAGATGCGCTGTTCGCTGCCAAGGCCGGTGACGTGATTGGTCCGGTCAAGACCGAGTTCGGCTATCACATCATCAAGGTTGCTGCGGTCCGTGGCGGCCAGGGCAAGTCCTTCGAGGAAGTGCGTGACACGCTGGCTGCCGAGCAGCTGAAGGCCGACGGCGAGCGCGGCTTCAACGAACTGGCCGGCCGTCTGGTCGACGCCATCAACAAGAGCCCGAGCGATCTGGCTGCCGCGGCCAAGGAAGTGAACCTGCCGCTGCAGACGCTGGGCCCGATCACCCGTGCCACCGCCAGTGGCATCGCCGCTGACCCGGGCGTGCTGCGTGCGGCCTTCTCCGACGTGCTGGTGCAGGACGGGACCGCCAGCGACCCGATCGCGCTGGGCGGCGCGACCAACCACAGTGTGGTCATCCGCGTGGCCGCGCACACCCCGGAACAGGCCATGCCGCTGGACAAGGCGCGCGAGCAGGTGATCGCCGCGATCCGTGCCGACCGTCAGCGCCAGGCCAGCGACAAGGCGGCCGATGCCGTGCTGGCCAAGCTGAAGGCGGGCGCCACCCTGCAGTCGCTGGCGGCCAGCGAGAAGCTGCAGCTGAGCCCGATGCCCGGCCTGCCGCGCAGCCAGCCGGTGCCGACCCCGGAAATCAACCGCGCGATCTTCAGCGCGCCGGTGCCGGCCGATGGCAAGCCGAGCTACGGCAAGGTCGATGTCAACGGCCATGCGTTGCTGTTCGCGGTGAACAAGGTGAACCCGGGCGACGTGAAGGAAGTGACCGCCGAGCAGCAGAAGCAGCTGAAGGACCAGCTGAGCCAGATCGATGGCATGGCTGCGGCCAAGGCCTATGTCGAGGCGATGCGCAAGAAGTTCGTGATCCAGACCACCGAAGCGAACCTGTAAGCCTCGCGGCGGGCAGGATCGAAGAAGGCCCGGCAATGCCGGGCCTTTTTTTGTCTTCGCGTCGTTTGTGGCGCGCTTGGCCTCTGGTAGTGGTCGAGCTTGCTCGACCGCCGTTTGTAAAGTCGAGCCGTGCTCGACTGCATCCGCTGGGCGCAGGCATGAAAAAGCCGAGCATGGGCTCGGCTCTATACGGGAGGCGCTTGGCCTGTGCGTCAATCCTCGACGCGCAGCACCGCGCCAGGCTTCAGCACGCTGCTGCCGCTCAGGCCGTTCAGCGACAGCAGGGCCTTCACCGGCATGCCGTAGCGGCGGGCGATGGTCCAGGCCGACTCGCCATCACGCACGGTGTGGCGGCGGCTGCGCGGACGGTCGGCGATCGCGGCGACGGTTCTGGTGACCTGCGGCGTCGGTACAGCGGCCGCCACCGGTGCGGTGGTGGCGACCAGCGCGGTCGCTGCCTCCGCTACCGTCGCATTTGCGGCCGAGACCGGCGCCAGCACGCGGGTGGTACCCGAGGGACGGCCACCGGAGGCCAGGGCCGGGTTGAGGCGGGCGATCCTGGCAGGGTCCAGGGCGCGCTGTGTGGCCCACTGCTGCACGCTGGTGCCCGCAGGCAGGGTGTGGTCCTTCAGCACCGGCACGGTGCGGTCCAGCGAGGCCATCACGCCAGGCTGGTCTTCCACGTCTTCCAGCACGCAGGCCAGGGCATGCAGCTTCTCGACGTAGGCATGGGTGACCGGCGACAGGCCGGGCAGCGCTGAAGGCTTGGCGTTCTGCGCGTTCATGCCAGCCTTGCGCATGGACTGCAGCACGCGGTACTCGCCGGCGTTGTAGGCCATCGTGGCCAGGCGCCAGTCGCCGCCGAACATGCCGTGCAGGGTCTTCAGGTAGCGCACTGCGGCCTGGGTCGAATCGACCGCCGACAGGCGGCCGTCATAGCCGTTGGTCATCGGCACGCGATGGTTGCGCGCGGTGGTGGCGATGAACTGCCACAGGCCGGTCGGGCCGCTGCCATTGCGGGCATTGGGCCGGTAGCCGCTTTCCACGAAGGGAATCAGCGCGAACTCGGTGGGCAGGTCGGCCTTGCGCAGCTCTTCGACCACGTAGCCGAACAGCACCAGCGCATCGTCATCCTGGTTGGCCAGGCGCGAGGGGGCGTGGGCGAACTGCTTCTGCCAGCGCGGGCTGGTGGCCTCGGCGTCGCAGCTGGGTTCGGCCAGTCCGTCGCGGAAGCTGGTGAAGATCTCCTGGCCGTTGCGCACCGAAGCGGCGGGCAGCGCAGCCGGATCCAGCGGCAGGGCCGCAGCGGCGGTCAGGTTCTGGCTGATGCCGGCGCCCAGCGACTGTGCGCCCGCGGTTCCGGCCAGCCCCAGGGCAAGGCCCAGGGCCAGCGGCAGACTTCGGCGCATCATGCGCGGAAGCCGTCTTTCCAGTGCCGGAGACCGGCCATCACGTCGACGTCGTCAACGACGTCACGGCCCAGGTGTGCCGAGACCGACGCACGGATCGGCGCCGCGTGCACACGCAGGAAGGGATTGCAGTCGAATTCGTTGGCCAGGGTTACCGGCAGGGTGGAACGGTCATCGCGGCGCATGGCCAAAGCCTCCTCTTGGCGCTGCCACAGGGCAGCGTTGGCGGGGTCGACATGCCGCGCGAAGACGGCATTTGACACGGTGTACTCGTGGGCGCAACAAAGCAGCAGTTGCGCGGGCAAGGTACCCAGCTTGCGCATCGATGCCAGCAGCTGGGACGGCGTACCTTCGAACAGACGTCCACAGCCCAGGCTGAACAACGAATCTCCGCTGAAAAGATGTTCAGCAGTGTGAAACGCGATGTGGCTGCGGGTATGCCCGGGCACGGATAGTACGTGGAACGTCCGGCCCAGTGCCTGAACGCGTTCACCTTCGCCGACCCGTTCGGTGGCCGTGGGGATGCGCTCTTCGACCGGCGCGATGACCCGTACACCGGGAAAACGAGCCTGCAGTGCGGGCACGCCACCGATGTGGTCGTCGTGGTGGTGGGTGAGCAGGATCGTGTCCACGCGCAGGCCCTGATCGGCCAGTGCGAGCACCGGCGCGGCGTCACCCGGGTCGATGACCACGGCAGTGCCATCGTCGGCGATCAGCGTCCAGATGTAGTTATCCGCAAATGCGGGCAGGGCAGTCAGTCGCATAGAATTGGACCATGCCCGCGCTGCAGAGCACCCGTCAAGCGAGCCAGACCCCGTGGTTCGACAGTGAGCCGGCGGCGGCGCTGCGCGTCCTGGAACGGCAGTTGCTGCTTCCGCAGCTGTCGGCGCTGCCCGCGCAGCCCTGGCTGTGGATCGCGCCGAGTGCGGCCTGGCTGGAGGATGCGCAGCTGGGTGGGCGCGGCCTGCGCCTGTACCGGCAGGGGTCGGGACCGGGCTATGACGGCGATACCCGCTGCGGGCTGCCCTTGCCCCTGGCCAACGAGAGCGTCAATGCGATCGTGCTGCAGCATGTCACCACCGGCGATGCCGACCTGCTGCTCGACGAGTGCGAGCGCGTATTGATGCCGGGCGGCCATCTGTGGCTGAGCAGCCTCAATCCGTTCAGCCCCTACCGCACGCACTGGCGGCAGCATGGGCTGGTGGTGCGTACGCCGCAGCGGATCCGCCTGCTGCTCGGCCGCCATGGCCTGGAGTGCGACGATATGCGCTACCTCGGCCCGCTCTGGCGCGGTGCCGGCAGCCGTCGCCCGGGGGGCTGGGCGCCATTGCGCGCGGCCTGCCTGTTCCATGCGGAGAAACGCACGCTGGCCCTGCCCGGGCCGAAACCGCTGCCGGTGCGCTGGCACGGCACCGTTGCTACCTGATTCTGGAGCTGTATTGAAAACCATCGAAATCCACACCGACGGATCCTGCCTCGGCAATCCCGGCCCCGGCGGCTGGGCTGCGTTGCTGCGCTACAAGGGCCACGAGCGCGAGCTCAGTGGCGGTGAAGCGCACACCACCAACAACCGGATGGAGCTGATGGCGGCCATTTCCGGGCTGGAGACGCTGACCGAGCCGTGCAACATCGTGCTCTACACCGACTCGCAGTACGTGCGGCAGGGCCTGACCCAGTGGATGCCCGGCTGGATCCGCAAGAACTGGAAGACCGCTGGCGGTGATCCGGTGAAGAACCGCGAGCTGTGGGAGCGCCTGCACGCGGCCACGCTGCGGCACCAGATCGACTGGCGTTGGGTGAAGGGCCACTCCGGCGACCCGGACAATGAGCGGGTGGATACCCTGGCCCGCAACGCGGCGATCCAGATCCGCGACGCCAGCCCGGTAAACTGAGCCCATGCGTCAGATCATCCTCGATACGGAAACCACCGGCCTGGAGTGGAAGAAGGGCAACCGCATCGTCGAAATCGGCTGCGTGGAGCTGTTCAAGCGCCGCCCGACCGGCAACAACTACCACCAGTACATCAAGCCGGACTGCGAGTTCGAACAGGGCGCGCAGGAAGTCACCGGCCTGACCCTGGAGTTCCTCGATGACAAGCCTGAATTCGCGCAGATCGCCGATGAGTTCCTGGCGTTCATCGATGGCGCCGAGCTGATCATCCACAACGCGGCGTTCGACCTTGGCTTCCTCGACAACGAGTTGTCGCTGCTGGGGCCGCAGTACGGAAAGATCACCGACCGCTGCACGGTGATTGATACCCTGGCGATGGCGCGTGAGCGCTTCCCGGGCCAGCGCAACTCGCTGGATGCGCTGTGCAAGCGGCTGGGCGTGGACAACTCGCACCGTGCGTTGCATGGCGGCCTGCTCGATGCGCAGATCCTTGGCGATGTCTATATCGCACTGACCTCGGGTCAGGAAGAGATCGGCTTCGGCCTGGGCGAGGAAGATGGCGGCGGTGCCGGCGCGGCGTTGCAGGCTTTCGATACCAGCAAGCTGCTGCCTCGTCCGCGCGTGGTGGCTACGCCGTCGGAACTGGAAGCGCACGCTGCGCGGCTGGAACGGCTGCGCAAGAAGGCCGGCCACGCGCTGTGGGATGGCCCGAAGGTGGAAGAGCCCGCCAGCGCGTAATACATCGAGGTAGTGCCGGCCGCTGGCCGGCATCGTCCTGATACGAGGTTCCCCGCGTGAGCCGGCCAGCGGCCGGCACTACCGCCTCCACGCATGGCGAGGCTCTACCGGTTAATGGCAGCGCACCAGGATCACGCTGATGTTGTCACGGCCACCGCCATCGAGTGCGGCGGCGACCAGCGTATCCACGCATTCCTGCGCGCTGGCATCTTCGAATGCCAGGGTGCGGGCGATGCCGCGGTCATCCACTTCCTCGGTGAGACCGTCGCTGCACAGCAGCAGCTGCATGCCCGGACGCAGCTCACCACTGGTGGTGGCCACGTTCAGGTGGGCTGGATCGGTCACGCCCAGTGCCTGGGTGACCACGTTGCGATGCGGATGCGCGCGCGCCTGTTCGGCGGTCAGGTTGCCCTGCGCGACCAGTTCCTGCACCACGCTGTGGTCCTGGCTGAGCTGCGCCAGCTGGCCGTCGCGCCACAGGTAGGCGCGGCTGTCGCCGACCCAGGCCACTTCATAGCGGTTGCCCTGCACGCGCGCGGCGACCACGGTGGTGCCCATCGGCAACGTGTCGTTGCGCCGGCGCGAGGCGCGGATGATCTCTTCGTCGGCAGTGCGGATGGCCTGTGCCAGCGGTGCGCCGCGGCGAATCTCGCGCACGATGGTTTCGCGTGCCAGTGCACTGGCCACTTCGCCGCAGGCATGCCCGCCCATGCCGTCGGCCACCAGCCACAGGGCCAGCTCGCTGTCACCGTAGTAGGTGTCCTCGTTGAGCTCGCGGCGCATGCCGGGGTGGGTGAGGTGTCCGAATTCGATCATGGTAGGCAGGGCGGGGTATTGCCGGGGGAGACAGGCATCATCGGGTGGCCGCAGGCATCCGGCAAGGCATGCGCCCAGGAAATTTTCAGTTCGTTGGCCGGAATGACTTGTCGTCGGCCTCACTTCCTCGTATGATGCGCGTCCCCGGTCCGCCGGGGACCACCCGGAGAGGTGGCAGAGTGGTTGAATGTACCTGACTCGAAATCAGGCAGGCGTTTATAGCGCCTCGGGGGTTCGAATCCCCCCCTCTCCGCCAGATAAAAGAAAAGGGCTGCCGAAAGGCAGCCCTTTTCTTTTATCTGGCGCGGGACACGACGCGCGTTTCGCGCGTCGCCCCACACGTTGCGTGGCAACGCGTGGGCCCCTCCCTTTGCCTGCCTCTCCCCGCCCCTGTCGGGGCAGCCCCTCAACAGAGGGGCTTGCTTCTCCAGATGGTTCCGGGCGTGGATGCGGCATTGATGACTTCCTTGTCTCTGCGGGAATAGAAGAGGGCTGCCAAAAGGCAGCCCTTTTCTTTTATCTGGCGCGGGACGCGACGCGCGTTTCGCGCGTCGCCCGAGACGTTGCGCCGCTCGTTGCCCGCTGGGTGCATCCACGCACGGCGTGGAAGGCAAGGCCATTCGCACAGGGTGGGGACCGATGCCCTGTGCGAATGGCGTGTGCTCAGAACGTGTAGCCCAGCCCCAGCTGTATGCCGTTCTGGGTCTGGCCGTCGCGCCGCTCGCCCACGTAATCAACCATCACCGACAGGCGCTTGCTGGCACGGCTGGTCACGCCCAGGTTCCAGGCCAGGACCTGCTCACCGACGGGCTGGCTGCTGGCACTGAACAGCAGGTCCGGGGCGGCGGCGAAGCCGTTGCTGTAGCGGGCCTGGGTATCGCCCAGCTCCTTCTGCCAGACCACGCGGGCCCGCGGGGTGATGCGCTCGCCGTTGTTGCCGTCGAAGGTCTTGAACAACTGCAGGCCGGCGCCTACGCGGATGCTTTCCAGGCTGCCACTGCGGCCGATGAGTGCGGCTGCGTCCTGGCCTTCGTTGAAGTGCGTGGCCGAGGTGCGCATGTAGTCGATCACCGGCAGCAGCGGCTGTATCACCAGGCCGTTGCCGGTGGTGAACGAGAACGCATGCTCCACGCGCGCAGAGATCGCGTCGTTGCTGTACTTCGCGCGCAGCGGTGCCTGCAGGCCCTCGATCCCCTCGATGCTGCGACGGGTGTCGTGGCGAAGATCGGTGTAGCGGACGGCGGCAGACAGGTAGCCACGCGAATAGAGCGCGTCCACGTAGCCGCCGATATCCAGCGCGCGGACATCGCCGCTGAATCCTGCACCTTCGCTGGACCGGGTCGACATGTCGGCCGCGGCAAGGCTCACGCCCAGTGTCACGCGGTCGTCTGCCAGATGGGTATCGGCACCAAGCGCGATGCCGCCGATGGTGTGGTTCAGGCCGGCGACGCCCGCACCACCCTCGATACGGCCATGGCTGCCGAACCCGCGCGCCCAGAAGCTGCGGTTGTGTCCGGCGTCGCCCGCATCACTGCCTGCATCTGCCGGTGCAACCAGGTGCATCGCCAGCTGGTTGAACAGGCGACTGCCGGTCGTTGCCGATTGCGCCGAGGCGGTCTGCGCGGCCTGTGCTGCCAGGCCGTCCGCATCGCCACCGCTGCGCGATGCTGCCTGGTGCTGCTGCACGACGTTGCCGATGCTGCCGACCAGTGCGGAATCGGCCAGGCGCAGGCTGGCATGCCCGTCGCCACGCAGTGCTCCCGCCTGGCGCGCGATGTCATCGCGGTCAGCGAACTGCAGGGCGCCCAGCAGTCCGCTCATCGAGGAAGTGCGCTGTGCAGCCGCCTGTTGCAGTGCGATGCCCAGGCCGTCGCCGGACGGGGCATTGCCGAACAAGCGTGTGTCGTCGAAGGAGGGATTGGCGGTCAGCCACAGGCCACTGCCGGTCTGATTGACGGTGAAGCTGAGCAGTGAATTGTGGCGAGGGCGGAATACAGCGCCGGGAGCGGTGAGGTCCACCGCGCTGCCGGCCTCGCCACTGCGCTCGACGTACTGGAAGCGCCCTTCGATGAAGTCCGACACCGGCGCTGCGCGGGTCAGGGTATCGGGCGTAGCGGTGCGGCACCACAGGCCAGCGTACTCACCGTTCGACGCGCTGCAGGGGGCGATGGGCAGCTGCAGGGCGCTGGCATCCACCTGGGTTCCCACCAGGTGGTTCTGCTGCCCGGCCGGGAAGAACGCCTGCTTGACGTCCAGCGTCAGCCTGGCGGCGGGGGCAATGCTCAGCACGGCGCGGTTGATGTTGCCGAACAGGTTGTAGTCCCCCGTCTGCCGGTCCTCATCGACCAGGAAGTAGCGGGCTTCTTCCAGCGTCAGTGCCGGTGCAGTGCGCTGGCTGTCGACCTCGAAGGCCAGGTTCGCACCGTCATTGAGGTTGATGTAGCGACCCTTGCCGATCCGGAAGCGCTCGCTGGTGAACACGTCGTCGCCACCCGGTGCGAGTGCTTCCAGCGAGTAGGGGCGCATGACGATGCCGGACGGCGCGAGCGTTCCGCCCTCGTTGATGTCGATCGTGGCATTCAATGAACCGTGCCCGGTCAGCACGCCGCCGCGTTCGATCACGGTCAGGCTGCGCAGTGCGCCCTGCTGCAGTTCGATGCGCCCGCCATTGCGGGCGCCGATGGCTTCGGCGTGGTGGATCCAGCCATTCTGCTGCAGGCGCAGGGTGCCGCCATCGGCGACCACATACTGGGCGGCGGAAGCGGTATCCAGCGACCAGACCCCGCCCTTGCCGATACGGATCACACCGAAGGCGTCGTCCAGCCGGATGTCCGGGGCCGACTGCTGGAAGTAGCGCAGGTTGGCCAGCGCATTGGTGTAGCGCCCGCGCACGGCCAGGTTCGGATTGAGGTCTCCGCTCACGTCTTTGTCGACGGAAAGCACGTCGCCGGTCTGGACGTAACCGGCTTCGGTGACGACGCGATCACTGTAGAAGGTCACACCGGGATACGCGGTGCAGTTGCCTGCCGCGCTCTGGTCGCGGGTCGGGCAGAAGCGCGTGGCCACGGCCGCCACGTTCGGGTCGAAGTAGCGCAGGAAGCCCGACTGCTGGGTCAGTTCATAGTGCGCCTGGACGATGCGCGCTTCGATGACCGCGAAGTCGGTCGGGCCGAACATGTCCCGGTAGTACTTGATGTACTTGTCCTGCCCCGGGTAGGGGGTAGGACCGTTCGGGCCGGATTCGCCATGGATGCCCAGCACCGTCTCCGTGTAGTTGCCGTGCGCCGGCAGCAGGCCGAACTGCGTGACCTTGCGCTTCACGCCGGCAACGAAGGCGTCGGCGCAGGCCGAGTAGCAGCCGCCGTCCAGTACGGTATCCAGCCCGTGCTGGCGGATGATGGCACCCATGCCCACGCCACCGGAGGCGGCCCCGCCCGGCGAGTTGCGGAACACCACCTGGCGCAGCGGCGTACCCCGGGCCTGCGCGGCGAGGATGTAGGCCTCCAGCGTCTGCGGATCGGTCGCCAGTACGTTGCCGGTGTAGTAGAGCGTGTCTCCATTCACGTGGAACGCGCTGGCATGGGCCTGCGGCGAGGCAGCGATGCCGAGAAGTGCTGCAACAAGGGCACTGCCGAGGACGGTGGCGCGACGGGTGGGGAGGGCGGGATATCGATGCATGCGGAGTTCCACGGAAAGGAGTGAAGTGCGGTTGCCGCCCCTTTTTCGCTGCATGAACACGCTGATGCGGCGTGGTTTCAACACGTTGCAGCCTGGGCAGGGCGGGTCGCGCGCGCTCGGTCGTTGGACTGGCCGGGCGAGGAGGGCGACAGGCCGCCTCTCCAGACCGCTAACGCAGCTGCGGGGGGTTCTCCCCCAGTCATCGCGCTCGGCTGACCATGCAGGCGCCGGGGCGCAGCGTTTGCGCCGCGCGGGTTACCATGTATGCATCACCTGCTGGAGCCTTCCCCCATGAGCGCTGAAATCCTTGTCCCCGTGTCCTTCGGCGAGCTGCTGGACAAGATCTCGATCCTGCAGATCAAGTCCGAGCGCATCAGCGACGAGGGCAAGCTGGCCAACGTGCGCAGGGAGCTGTCGGCGCTGGAGCAGACCTGGATGGCGCACCCGGCGGCGGTGAAGGACATCGCCAAGCTGCGTGCCGAGCTGAAGGCGGTCAACGAGCAGCTGTGGGACATCGAGGACGACATCCGCCTGAAGGAAAAGGCGCAGGCGTTCGACCAGGGCTTCGTCGACCTGGCGCGCAGCGTCTACCTGCGCAACGACGAGCGTGCGCGCATCAAGAAGGCGATCAACCTGGCGCTGGGCTCGGCGTACGTGGAAGAGAAGTCCTACCAGGATTACGCGCAGCGCGCGTAATCCCGGCGGCCAAAAGGGGGGGGGGGGCCACGTCACGCGTGGATGAAACCGCAGGGCGCAGGCCAACGCCCGGCCGGCCCATCACCCCAGATGATCGGCCACGTAACGCTCGAAAGCCGCGATGCCGTCTTCGACAGTGATCAGTTCCATCACATCGTCGAACTCGATCTTGGTGCCCCATTTCAGATCGGCGGCCTGCTTGGCCAGGTACTTGCGTGCAGCGTCGTCGTAGCGGTCCACGCAGTAGCGGCGGTCCGAGTACGGTCCGCTGCGGTTCGGGTTGCTGGCCGCATGCAGGCCCAGCACCTTGGCGCCCATCGCGTTGGCGATGTGCATCGGGCCCGAGTCCGGAGTCATCACCAGGTTGGCGCGGGCAAGCAGGGCAGGCAGCTGCTTCAAGGTGTCCTTCCCGACCAGGTCCAGCGCCGGCGTGAGCAGTTGTGCCTGGATGGCATCGGCCATGCTGCGCTCCAGTTCGCTGCGGCCACCGCACAGCACCACCTGCCAACCACGCTGCGCGGCGTGGTTGGCCACGGCTGCATAGCGGTCTGCATACCAGTTGCGGCGCACGTGGCTGGAACAGGGCGAGATCATCAGCACCGGGCGCCCATCGTCCTGCCATTGCGCAGCGGCCCAGTCATATGCGGACTGTGGCACGGCCAGGTCCCAGCTGACCTCGGTCTGGCGCAGGCCCAGCGGCTCGCAGAAGCTGCCGATGGCATCCAGCACATGGATGCCGGGGCGGTCGGGAATGCGCTCGTTGATGAAGAGCCCGTGCAGGTCCTTGGAACGGCTGCGGTCGTAGCCGATGCGGCGCTCGGCGGGAATGAACGCCGACAGCAGGTTGGCGCGGAACGCCACCTGCATCTGCAGCAGCGCTTCAAAACGCCCCGGTGGCAGCTGTTTGCGCAGCTCCTTGACCCCTGCCATGCCGCTCTTCTTGTCGTAGGCGTGGAAGGTGACGCCGGGCAGGCCATCGAGCAGTTTGTGGCCGACCTTGTCGATGATCCAGTGGATCGGCGTGTCCGGACGCGCAGCCTGCAGGGTGCGCACCAGGGGCACCACGTGGGTGACATCGCCGAGTGCGGACAGGCGCAGGAGGCACAAGGAGGAGGACGCTGATGCCATGTGTTGTTAGACTCAATGAAATGGTCGCATTCGACGCCAATGAAGCGCTGACGCCATGCCGCGAGGGTCGCGGCATCGGGGCCATTCTGTTCGACCGCGAGCGGCTGCGGCAAGCCGAGGTTGGCCTGTTCTCGCCCCAGCACTGGGGAAGCAAGGCCCGGCCGGTCGGCGAGGGCGGCCGCGGCAGCGCCTGGTTCATCGATGCGCCGTTCGGCGCCAGCGTGCTGCGCCACTACCTGCGCGGCGGCCTGGCAGCGAAGATCAGCCATGACCAGTACCTCTGGCGCGGCTCGGACCGGACCCGGAGCTTTGCCGAATTCCGCCTGATGCGCGCCCTGCGCGAGAAGAAGCTGCCGGTGCCCCGGCCGATCGCCGCGTACTACATGCGCGAAGGCCTGCGCTACCGGGCGGCAATCCTGATGGAGCGGATCGAGGGCGTGCGCTCGCTGGCCGACCGTGCGCTGGTCGCCGGACGGGGCGCGCCCTGGGAAGAGACCGGGCGGCTGATCGCCCGCTTCCACCGTGCCGGCCTGGACCATGCCGACCTCAACGCGCACAACATCCTGTTCGATGGCAACGGCCATGGCTGGCTGATCGACTTCGACCGCGGGGTGATCCGCATTCCGGCCACCGCCTGGCGCGAACGCAACCTCAAGCGCCTGCTGCGCTCGCTGATCAAGCTGCGCGGCGAGCGCAGCGTGGAGGACGTGCAGAAGGACTACGCGCGGCTGAGGCGCGCCTATGACATGGCCTGGAACCGGGGCACCTGATGGGCTGGTCGTTGCGTTTCCTCGGCGTCGGCAACGCGTCGGCGGTCGAGCTGGGGTCGCCGATGTCGGTGATCGAGCGGGACGGGCGGCCATGGCTGACGATCGACTGCGGCGGCGAAGGCCTGACCGCGTTCAAGGCGCACTACGGGCACATGCCGCAGGCACTGTTCGTCACCCATGTGCATCTGGATCACGTGGCCGGTTTCGAGCGGCTGTTCGTCGATACCTTCTTCAGCACGCAGCGCCGCGGCAAGGTGCGCCTGTATGTGCCTGCCACCGTGGTGCCGCTGCTGCACAAGCGCATCGGCGACTACCCGAACGTGCTGGCCGAGGGCGGTGCCAACTTCTGGGATGCGTTCCAGTTGATCGTGGTGGGCGAGGCGTTCTGGCACGAGGGCGTGCGCCTGGAAGTATTCCCGGTACGCCACCACTGGCCGGAGACGGCGTACGGCCTGCGCCTGCAGGGCGCGCTGACCTGGAGTGGTGATACCCGGCCGATTCCGGAGATGCTGGCCCGCTTCGCCAATGACAACGAACTGATCGCCCACGACTGCGGCCTGCACGGTAATCCGTCGCATACCGGTGTGGACGACCTGGAGCGCGAGTACAGCGCGGAACTGCAGGCGCGGATGATGCTCTACCACTACGCCAGCGTGGCTGATGGTGTGGCGCTGGCCGCGCGCGGCCACCGCGTGGCGCAGCCGGGGCAGTGCGTGCCGCTGGCAACCCCGACTGCACCGCACGTGCTGGCGCAGGATCCGCCGTGAGCGGTGCCGGCCAGCCCGCCGACGCGGCGCTGGCCGCCGGATTGGAGGTGCTGGAGCGCGCGCTGCATGCGCCTGCGGTGCGGGCCGATCCTGAGCGCCTTGACGCATTGCTGGACGAGGATTTCAGCGAGATCGGCAGTTCCGGGCAATGCTACGGCCGTGATGCAGCCTTGCAGGAGATCCCGTTGGAGCGCGCGCAGGTGCTGATCGAATCGGAACAGTACGCGGTGTGGTTGCTGGCCGACGGTCTGGCCCAGGTGCGTTATCGCAGCCGCCATTACCTCGACGGCCAGCCGCAAGGCTGGGTGCTGCGCAGCTCGCTGTGGCGCCGGCACGGGGATGGATGGCGCATGCTGTTCCACCAGGGCACGCCCGAGGCACGGTAGGATCGGGCCATGTCCGGCGAAGGGCGCCAACCAGGGGTGGCACCTGCCAGGGGCGGGGCGTCGCCGGAAAAGGCGATGGCCCCGCCGGCTGACCTCGGCGCCCGCGTCGATCGATACCGTTGCTGCCTTCCGGCCCTGGCGGGGTTTTCGACCTAGCGTCGCGAGGGGCCGACGGGGCCACCATAGAGACGTCGGCCGCCCGGAGGGCAGCCAGTTCACGGACCAGGGGAAGCAGCGCGCGATGCGCCAGAGACCACAGCCGGACTGCGCATCGGCTGGCCGATGGCAGAGGCGTAGTCTAGCGCAGGCAGGCGCATCGACGCCAGCTTCACGCGCTGAATCCGCTGTAACCCGTTCCCGCCCATGGCGGCCCGGGCCACCCGCCGTTGCTAGAATGCCGGCCAGGAGGAACGGCCTCCCCCACATCGGGAATCAAAGACCAGGACGGCCTGGCCCTACCAAGAGGAGGGCCGTCATGGCCTGGATCTATCTGTTGTTCGCCGGCCTGCTGGAAATCGTCTGGGCCGTGTCCATGAAGCAGTCCGAAGGCTTCACCAAGCTCACCCCCACCGTGGTCACGATCGTCGGCATGATCGCCAGCTTCTGGTTGCTGGCGGTAGCCATGCGCAGCCTGCCGCTGGGCACCGCCTATACGATCTGGACCGGCATCGGCGCGGTCGGTGCGTTCGTGGTTGGCATCGTGTTCCTCGGCGAGCAGGTCAGCCCGATGCGGATCGGTGCAGCGGTGCTGATCGTTTCCGGCCTGTGCTGATGAAACTCTCGAGCAGCTGAATGATTTACTTATGGCGGGGAAAGGAATCTCCGCTTCCAGCAGGTATATGCATTTTCGGCAAGACCATTTTGTCCGCCCGTTTTATTTGACGTACGTCATGAAAATAACGAGCGTGATTCACATGCCGCTGGCACCGACGGTCGCACAGTGCCGCCATTCGTCGGGCGAAACCGGGGAGTTTTCGCCTTGAGGGACACGCTGTCGTACCTGTCACCGGGTGCGACAGCGTGAAGATGTGAAGATTTTCAGGAGTTAATGCCTTCAAACCTTGTTTCCGTATCGGGAGCCGGGGTGGGCCGCATTGTCTCCAAAAAAACCTGCCAGCTGTGCCATCCGGTCTTTTCATGGAGATTTACCGATGAACCGCATTTACCGTCTGGTTTTCAATCGTGCCCTTGGGGTAATGCAGGTTGCTTCGGAGGTCGCCCGGAATCCCGGCGGAAGCGCGGTCAGCGCAGGGCGGGTGCCGCGATTGCGGGCGCACCAGCTGGCGGTGGCTTTGGCCGCAACACTGGCCAGCGGGTCGGCGTTTGCGGCCTGCACTACCGCAGGTACGACGGTGACCTGCGCCACCGGCTCCAATACCAATTCGCTGACCAACAGCATCAACGGCGTGACGCTGAATATCCAGACCGGAGCCGAGCTCAGCGTGCCGCCGATCGTTGGCGGAAGTGCAGTGAATTTGAGTGGTAACGGCATAACCGTGAACAACCAGGGCACGGTCGATCCCACCATCAACGGTGGCCTGAGCCTGGCAGCGTCGGGCATGGTGCTGGGCAACAATACCGTCGGTGGAAACACCATCAGCGTCAACAATCAGGCAGGCGGGGCGATCAAAGGCCTGGTCAACATCGGCTCCATCCTCGGTTTCGGCGGACAGGCGCTGGTGGTGCAGAACGCTTCCGGCGGTGTCAGCAACATCGTCAATGCCGGTAATGTGGACATGTCGATCTTTGGTGCAGGCCTGTTGACCACGGCCGATGCGGCATCGATCGTCAGTTACGGTGGTGCGCAGACCACTCTCGACAACACCGGCACCATTACCGGCCGCATAGGGTTCCAGGGTTCGGCCACGGCGGGAGCCGGCAATACCTTCCTCAACGCAGGAACCATCAACGGCAGTGTGAACCTGGGCAGTTCGGTCTCCGGCAACACCTTCACCGCCGTGTCTGGTTCCAGCGTCAATACCGCCGGTATCGGCGTGGCCGGGCAGGTCGGCGCGCTTGCGGTGAATCTGGCCGCGGCCGGCATCGTCGACGGTGGTTCGGCGTCCAACAACAGCCTGGTGCTGCAGAACAGCGCCACCGGCCCGGGCAGCGGTACCGGTGGGGCGGTGACCACGCTGGGCTGGAACCAGTACATCAACTTCCAGAGGCTCACCGTCAACAGCGGTACCTGGAACCTGCAGGGTGCGTGGGCTGGTGCAGGCACGACCACGCTCAATGATGGCCTGGTCAATTTCAATAATGCCGGTTCCTTCGGCACAGGGCTGTTCACCGCCAACGGCGGTGCCATCGCCGCCTCCACGGCCGGTCTGAATCTGGCCAACGCTTTCAGCCTTGGTGGCAATCTGTCACTGGCGGGGACCAATGCGTTCAGCCTGGGTGGCGTGCTGTCCGGTACTGGGGGGCTGACGGTCAACAACACCGGCATCGTCACGCTCGGCGGCGCAAACCTGTTCTCCGGCGGCGTCAACCTCAACGCCGGCGGCCTGCTGCTGGGCAATGCGGGCGCGCTGGGCAGCGGCAACCTGACCGTGGGTGGCAGCGCTTCACTGGATACGACGTCGGGCTTCACCCTGGGCAACAATCTGGTGATCAATGGCGGGGGCTCGCTGAACCTGCTGGGCAGCAATGCGTTGTCATTGAACGGTTCGATCTCCGGTGCCGGCGACCTGACCAAGAACGGCGCCGGAACTCTCACCCTGAACGGCGCCAATGCGCTGACCGGCAGTTTCAACCTGGCCGGAGGCGCGTTGGCGCTGGGCGCGGGCGGCAGTCTGTCGCCCACCGGTGCGATCACGGTCGGCGTCGGTACCACCCTGGACCTGTCGGCGGCCGCCAACCAGACCATCGGTTCGCTTGCGGGCCTCGGCGGCTCGGTCAACCTGGGCAGCCACACGCTCACCCTCGCCGGGCTGGGCGATACCAGCTACAGCGGTACGTTCGCCGCAGGCACGGGTGGCCTGATCAAGCTGGGCACTGGCGTGCAGACCTTGTCGGGCGTGAACAACCTCAGTGGCGGCGTGGCACTCAACGCCGGTGGCCTGCTGCTGGGCAATGCTGCTGCGCTGGGCAGCGGTGCGCTCAGTGTCGGCGGCAACGTGACGCTCGATGGAACCACGGGGGCGCTTGCACTGGCCAACGCGGTCAACCTCGGGTCGGGCGCCAGCCTGAATCTGCTTGGCGGACAGGCGCTCACGTTCAACGGCGTGATCGGTGGCGGCGGTGGCCTGGTCAAGAGCGGTGCGTCGTCGCTGACGCTCAATGGCGCCAATACCTTCGACGGCGGCGTGGTGTTCAATGCCGGCAGCCTGGTGCTGGGCAACGGCGGTGCACTGGGAACCGGGGCGCTGAACGTCGGCGGTGCGGTATCGCTCGACGCCAGCGCCGGCCTCACCGTGGGCAATGGCATCACGCTTGGCGCCGGTGGTTCGCTCGATGTGCTGGGCTCGAATGCGCTGACGCTGGGCGGTGTCATCGGCGGGAGCGGCAGCTTGGTCAAGAACGGCGCCTCCACGCTGACGCTGGGCGGCGCGAACACATTCACCGGTGGGCTGGCGGTGAATGCCGGAACGGTGTCATTGGCCAGTGGTGGCAGCCTGGCGGCGACCGGCGCGGTCAGCCTGGCCGGCGCTGGCAGCGCACTGGATATCTCGCTGGGTGGCAACCAGACCATCGGTGCGTTGTCCGGCGTGGCTGGCAGCACTCTGTCGCTGGGCAGCAGCACGCTGACCTTTGGTGATGCCACCAACCAGACCTTCGCCGGCGTCATCGGCGGCACCGGTGGCCTGATCAAGCAGGGCACCGGCGTGCAGACGCTGACCAGCGCCAGCACCTTCAGCGGTGGGGTGAATCTTGCCGCCGGTGGCCTGGTGCTGGGCAACGCCGGTGCGCTGGGAAGCGGTGCGCTGACCGTCAGTGGCAACGGTTCGCTGGACGCCACTGCTGCACTGAACCTGGGCAATGCGATCAACCTCGGCGCGGCGTTGACCCTGCCGGGCAGCCAGAACCTGGCCCTGGCCGGCAACATCACCGGCACCGGCAGCCTGGTCAAGAATGGCGCGTCGACACTGACCTTGAACGGTACCAACACCTTCAGCGGTGGACTGAGCGCAAACGCCGGCAGTCTGCTGCTGGGCAACAGTGGCGCACTCGGTACGGGAGTATTGGGCATTGGCGGCAGCGTCTCGCTCGATGGCGGCGCCCCGCTGAACCTGGCCAACAATGTGTCCCTGGGCGCGGGTGCCGCGCTGTCGCTGCCGGGCTCGCAGGCGATCACGCTGGGTGGCGTGGTGTCCGGTGCCGGCAGGCTGGTCAAGAATGGTGCCACCACGTTGACCCTCAACGGCGCCAACAGCTTCGGTGGTGGGCTGACCGTCAACGGCGGCGGCGTGTTCCTGGGGAACGCCGGCGCACTGGGCACCGGTGCACTGTCGGTGGGCGCCAATGCCACGCTGGACAGTTCAGTAGCGCTGAACCTCGCCAACGACCTCAACCTTGGGGCAGGCGCGGCGCTGGATCTGCTGGGCAGCCAGAACGTGTCGCTGGGCGGTCTCATCAGTGGTACTGGCAGCCTGGTCAAGAACGGTACGGCGACGCTGGCGTTGAACGGCGCCAATACGTTCAGCGGGGGCGTCGGCCTCAACGCGGGCCTGCTGCAGCTGGGCAATGCGCAGGCGCTGGGTACCGGCCAGCTGGACGTGGGCGGCAACGCTTCGCTGGAGGCCACAACGGCGCTGGCGCTGGGCAACACCATCGGTCTCGCTGCCGGTGCCAACCTTTCCGTGCTGGGCAACAATGACCTGACGCTGGCCGGTCCGGTATTCGGTGCCGGTGGGCTGATCAAGGACGGCACGGCGCGGTTGACGTTGTCGGGCGCCAATACCTACAACGGAGGCACCACCATCAACGCCGGCACGCTGGCGCTGGGCGCAGGCGGCAGTCTCGCCGCAGCCGGTGCGGTGAATCTTGCCGTTGCGGGCGCGACACTGGACATCTCCGCAGCCGGTGCGGCACAGACCATCGGCGCGTTGAATGGCGTGGCGGGCAGCCAGCTGGCGCTGGGCGCGCAGTCGCTGACCTTTGGCGGTGCCAGCAATGGCAGCTTTGCCGGTGTGATCGGTGGTACCGGTGGCCTGGTCAAAACCGGCACGGGCGTGCAGACGCTGTCCGGTGCAAACACGTTCAGTGGTGGCCTTGCGCTCAACGCGGGCGGGTTGGTACTGGGCGATGCAGGTGCGCTTGGTACCGGTGCGCTGGGTATTGGCGGCACCACCACGCTGGACAGCACGGTGGCATTGAATCTGGCCAACGCGGTGAACTTCGGTGCCGGCACCCAGCTCACCCTGGGCGGAACCAGTGACGTTGCATTCGGAGGCGTGCTGAGCGGCAACGGCAGCCTGGTCAAGAATGGTGCGGGCCTGCTGACCCTCAACAACACCAACACCTTCGGTGGCGGCCTGACCTTGAACGGTGGTGGCCTGGTGGTCGGCGCGAATGGTGCGCTCGGTACCGGTGCGCTGGCGGTCAATGCCAGCACCACGCTGGATGCGGGCACTGCAGTGACGCTCGGCAATGCGGTCACGCTGGGCTCGGGCGTCGCACTCACGCTGCCCGGCAGCAATGCGCTGACGCTGTCGGGCGTGGTAGGCGGCAATGGCAGCCTGATCAAGAATGGCGGCACCACGTTGACGCTGTCCGGTGCCAACACCTACACCGGCGGTACCACCATCAACGCCGGCACGCTGGCGTTGGGCACGGGTGGCAGTCTCGCCGCAGTCGGTGATGTCACGTTGGGCGCAGGCGCAGGCTTCGATATCTCCGGTGCCGGCGGCAACCAGACCATCGGCGCGCTCAACGGCGCGGGCGGCAGCACGCTGACGCTGGGCGGCAATTCGTTGACCTTCGGTACCGCCGGCAACGCCGCGTTCGATGGCGTGATCAGCGGCGGTGGTGGCCTGGTCAAGGTGGGCGCGGGCGTACAGACCTTGTCCGGCGCCAATACCTTCGGTGGCGGCGTGACCCTCAATGCAGGCGGACTGGTGCTCGGCAATGATGCGGCGCTGGGCACGGGCGCATTGACCGTCGGTGGTGCTGCCACGCTGGATACCACCGGCCTGGCAACGCTGGCCAACAACATTGCGCTCAACGCCGGGCTGACCGTGCTCGGGACCAACGCACTGACGCTAAACGGCGTCCTTTCCGGTGCCGGCAGCCTGACCAAGAATGGCAGCGCGACGCTGACGTTGAATGGCGCCAACACCTACACCGGTGGCACCAACATCAACGCCGGCACGCTGGCGCTGGGGGCCGGTGCCAGCCTGGCCGCGAGCGGTACCGTCAATCTTGCCACCGGCGCCACGCTGGACCTGTCGGCCGGCAGTGGCACGCAGCAGTTCGGCACGCTGGTCGGCAACGGTACGGTGAACCTCGGTGCCAACTCGATCGAGGTCGGCGGCGCTGCCAATGGCACCTTCAGTGGCTCGATCGCAGGCACGGGTGGCCTGACCAAGGTCGGTGCGGGCATCGAGACGCTGACCGGTGCCAATACCTACACCGGCGGGACCTTCATCAATGCCGGCACGCTGGCGATTGGTCCGGGCGGCAGCCTGGCCGCCACCGGCGCTGTGACGCTGGGCGCTGCCGGCACGGGCTTCGATATCTCCACCGCAGGGGCCGGCCAGACCATCGGGTCGTTGAATGGCGTGGCGGGCTCGACGGTGAGCCTGGGGGCACAGACGCTGACACTCGGTGGCGTTGGCAACAGCCTCTTCGATGGCGCGATTTCCGGCACCGGTGGCCTGGTCAAGAATGGCGCCGGCATCCTCACGCTGGGCGGCGCCAATCTGTTCAGCGGTGGCGTTGCACTCAACGGCGGTGGCCTGGTGGTCGGCAACAACGCTGCGCTCGGCAGCGGTGCGTTGACGGTCGGAAGCAACGCAACGCTGGATGCATCGACCGGTGCCAGCCTGGCCAACAACATCAGCCTGGCAGCGGGTGCCAATCTTGATCTGCTCGGCAGCCAGTCGCTGGCACTGGGCGGTGTGATCTCGGGTACAGGCGGGTTGATCAAGGACGGTGCGGCCACGGTAACCCTGAGCGGTGCCAACACCTACACCGGTGGTACCACCATCAACAGCGGCACGCTGGCGATCGGTGCCGGTGGCAGCCTCGCCGCAACCGGCGCGGTGAACCTGGCCGGCACCGGTACGCTCGACATCTCCGCGGGCAACCAGGCCATCGGTTCGCTGGCCGGCGTGGCCGGCAGCACGGTGGCGCTGGGCGGCAGCACGCTGACCCTGGGCGGCACGGTGGACAGCACCTTCAACGGTGTGATCGGCGGCAGTGGTGGCCTGATCAAGAACGGCGCGGGCGTGCAGACGCTCAATGGCGCCAACACCTTCGGCGGTGGCGTGGCGCTCAACGCCGGTGGCCTGGTGGTCGGCAACAATGCTGCGCTGGGTACCGGTACGGTGACGGTCGGAGGCGCTGCCACGCTCGATTCGAATACTGCGGCCATCCTTGCCAACAACTTCGTCCTCAACAACGCGTTGACCGTGCTGGGCAGCAACAACCTCACCCTCAATGGCAGCCTGAGCGGCACCGGCAGCCTGACCAAGGAGGGGGCAGCCACGCTGACCCTGAACGGCACCAATAGCTACACCGGCGGCACCATCATCAACGCCGGTACGTTGGCACTGGGCGCGGGCGCGAGCCTGCACGCCAGTGGCATCGTCAACCTGGCCTCGGGAGCGACCTTCGATCTGTCGGCGGGCAGCGGCACGCAGCAGTTCGGTACCCTGGTCGGCAACGGTACGGTGAACCTGGGCGCCAACACGCTGACGATCGGAGACGCCACCAATGGCACGTTCAGTGGCTCGGTGGCTGGCTCCGGTGGCCTGATCAAGGAAGGATCGGGTACCCAGACCTTGACCGGCACCAATACCTTCACCGGTGGTACCACCATCAACGCAGGCACGCTGGCGATCGGCGCCGGTGGCAGCCTGGCTGCGACCGGTGCGGTGAACCTGGCCAACGCCGGCACCGCCTTCGACATCAGTGCGGGGGGCGCGCAGGCCATCGGCTCGCTGGCCGGCGTGGCGGGTTCGGCAGTGGCGCTGGGCGGCAGCACGCTGACGCTCAATGGCGTGAGTAACAGCGTCTTCGCCGGTGACATCACCGGCACCGGTGGCCTGGTGAAGAACGGCGCAGGCATACAGACCCTGAGCGGCAACAATACCTTCAGCGGCGGCGTGGCACTCAACGCCGGCGGCCTCGTCCTGGGCAACAACAATGCACTGGGAACCGGCGCGCTGACCGTGGGCGGCAATGCCAGCCTGGACGGCACCAGCGCGCTGACCCTGGCCAACAGCGTGCAGCTGGCCGGCGGTACGCTGACCCTGGCCGGCAGCAACGCGTTGACCTTGAATGGCCCGATCAGCGGTGCCGGCGGCCTGCTGAAGGATGGCGCGGCGACGGTTACCCTCGGCGGCGCCAGCAGCTACACCGGCACCACGACCATCAACAGCGGCACGCTGGCGGTGGGTGCGGGCGGCAGCCTGTCTGGCGCCAGCACGGTGAACCTGGCCGGCACCAGCACGCTGGACATCAGTGCCGGTGGCAACCAGAGCATCGGCGGCCTAGCCGGTGTTGCCGGCAGCACGGTGGCGCTGGGCGGCGCAACGCTGACCACCGGCGGCAACAACGCCAGCACCACGTTTGCCGGCGTCCTCGGTGGTACCGGCGGCCTGGTGCAGAGCGGTACCGGAACGCTGACCCTGAGCGGCGACAACACCTACACCGGTGGTACCACCATCAACGGTGGCAGCACGCTGCAGATCGGCAGCGGTGGCAGCACCGGTTCGGTGCTGGGCGACATCACCAACAACGGCAGCCTGGTCTACAACCTTGGCACCACGGCAACCGTGGGCGCCGTGGTCAGTGGCAATGGCGGTCTGACCCAGGCCGGCAGCGGCACGCTGGTGCTGACCGGCAACAACACCTACACCGGAGGGACCACCATCAATGCCGGCGGCACGCTGCAGATCGGCAACGGTGGTGCGACCGGTGCGATCGTCGGCGACATCACCAACAACGGCGCGCTGGTGTCCAACGTGGCCGGCAACACCACGCTCGGTGGCACCATCAGCGGTAGTGGCGGCCTGACCCAGGCCGGCAGCGGCGTGCTGGTGCTGACCGGCAACAACACCTATACCGGCGGCACCACCGTCAATGCCGGTGGCACCCTGCAGGTGGGCAATGGCGGTGCGACCGGTGCGATCACCGGCAACGTTGCCAACAACGGCAGCCTGGTATTCAACGTGGGCGGCAACACCACCGTCGGTGGCGCGATCAGCGGCAGCGGTGGCCTGACCCAGGCCGGCAGCGGCGTGCTGACCCTGGTCGGCAACAACACCTATACCGGTGGCACCACGATCAATACCGGCGGTACGCTGCAGGTCGGCAACGGCGGGGCAACCGGCGCCATCGCTGGAGACATCACCAACAATGGCGCGTTGATCTCCAACGTGGCCGGCAACACGCAGCTGGGCGGCACCATCAGCGGTACGGGGGGCCTGACCCAGGCGGGCAGTGGGTCGCTGGTGCTGACCGGCACCAACACCTACACCGGGGGTACCACCATCAACGCCGGCGGCACGCTGCAGCTGGGCAATGGCGGCGCGACCGGCTCGATCATTGGCGATGTCACCAACAACGGCACGCTGCTGTCCAACGTGGCCGGCAACACCACACTGGGTGGCACCATCAGCGGCAGCGGCGGCCTGACCCAGGCCGGCAGCGGCACTCTGACCGTGACCGGCAACAACACCTACACCGGGCCGACCACGATCAATGCAGACGGCACGCTGCAGGTCGGCAACGGCGGTGCCACCGGCGCGATCGGCGGCAACGTCACCAACAACGGCAGCCTGGTGTTCAACGTGGGCGGCAACACCACGGTCGGCGGCGCCATCAGCGGCAGCGGTGGCCTGACCCAGGCCGGCAGCGGCACGTTGATCCTGGGCGGCAACAACACCTATACCGGTGGCACCACCATCAACACCGGCGGCACGTTGCAGGTTGGCAACGGCGGCGCCAGCGGTGCGATCGCCGGCAACGTCAGCAACAACGGCAGCCTGGTGTTCAACGTGGGCGGCAACACCACCGTCGGAGGCACCATCAGCGGCAGTGGTGGCCTGACCCAGGCCGGCACCGGAACGGTCACCCTGACCGGCAACAACACCTACACCGGCGGCACCACCATCAATGCCGGCGGCACTGTGCAGGTCGGCAATGGCGGCGCCAGCGGCTCGATCACCGGCAACATCACCAACAACGGTGGCCTGGTCATCAACACCGGCGGCACCACCACGCTGGGCGGCACCATCAGCGGTGGTGGCAGCATCGTGCAGGCAGGCCCGGGCGGCCTGAACCTGGGCGGCAACAGCGGCGGCTTCAGCGGCACCGGCCAGGTCACCGGCGGTGGCCTGAATGTCACCGGCAACATCGGTGGCCAGTGGACCATCGGCAGCGGTACCACGCTGTCCGGTACCGGGACCATCGGTGGCACGGGTGGCGGCGTGACGGTGTCCAGCGGCGGCGTGCTGTCGCCGGGCAATGGCCCGGGCAACGGCAGTGGTGCGGGCAATGGCACCGGCACGATCACGGTGGGCGGTAACCTGACGTTGTCGCCGGGCAGCACGCTGGGCGTCGATCTGGGTGCCACCGGCAGCGATACGGTACAGGTGGGCGGCAGCGCCAACGTGGGTGGCAGCATCGTCAAGGTGAATACCATCTCGCCGAACACCAGCTACCAGCAGGGCCAGCAGTACACCGTGATCAACGCGGGTGGTGGCGTCAGCGGGCAGTTCGCTTCGGCGACCTCGCCGTCGGCCTTCCTGACCATCACCCCGGTCTATACCGCCAACACGGCCAACCTGCAGATCGACGTAGCGCAGACCGCGGCATTCACCACGGCGGCGAAGACGCGCAACCAGTACAACACCGCTGCGGCTCTGGACAGCCTGCCGCAGAGTGGTTCGGCACTGGGCCTGTACAACACGGTGCTGATGTATGACGCAGGAACCGCGCGCGCGGCGTTCGACCAGTTGTCCGGTGAGGTGCATGCGGCCAGCCGTGCGGTGTTGCTGTATGACAACTACCTGGAAGAGGGCATCCGCCAGCGTCTGGGCAGCGAGCTGCCGACCGTGCGTGGCGAGCGTGCCTCGGCCTGGCTGGCCGGCAGCGGCAAGGTGTTCAAGCAGGATGGCGATGGCAACGGCGACGACATCCGCTCCAACCGCAATGCACTGATGGCGGGCGTGGACTGGCAGCTGGGCGAGCATGTGGTGCTGGGTGCGGCCGCAGGCAACGAGCGGCTGGATACCCGCCTCTACGATCGCAGCTCGCGGGCCCGCCTGCGCGGCAACACGTTCGGCCTGTATGCGCAGGGCCAGTGGAACAACGGCTTTGCGCTGGGTGGCAGCGTGTCGCGCGGTGATTACCGCACACGCACCACGCGTGAGGTGCCGCTGCTGGGGCAGACCCTGTACAGCCGCCAGGATTCGGATGTGACCATCGCGCAGGTGGAGGGCAGCTGGACCTGGACCCATGGCAAGACCCAACTGCAGCCGTATGTGCAGTTCACCAGGCACTGGGTCGACAGCGAGCGTGCGGTGGAGCAGGGCGGAACGGCCGCGCTGGTGCTGGAAGGCGGCAAGGACACGCTCAATGTCAGCACCGTGGGCGTGCGTGGACGCTGGGATGTGGGCAGCGGCGAGCGCTTCCCGGCGCAGCTGACGGTTGGCCTGGGTTGGCAGCACGCATCGGGTGATACCGATGTGGCCAGCCGCAACCGCTTCGCCGTTGGTGGCAACGCGTTCGATGTCTACAGCGCGGTGATGGCGCGCAACGCACTGGTCAGCCAGCTCGGCGTGGCGGTGGGCCTGGGTCGCAACAGCCAGCTGTCGATGTTCGTGCAGGGCCAGCACGGCGATGGCCGCCGCGACGTGGGCGGGCAGATCAACCTGCGTGTGGGCTTCTGAGGAGAGTGGGGCGACGTTGGATCCACGCCTGCGTGGATCCAGGGCGGTGCGGAGGGCTAGACCCTCCGCTCCATCTCCACAGCATCGATCCCGGCGCCGTGGCCATTGGAAACGATCCGCGTCACCTGGAAGCCCAGGCCAGCATAGAAGCCCTGGGTGTGCTGGCTGGTACTGAGCGTGATGCGCTTGATCGAGGGATCCGCTTCGGCCTGGCGCAGGCGTGCCAACGCCAGTTCCCGGCCCAGTCCATGCCGGTGCAGCGCGCGCTGTACCATGCCCCAGCAGAAACCGGCACTGCCGTCGCCGCGTCGCGACAGGCCGCCGCACGCCACGATGCTGCCATCTCGCTCGATGACCTGGAATGCACAGTCCATGGCCTGTTCTTGCAGGAAGCGCTCAAAGTCGCTGCGCTCTTCGGGCGCGAAGTAGGTGGGCACGTTGCTGTCGAAAATCGACAGGCAGGCGCTGGCATCGGCGGGGCGGTAGAGGCGGAGGTTCATGGAAAATGCCTTGGCGTTGCCCGGGCGCATTTCAACCGTCCAGACGTTGTCCTTCTCGAGGGGGGTATCGCACGACGAGGCCGCAGGGGCGCCGAAGTGCTCCAAGGTACATGGAGCGGAGTCGATCTTCTCACGGATGATTTCGCCCACTTCGAATGACTGTGCGGAACACAGGCGCCTGCACCAGGCGGGTGCGTCAGTGGCGAGGCGCATGCGGCCGCGATGGCATGCAGCGGGGCGCGGCGGCTCCTGGGCTATGCTTTCGACACGTGGGACTGACCGCGCGGCAGGATCCGCCGGCCCCATTCGTCTTCCTGCCTGCAACGGAGCTGCCCAGCGATGCCCGACCCTTCTCTTTCCCGGACTGCCCAGGTCATGCGCGGTCTGCTGTTTGGCGCGGTGGGGCTGTTGATCCTTGCCGTGGCCGCCTTCGAAGTGACGCATCGCCTTGAGTTCCTGCAGATCGCGCAGGCCGTCGATGGCCAGGTCGAGCGCCTGAACGCGGGCGGATCGCATCCGCAGATTGCGTTCACCACCGCGACCGGCCAACGCGTCTCTTACCCGCAGGGTGGCATGATCTTCGGCTATGAGCCTGGACAGCCGGTACGCGTGCTGTACGATCCGGCGCAACCGCGCCTGGACCCGGTCCTGGACACGTTCGGTGCGCTGTGGGGAATGACGGTCGTGTGGATGCTGCTGGGGCTGGCGTTCGTCGGCGCCTGCGTGCGGGGACTGCTCCGGCGCAGGTGACTCGCAGCGGATCGCGCGCTGTCGGCGGGCGGACCGTTGGACCTGCCCCTGGCGGCAGGGCCTGTTCAGTTCGGTAGTATCTGCCGCGCTTCCCGCCAGCCAAATAAAAAAGCCGCCCAGTGGGCGGCTTCTTCATTTATCTGGCGGAGAGAGGGGGATCGGATCAACTCCAACCTAACCCCTTGACCCTGCAACAGTTCGCAAACCGGACATGTGTCCTGTGTTGTGTCCCGCCATTGTAAATGAATCGTCTGGCTAGTATGCAGCTGCCCCTGCTAGGATCAGTGGCGAAACGCCCCCAGTTGGGTGGGGCCTCGCAAATGTCTAAGGAGCGGGCATGTCCGCAGCAACGTCGTCGCGCGTAGAGGCCTCTAAGCAGGGGGTAATCGTCATTTGCTTCACCGAGTGGGAGAACGGCGTGCCTGTTTTGCCGGAGCGTCAAACATCCCCAAGGTTTATCGTGATAGATGTGAATGGCCCGCCAGTTGTGCGATTCACTGGTGACTCGGCAGCGGAAGCATTTGGTTTCTTGCAGAGCGAGCAAAATCGAGAGTTGGCGCTTTTCAGCGATGGCGAACTTGATGCTGACTACCTTGTCAACGCCTTTGGCGTCTCGACCCTCTCTCCTGTAGAGGTATCGAGTGGCATTGTTGAGGGCAAGGTCGAAATAGTTGATCCGCTTGGAGATCCCTGCGAGAGACAGTTTTCCAACTCATTCGTTCAGGCAGGGATGGGGATCTCACCTTTATCCGGTGGTGTTCCTACCTTCACAATCCTACACGGGGCTGATTCTTTTGAGCAACTTCGATCGTTGAGGGGGCGCATTGAACCAAAAGAGGCTTTGCCTACTCGTCGCGGGCCACGTCTGCGTTAGGTGCGCTTTGGGATGGGTAGGTCTTCGGGACGTGATAAATGCTCTGATCTTGCCAGCGGGGGACTACGGATGGACCCCATGAGTAGAGGTGTTCCTGCCAATGTTCGATTGCTATGCGCACTGATTCGTCAGCCTCTGCTTTTGCATCGGCCGGGCTGACCCGGGTAAGTGCTGATAGGTAAGATTGGGTCCAGAAGTCTTCGATTTTCATGTGTCACTTTGGCTTGCAATGAAAGATGGGCCTTATTAGCAAAGAGTTGGCACAAGTCAAGCAAATCATCCTTTAGTGGCACATTGCCCTTATCCGTCCAATCGGTTCCATGCTTGCAATGCAGCTATTGAGTGAGCTGTGAGTCGAACAGAAACACCGGCAGCCCGCTCAGGGAGTAAAGGGCTAAAACAGGCACATCAGGCTTGGCACCGTCATGGTCCACCACTACCACTAAGTGAAACCAGTGTGCCTGACCTGAGCCACGCGCGCCCAGACCAGATACCCAAAAGCCGCCTTTCGGCTTGCGCGTCAGACCAAGACTGGCCCGAGGGCCTGTCCGAAAGGTCCAACGAATAGCATGGGGTGTGGCTCGTCAGTATTGGGCTATCCCATCGGCCATTAGCTAGCGCGGGAAGATGCGCGAGTAGCGCCCGGGAGAGATTGGTTCTGCGTGCCTAAAGTGCTTTGGGAAGCTGAGCATCGGCTGACGATCCAATCTTGAACAATACTCTTTTCTCAAGCCCCTGACCAAGGACGACCTGCCACCGAGTGAACCCGACGGAAATCTCCCCAGTAGAAGGAAGGTTGTCCTCCAAGATTACGAAGTCCTGGCCCCTAAACTCGCGCGATTTGGCGCAGACCGCCAATGAAGTCCCCTTCCGTATGAGATTGCCCACGGCGGCTTGCGTGTAGTCGGGGCTGAATACACTGGTCTCATCCATCTCGATGCGCACCGAGGGATACGCTAATCCAAACCAAGCATCAGCACCTTCCGATTCAAACCAGGAATACTGATGGTGTCGGCCCAACATGAGGCATGCGCTCTTCCCGCTTTGTGAGGTCCCGATGAGCAAGGGTTCGTCTAAGTGATTTCTAGGGAGGAGCAGCGAAAGCGGTGTGCAGGAACTTGCCGTTGCTACGTGAAAATCGCCTGTCGTAATCACGTCAGCGCCTCCTGGGATGTTTGCTGGAGCTTTGAAGCGGCCCGATCAGTTGCTCCCAGAGAAGCTCTGCCGCGCCTTGCTGGGTAAGCTTTTGATCGCGATTGGAGCCAAACGCCGACATTCCCATGCTAGTAAGGAATAAGGTTTGGTCATCGTGACCAATGGTGAGGGCCTCGTTGTAGGAGTTGCTGTCAAGCGTCTCGCCTTGCATGTAGTGAATGCCTCCGAGCATCCCGCCCAGATAGACAGTTGCCCGGGCCACGTCATGCCCGTCTTCGTAGACGGTGGCAAAGAATCGATTTGCGTCCACGCGCCGGAAAGTGCCCTCATAGCCTGGATTGCGCAACTGGAGTTCATTCAACGAATTCTCAAAGTGCTTGGCAATGTATTCAAAAGTCTCCGCTTTGAAGTGATCCTTGTCCCGCTGCGTGAACGCTTTAGCCAATCGGAGGTTGCTGGAACGCGGTCCTAAAGTTGCTTCGGGAGCGGGGTTGGTAGCCTCGGTTGGCGTAGTGGGGCGGGCAAGCCGCAGCGGAGCTGAGGCAGGCACTAGATCCGCTTTGGTTACGCCCATCTTTCGTGCATGCTCAGCCGCCACAGCGCGAACGGATTTAGCCACTTGCAAGAACGCGTCGTCCAGGTCTGCCCACTGCTTTACGGGCTTGCCATCGGTTGGGGTAGCCATAAGCTTCCCAAAAGGGGCGTGATGCCATTCGCAGGCCCGCAAGATGACAGGGATGACGGTTGCTTCGTCCGATTCGTGCCGCTCCAGCGCACGCTTCATTTCTCGGTCATAGCAGTAAGGAGAGGCAAGGAAGTCGGGACTGACTAGAAGAAGGATGATGTCATCGGAGTTGATGTGCTCATCAATCGTCTTATCGATCTCCTGGCCAGCGACGATCCTGCGGTCGTGCCACGTTTCGATAATCCCCTGATGCTTAAGCATTGCGAGCTGCTTCTCGAGCTGGTCGCGGAGTTCTTCGTCTGCGTGGCAATAGGAAAAGAAGACGCTAGGCAAGATCATGCTCCTTCGGGCGCTGGGGCGTAGCTACGTGGGATAGATTCTATCCAAAAGCAGGCGATTCTGGTTCATGGCACCAAACGTGCCATCCCACCCCTAAAAATCGCTGTTTGGCGTCGCGGCGGGTGAGACTAAGAGGTGATTTAATGGGGCCTCCAACCCAGTGGAGGTGTGAAAATGAAAGACGGCATTTACCACGTTCGCTTTTCGTCAAACATGCAGGGCGTGGGCGAGGGCATCGCTGTATTCAAGGGATCGGGTGTCAATGGGGGCGACTCTGGCTACACGTATTCAGGGGTTATGCAGAGCACCGACGCCGGCTTTACGGCCAAGCTGACTATCAAGCGCTGGGATCCGGGTTCTGAATCTGTGTTTGGTGGGCTCGACCAGTTCGAGCTCGAGTTCCGGGGCAGCGCAACTCCATCGGGCTTTGTTGCCAAGGGCAGCATCGTGGGGCACCCGGAAGCTACGTTGACAGCGGAAGGACGCTACTTGGTCCCTGCGGCCTAACCGTCCCCAACAAGAAGGCCCCCAAGTAGGGGGCCTTCTTGTTTCTGCAAACGCCATTAGGCTTGGGTCAGTTGTGCGTAAAGCACGAAAAGGAACATCGGCAGTCCGCTCAGCACTGCGAAGGCTCCAGCAGCGCCCAGCAAGGTGAGCACCGTCATGGCCCACCACTGCCACCAAGCGAACCCCTTATCCCTAGCCTGAGCCACTCGAGCCTCGGCAGGGTAGAGACGTCCTACCTTCCGTGTTCCTCGCCGGGCCATGAGCGGCCCGACAATGAACCCAAAAGGTCCAGTGAGGAGCAGGGCACCCGAATACCACCAGAAAAATCGGTCCCGTGGCGTCATGAGATTGCGGCGGGCGGGCACCGGCTGGTCAAGCAGGGGAGGGGGCCCGCTCATTTGGCGTAGGCCCTCCAGCTCCCTGACTCCTTCGCATACCTAAGGTTCTTGCTGACCGGAATGGGCACCTGGCGGCCGCCGATATCGATGGAGACTTTCCCCTTGGTGTCGCAGCGGTAGCCCTCCACGTCTTGGGCCTCGACGCATCCGGTCAGTTCGAAGTCGCGGATGTCGCCAACCCGTCCAGCCCCGCTTTCCTCCAGAAGGGTGGCGAGTGCCCTTTCGGCATCGTTAGTAGACGGCGGGCCACCGCAAGCAGTGAGGGTAAGTGCAATGGCCAAGCCGGCCAGAGGAAACCTTGCGTTCATGGGTCAATCCTTGAGGGTGATGATGGGGCGGCGGTAGGCCGCCCCGGACGGGTAGAGAAAGAGGGGGCTTACCGGTCTCGATTGCCTTCCGGCTTGAACCCCGCGATCCACATCCGGCTGTCCTTGAACGGAGTCAGCATCCCCGACGCGCCCGGGTGCAAGTCGGCGGTCTGGATAAAGCCGCTGACCCAGGCGACGCGAAGCGCCACATCAACGGCCTTGTCAGTCACGCCGGGGCGGCTGACGTTGACGACGAACGGCTGGCTGGGCGGGTTAGGGCCTGTAGACCGGCTGGCCCCTGTGTTGGTCTTGCTCGACGGCACTCGAACGCCCATCAGGCTGTCGCGACCTTTCCAGAGGGCGGCCGTGTTGAGTTCGGCGGTGTCGCCCAGGTCGTCTGTCTCGGTCAAAGCCGCGTTGGCGCACGTTCGGAAGGTTTCCACTGTAGAAGCGCTGGGGCTGGTCCAGATCTTCGCTTCGACCGTCCAGCAAGGCAGGGACGCCCCCCATTCCTGGAACGTCAACGCCACGCGGGGCCAGTCCAGCCGGCCTTGTTGTGCGAGCTGGTGGTTATCGGATTTGAACAGCCCCTGGATCTTTCCGGCCCCGCTGACAGGGGTGTAGATCGCTTCATTGCCGGCAGACTGAGTTCCGCTGGCCCCGGTGGGCTTCACTCCAATCATCTGGCCGCCAGCATCTTTCAGGCTCTTGCCCAGCTGTCGAAAGAAGCCCGGCTTCCCTGACTCCGGGTTGGGCTGGGTGGCTTCCTGGGCGGGAACGACATGGGCACTCAACAGCAGCGTGGCCGCCAGGGCGGTGGCCATCCTTGTCTGGTTCTTTTTCATGAAAAACCCCTGTGGTTAGTCGGGAGGGTGCTACATTTCATGAAGAGTCTGCCATGCAACGAGGGACCGCGTCATGCTGTCTACCCAGCTTTTCAACATTCGTTCACGTGCCCAAGGCTTCCCCCCGTTCATTGTTCGCCGCCCGCCTCAAGCAGGCCCGGGAACTGCGCGGCATCGCCAGCCAGCGAGCGTTGGGGGTTCTGATGGGGCTTGATAAGAAGCTGGCGAGCAGCCGGGTCAACCGGTATGAGACCGAGGTCAGCGGGATTGACTTGGATGGATTGGGGCGACTGGCTGAAGTGCTGGGCGTCCCCATGGCGTACCTCGTCGCCGAGGACGATCATCTGGCAACTATCGTTTTGGCCGCCTCCCAGTTGTCATCAGAAGATCGGATGCTTGTCGCCGAAGAGCTGCTCAGAAAGCTGGGTTATTAGTGCTGAGCTGTAATCTCTACTGTTAGAAAGGAATTTTATGAGCGCTGAAAAAGATATGCGGTCTGTAGTGATCCTCGGCGATGGAGAGGAGCCTTTGGTTGATGCTTTGAGTAAAGCAGAGCTGCCGGGCTGGGATTTTGAATCTAACGGTGACAAAGCCACAGGCACTCCCCAGTTTTCGCGCGGAGAGGTGAAAATCCGCCTTCATGTCCAAAACGAGTTCAGCGCAACTACGTCAAATGTTGCTCCGTTTGATGGGGCTGTAGACCAGGCTGGAGCAAAGAGCGCTTTGAAAGATCTTGCGGATGCTCTTGGGGCGGCTGGTTTTGCTGCGTATGTGACTGCAAGCGATCGCGATTTGGTTTAAGCGTCTAGTGTTCCCCATAGATTTCATTGGTTGAAATCTATGGGGCCTCGGCGATGGAGGGTCTGGCCTGACGCTGCCGCAAGTTTTTACGGGTAGAACTTCCGAGGGTCGGACAACGCCCCCTTGAACTGCCCCGCTTGGTAGACCGGAAGCACAACGTCAGGGCGATACTTCTCCAGGACTGCGATCTGCTTCGTTCGTGCCAGCGCGGGCTTCTTGTGGAAATAGGCCTCATGCAAGACCGGAACCTTCTTGCTGATGGAGTGGCCCGTGACCAGGGCGATGTCCTCATCGGCCACCCCCATGTGATGCAGCTCCGTGGCAAGGGTGTGTCGGAAGGCGTGAAACCCGACGCCTTTAGGAAAGCCGAGATCCTTCATGTATCTGCTGAACTGGTTGAGGACGCCTTGGCTGTAACGGGCGTTGGTGTCACCATTGTCGCGTCGCACGCCGGCAGACAGGTGGGGGAAGAGGCGAGGATGGCCGCAAGCGCGGATGTCCTCCACGAATGCCAGGAACCCCGCATCGAGCAGCGGTTGGGGAATGGGGAGCGTCCGAACGGCTGCTTTGCCTTTTAGGCTTTGGCGGCTCCGGTTCCTGTCTCTGTGGCTCAGGTCCGCGTCTACCGTCTTCTGGATCTTGATGCACCACACGCCTGCCTCTTGGACGATGTCGTTCAACTTCAGCTGAGCGACTTCATTGATGCGCGCTCCCGTGTGTAGTCCAATCATCGGCACCCACCACCGGTGGGGCGCTTTCATCGCCCAGGGGATGAATGTGTTGGGGGCAAAGATGCGACGCAGATCTTCTTCGTCAAACAAACGCTCTGCCTTGTCGGGGGCAATGACCAGGTCCTTCTTCGCCTCTGGGAAAAAGTGCATGGGAGAGCCCACAATGGCTTTTGCTTTTTCTAGTCGGCCAAAGAAGGTGACCAGGAACCGTCGGTGCTTTTCTACGGTGGCCGGTGCGGGCGGCTGGACGCAGAGCGCCTTCCCCTGAGCCACCGCCTGCTCATACGTGAAGTTCCGATACTGAGGGTCCGACTGGAGAAGCGGTGGAGCCCAACGCATCAGCTCCCAGAGTCGGTAGATATGCACGTGGTCGACCCGGGACACCGGAATATCCCCGCAGGCCATCAGGAGCATCTTCAGTGACCGCGCTGTGGCCTCGATGGTGTTGCGTGTCAGGCCCATGCGCTCGCGGTCAGCCAGGTAGTCCCGGATCTCGATAGACAGCAATCGAGCAGGGGCGGCCACGGGGAGAGGCTCAGGGTGGCGCGTGCCATTCTTTCCAAGGAGCGCTCGACGGGTCCGCTCGCAGGCGTCGTTGATGATCTCTTGAGCATGGATGGCTGCTTCTCGGCCAGTCACGATCATTTCGCCGATGCGGACGCGGCCGATGCGCACGTCTGTCAGTTTGAGCGTGCCCGTCGGGTCTGCGAGGTAGGAGTTGAGGTGTTTCGAGGTGGGGGAGGTCACTGCGTTGCTTCCATCTGAAGGATGGAAGTACAGATACTGCGGGCCTAGAAATCGTCAACGAAAAATCGGCTTTTTATTCACGGCCTTAGGCATCGCCTGAGAGGTGCCGTTTTGCACGTCGGCCTAACCAATCGTACCGCCCTAAAACACGGTGGCGTTTACATTAGAATCAATAACTTGCGCTGGTCAGGTCAGCCCATTTTCGGAGTCATTACCGTACTGTTTAAATGATATAACCTAACTAAACCCGCTTTTTAAGCTGAACGCTAAATAACTGGGGTAAGGGTTGTTAGTTTATCCCTGAGTTTTTCTTATGCTCGGCTTGCCACCACATGGTGGTGGGGGGAGACGGCATGGCGAAGAACGAACAGACTGGCCCGAAAGCAGCGGAGGCTTCTAGTGATGCGTTGCGTGACCGTCGAACTGGAAGCAAGTCGAAGACGGCGGCGGGCTCTGCCCTCAGCCAAACCCCCGACAAAGGAAAGAAGGGCAAGAATTAAGTCTTAGCGAAACCAGCGCCGCAGGGTGCTTGCTTCCTCCCAACCTATAGCCCCTACGTGAGGCCATTGAGCTAAGCTCTGGCAAGGGAAGGCGTTGGAGAGCAAGTGACTATCTTCCGGGTTTACGACATCGTGTGGGACGTGGATGGGGCGTCGGCGGCGCTTCCGTCCGAAGTCGAGATCGCCTGCGCTGACAGAGAGTCCCTGCCGGACGCTCTATCCGACGCCTACGGGTGGCTGGTCAAGGACTTTAAAGTGGGCCGGCAAACTAGGGCAGAAGACTAACCTTAGACGGCACGTCGGAGACCGCCTAGCCACCAGGCGGCGAAGCAACTCGATCGGTTCCATCGGTTCACCCCGCCCCTTGCGCACTGACCCAACGCCCAGCTCAGCTCGATTCGGCTAAGCTAGCGATATTGGTTGTCCCGCCAGCCGTAATCAAGGAAGACTCGATGGGTGTCCTAAACGTTTGTTGTTATCCAACCTCCATTGCTCTCAAGGCTGCTGATCATGCATATGTGTCTTGTGGAGACGGGGCGTATGCGTGGGGATGTTGGGGAGGAAATAGCGGTGGAACTGTAGTTCGTTCTGGGGCGGGCAGCACCACGCGTGCAGAGGCTATAGCCGGTGACAAGGGCCGAGCAGGCATAACTCACTACCTCATAAATGGCGTATGCCACCAGTCTGCGAACAGAATTCTCCTGCCAGCACGCATCACTGCTAACAATGCTCGTGGTCACCTGCTATCGGTTTCTATCTTCGGGCTGTTTGGGCGCCCCTCAGCGGGTCTCGGTCTCTTCCTGGCACCTTTGTATTTACATGGTTCGACATCGGGTGATCTAGATGCGTGCATTTACCAAGGAACTGCGGCTTCCTCTAATGCCCCGCCAGAGCAGGCCTTCATTGAAGCGAGCATCGCTCTTTACGGTAAAACATACCCAGAATTGCTGGTTAAAAGTTCTAATGGAACTGGTGGCAGTCAACAGGCTCCGGACCAGCAGGTGGGTGAGAATCAAGTCCAAAGAGCGGCTGAGTTTAACATTGAGAATTTCAAGCTATTTGTTAAATACCGCGCGGTAGCTAGAGGCCAGATGTTCAGCACCATTCAGTTCCATAAGATGATGGTTGCCCGTGAAGAATTTGAGCGATCGAGAGAAGTCATCGAGATTGAATTTGGTGAAATTGGCTCCGGCGGGTGGCAAGATTTCGTTAGGAAGTTTGATGATCTAACTCTGCATTTTCAGGACCGCCTCGCTCAGATCTTGCCGCCTCAGGACTACGAAGCTCTACTTGACATTTCTCAAGAGCGTCGCATGGTTCTCTCAGACCCCGAGATCGTTGAGAGCGTATATGCACCAGGTTCCAAACCAAGAGGGCCCGGCCGGAGATAGGCCTGAATACGGGCGGCGTTTGACCCAGGCTGAATACGATGAACGCGCAGCTGCTATTCACGAAGGGCTTGCGCCAATCCCTAGCAAGGCCGAGCGGCGCGCAGTGCGGCGCGCCGAGCTGGACTTGGTGATTGACTACGCATTGGGGGTAGGCGTTCCTCAAGGGCGGAGGGATGATATCTGGCGAGTCCAAGAAGAACTCCATGCGCGCAATATTGCTCACTTGCTTGCGGGGTTTTTGGTTTGCCCGGCTGATCCGTCTCGCTACATGGTTAGGGCGAGGGTGCGAAAGCTATCCAGGATTCTTGACCGTCAGAGCGTGTGCGCTTTCCTCGGGCTGAGTGCGCGAGACTACGACGCTCTTGTGTGACTAAATCACCTGGTTGAAGTAGGTGAGCACGGCGGACGACGGGCCCCAGGTGTCAAGGCGTGGATGCGTAGCCGGGGAAACCTTGGCTGCGATATTGCCGCGTTTTACGCCGCCCATTGGGCTCTAGTAGGCTAGGGTCTGTTTGTATGTTTGCTATGTTCCCGTTCGTAGGTGCGGAGCGACACGATCCATAAGCTGTTCAGTCGCCCTCCCAAGCTCCCCGATTAGGTCAGTTGTATTCAGGTCTATCGCCAAAACCGAAACATTGACCTTGCCAACTTTTCCGATCGCGATCACCGATGGCTTGCCCTGTGGACGCTGTGGAACGGCGATGATCGCGTGGCGAGCCCCATATACGCCTGCATACGTGACGACCTGTTCCACATCTGATCGGTCCGGCACCTTGCCGCCATACGGTCGGTATTTGACGTCCATCACTGCGATTGTTTTCTTGTTGTGCGTGATTACGATGTCGGGCTTCACCTCGATATTGCGCGCCTCTCGCAGCTTCGGATGCCGGTAAAGCCTGCGCTGATGTCCTTCTGCGTCATTGATGTTGCCGTCAAAGACGCCTAAGCCATGCGCCGCAAGTAGCTCGGTAAGGCGTGACCTTAAGAAGCACTCGAAGGTGTCCTCCAGGTTGACGACCACGGGGTTCAGTCGAAGCGCACCTCGCTCCGTAGGGTCAATCCCAACACCGGAAAAAATGGCTATGGCGAGGGCTGAGGCCTCGGCATACTCCGGTCGTCTGGCACACTTTTGCCCCATGGGCGTAAGCGCAATCTCTTTCAACAGTCGGTCATTGATGTGGACGCGTGAGAAGATAGTCTTGGCTTCAGCCAGTGCGGAGCACATGGCCGGGGCGCCTTTAGCTCTGCCAAGGCGTCGGTAGGCAAGGTAAAGATGGGAGAGAGTCGCAAGAACGACCCGATTTGCCGGGGTGTCAACGGTCCGTTTCCAGGCGCGCGAGACAGACACGGTCGGGTTGTGAGTGATGAGCTGTTGGAGTCGAGTTTGGATTGGCAGTGGGGTGCCAACCAACGTCACGCCAGTAGAAGTCTCCGGCGTGAAGTCGAAGTCCAATCCGTTTAGCCGAATAAGCTTGGCGAGATGTATTAGCCTTCCCGCAAGTAGGTCGGTCAGGTTGCTCGGCCTAAGCTCCCCTTGCCCATACCCGTAGTAGCCGAGTGGAATAGTGCGCTGCTTCCCTGACGCAACATGGGACAGAAGCTCGTGCATGACACTTATAGGAACGCGGGGCCGGACCTGGATGGCCACGTGTTCGTTCAGGGGAATAAACCCCACCCAAGAGGTTGCACGTAATTTGAGACGTCCGCCGTCAAGGGAGATCGCCAAATAGCCCGCCTTTTCAACCGCCGGATCAAGAACGAGCTTGTCCCCTTTGAAAATCCGGTCCGGCGCAATTTGGATTTCGCCGTGCTCAAAAACGGTATAAACCTCCGCGCCTCGTGATGCGTGCGGGAGGTCCGTTCTCGGGAGATTGAGGTTCATTCGGATTCTTTATTTGACCCAACTTCGTCCGCAGGTCCTGGCGCAGCCGGCCGGTTGGCTTTACGGGCCTTCCACGCGGTCTCGATTCGGGTGGCCTCAGGAGGATCCAAGCGAGTAACCCGTTTGATGTGGGGCCATATTTGGAACTTCCAGAGTCGGTCCAGCGAAGCTTCGTCTTTCACTCTTGAAAAGTAAGCGTGACCAACATGAATCATGCTGTTGCTGGAGCCTTGCAGTAAGCCGAAAAGCGCTCTGCAAAGTTCCTTGGTCTCTACGTCCGCTCCATTGCTATCCAAGATGCCTAAGAGTTCTTCTGCATTGGGCAACACCTCAATGTGCGCAAATCGGCGCTCCAGTGCGATGTCAAGTTCATCCACGGAGATGTCCCAAGGGTTCATTGTAGCGATGATGAACAAATTCGCCGGAATCTCGGTGATCTCCCCGGAGGCAAGATAAAACGGCCTGTCGCGCAGCGACATTTCAAGGTAGGTCAATGCTTCCCCCAACACCCGGGGAACATCGGCGCGGCTGATCTCGTCAATCACTAGGACATAGCTGTTTTCTTGGTCTTCTTTGGCTGCTTGCGCAATGGTGAGCAGATGCCTGTTAGCCCGCACAAAGCCGCCGGCGCCATCGGGCTCCCAGCCCTGCACGAAGTCCTCGTATTGATATCCGGTATGGAACTGGACAGACCTGATGCGATCCGGTGAGCCTGCAAGACGCGCTGCGATTTTTTGGGCATACCAGCTCTTGCCGGTCCCAGGCGGGCCACTTAGGATTACTCCTCCATAGCCGTCCATCTTGGCCTCGCTGACCGACAACCATAGAGGGTGCTCATCCGAAATTGCGTCTATGGTGATTTCGGACTCGGTTGATGGCGGCTGGTCCGCTGGCGAGGCCTTCGGGTCACCTTGTGCCGGTATCCCAAGTTCCTCCCTACTGTAGCGTTTATCTGGTTCGACCGATTGTTTCATTTGGATCGGCTGCGGAGCGTTCATCGAAACAGAGCCCCTTTGTAGAAAAATGGGGTGGAGTAGTTGGACGTCACCTCTTCTTCAGAGAGTCCAAACTCACGCTGGGTAAGGTCTTTGATGCCCTCGTAGCTCGCAATTTCAGGGGCCACCAAGTAGTCCCTGTAGAGAAACACGCCGAGCGCGTCGAGGGAAATCGGCCGGCCGTTCAAAAGATGCTGGAGTGCCAATGACTCATGCTTGGGAAGCAGGCTGAACGTGACTGGCGTCACTTCATTGTCGTAGCTGGCTACCTTCATCAGGGGGGCTACACCCCTCAGGGAGCTTGGCGCGTAGGACCCCGCCACATTTCTATTATTCGTGGGACCTCCAAAAGGTTTGATGTAGGGCA
Source organism: Stenotrophomonas sp. YJH_SMC_6 (assembly GCF_059371335.1). Taxonomy (NCBI): domain Bacteria; kingdom Pseudomonadati; phylum Pseudomonadota; class Gammaproteobacteria; order Lysobacterales; family Lysobacteraceae; genus Stenotrophomonas; species Stenotrophomonas sp. YJH_SMC_6. Next base: position 18,062 of record NZ_JCAFUM010000012.1, on the reverse strand, counting down.
CTTCTTCCGACATGCCATTCGCACGTAGGAATCGGTCGAAAAAGCTCTTGAAGTTCACCCTTAAGTCTTCACTTCGACCAGCCGTCTGCGCTGTTTCACGGATGGCCAGGTAGCCCAGGAAGTGCGTGTGAACTTTACTTCCCTCGAGCTGCTCCCAAGCGGCGCGAACCGCTTCCCTCTTCAGCCTCATTGTCGGTGCCACTGGCGCTCCATACGGCTCGGTCCGTTAATGGAGCAAAGTCTACACCGATCGCCGATCTCTGCATTCGCGCTGCGACACGCAGGGTGGTCCCTGTTCCCTTGAATGGATCCAGAACCATTCCCGGACGGAACCCGGCGTTGCAACCACAGTCTGTCCAGCCTGTGGTCCGCTTCTTGGCAAAGGTGAACTCCCTGAAGTAGCCCCCCAACGCGAGTTTCGCCTCGGCCGCCAGGATTTGAACGCTAGCGGCGTTTCGGCCTGTGCCCGTTTGGACCTTGAGCGCCTTCCCTGCGTCCGAGATGCCGGTGGCTTGAATGGCTGCGATGTGGGCAGCCGTCAGTCTGTGCTTTTTAGCAAGCTCCATCGCTCTTGCTGCTTGCGGTCGAGTAGGATCGAGCTCGGCAGTTCTGGCGATGATGCGCTCCCTCGGCTTTCCGCACGCGTTGCAGACCATGAGCGGGCAAGCAAGCGTCAAGGCGCGCTCAACCAGCTCTTCAGGGAAGGGCGCAAGATGACTTCCCATGCTTCTCTGGAGGGCAATGTTCCATACGTCGCCTTGTGTGCTTCCGTTCCCAAACTGTTCTGAGTAGCCGAAGGCATCGTAGTAGTAGTCGGCATCCTTAGTGAAGTGAAGGATATATTCATGCCGATTCGCAAGCCGATTCTTTGCTGGCTCGGGCATGCCGCCTTCCTTCGCCCATATGATTCGGTTTCTAAGGATCCAGCCATCATCAGCAGCAGCCGCTTCAACGCGGCCGGGGACGCCTGCCAGAGATTTGTTGTGGTAGGTATCGCCGAGGTTTACAAATACAGAGCCGTGGGGGGCAAGTAGGCGTCGCCACTCCCGCAGGCAGTCAACGATGGTGGCCGCAAAAGCCTTAGGGGTCGGCTCTTGGCCAATCTGGCCGGCGAAGCTGTAATCGCGTTTCTTCCAATACGGAGGGGACGTGACGACCACATCGATCGTGGCTGGCTCTAGGGGAATATCTCGAGCATCTGCCTGAATCTCGCAATAGGTCGGCAAGCTATCTTTCTGCTTACCGGGGGACTCGGGATTTTTCTTGACTGCCATACATGTCTCGAATGATGAAATGCGTGATCGCGCCACAGCAATGGTCCCGATCATTGATGCCTGAGCCCTCACGCCCTGAAAGGGTGTAGATAGCATGTCTATGCCTACTTTGTAGCACAGCGATTCGACGTCGTCGACCCCTGTGTTAGCTTGCCAAAGCAGGCTCTCAGAGGCTGAGATTGAGAAATCTGAACAAGGATCTCGACCTTGGGCGCGGCATGCTATCACCCGCCTGTGATCCCGCAAGTGGCCCTGTGTCTCCAAGCTGATAGCAAGGGCGAATAGCGCACTTAGGCATCCTGGCGGATGCGCGCGCCAAGGGCTTCGCCCCTGGGACCCCAAGCCTCTGCGAGGCTTGCCAACGGCAAAAGCTGGTCCATAAAGAACCTGTTTTCACAGGAGTCTTTATGGCCATCTTCCACACATCAGTCAAAACCTTCAGCCGAGGCAAGGGCCAGTCCGCCGTCGCCGCAGCCGCCTACCGGGGCGGTCTACTGCTGTCCGATTTCGCGACCGGGCAACAGCACGACTACCGCCGTAGGAGCGGCGTTGTCGAAACCTTTTGCCTCGCGCCGCCAGATGCACCCGACTGGGCGCTGGTGCCCGGCGAGCTTTGGGCCGTGGCCGAAGCCGCCGAGCGCCGTAAGGACGCTACGGTGGCTCGCGAGTTCGAGCTGTCGTTGCCCCATGAGCTTTCGGACGAACAGCGCGCACACTTGGCGTTTTCCATTGCCGAGGCGTTGGTAGACCGCTACCAGTTCGCCATTCAAGCCAGCATTCACTCCCCTGGAACCCCGGACGGGCTCAACCATCACGTGCACCTGCTTGCCAGCACCAGGCGCATTGGTCCGGATGGGTTTGGACAGAAAACGCGCGAGCTCGATGGGGGTGTGTCGGGGAAAGTGCAGGTTCAATGGGTCCGGGAAATGGTCGCTGAAACGACCAACGCACATCTTGAAGCCGCTGGCCTGACGGTCACGATTGACCACCGCAGCTTGGCAGAGCAGGCTCGGGCGGCGTCGGACCGGGGAGACGAACTCCAGGCGGTGGCATTGTCTCGAGAGCCGACCAAGCACCTGGGCAAGGCGGCTGCCGCGCTGTCCCGAAAGGGCATGGACAGCCGGCTGGTAGCAGAGAATGACGCCATTGAGGCCGGCAACGCCGAACATCTGGACCATCTCACCATTCAAGCTGGGCGTGAGGGCAGGGCCGTGCCCATGCATCCGTCAGTCGGTCATGGCCAAGGTGGCCGGCCGTCCTCCATGCGGGGCTTGGCTCCTGGCTTGGAGATTCGAGGCGTGTCCGGAATGCGGCTGCCTCAGGTCTTGGGCCGCCAGCACGAAGCGAACGAAGATCAGCGGCCCATCAGCCTCGACGAGCGCGTGGCTCAGGCCCTGCGAGACCTTCAGGACATCGCGCGCGCCAGGGCAGACCTGGCGACCCAGCGCATCCGTGCTGGTCTCGAATGGGCTCAAGCCGAACTTGGGCGGGCTGGGGAGACCGTCCCGTTACGGCAGTGGATCACCAAGGCGGTTCTCCAGGTCCGGGCACTGCGAGCGGCAATCCTGGGGCGTGCCTTGCGATTGGTGTCGCTGGGCAGGGCTGAACGCCTACATCACCTGGCTCAGCACGAATGGGAGCGCTTCAACACCGACTACCCCATGGGAACCAACGGCTACTCGCGCCCCGAATGGACGCAGCGCCGGGAGCGCCGCCTGTCTGCGCTGGAGCAACGGACCAAGGAGCTGGAGAAGGCGCGGTCGCGGGGCTCCGCCGAGGCATTGGCGGAGGTCGATGCGGATGTTCTTCGTAGAGCGACCGAACTGGAGGCCATGCCTTCGCCGTCACAGTTCGTCCTTGAGTGCCAGACCATGGCTCCGGTTGTCGCCGACACCCCGGTGCCAGTTTTGAAGCCACGGCCGCCCACCCTCCATTGAACGAAAGAGCCCCGCAGATGCGGGGCTTTGCCTTTCAGTGAATCGTCGGTCCAGAAGGCTTTCGAGGAGCCGGCGCGGGAGCCAGCCCGCGTGCCTTGCGCCATTCGTCCGGCGAAATGAACGTTGGCGGCACCTGATCTCGGCTTACAGTCGCCGCCCGTGGGACAGGTCGCGCCCCGGCGCTGGGCACATAGGCTTGCTGCGCTTGTCCGGCAGGTGATGCTGCGAACCGGCGCATCAGAGCGGCGGCTACATCCAGGGCGTGTTGAATATCGGCTTCGCGTTCGGCGACGTCTCTGGTCCCGCTTTGCGCCATGAGGGCGGGCAGAAGGCGGCTGGCGATGCGAAGTTCTACGTTGGCAGGCATTGGATCTCTGAAGCTCTCAGTATGAAGGGTCTTCACATCGAAGCACTTCGTCCCAGATTGGCAAGAGACGGAATCTGCGCTGGTTCACAAATATTGAAGTTGACTCTCAATGCCTAGGGATGACAGAAGCCTGCCGGTAACAAAGTCATGCAGCTGTCGATTCGGGTTGTGGTGCCAGTCTGACTAGCCAATGCCCGCCGGGCGCTTGTGTGGCTGTCAGCAGGTCATATGTCTGGATCATGTCCAGGAGGCCGGAGTGGCCGTAGGCCTTCGGCGAGAAGGATGGGTCAGTCCGCTTCAGATAGTGGCCGAGTGTCCCTAGCACCACTTCCCCGTCCGTGGTCCCATCGGCTAGTAAGGCAACTGCGTCGACAAGGAAGCGAGGGCGGCGTTTGGGAATCGGCTTGGCCACTTCGGCTTTGCTGGGCGCGACTTTAGCAGTCGGAGCAGGCGACTCTTCGCAGGTCGCATTCGACTCCGTTGGTTGCCACTCAAAAAACTGGTCGCAGGCGTTACGCAACGCCTCTGGCGTCTTAGCTTCACCCACGATGCAAACCGTGGCTCCTCGTTCTCGAAGCTTACGACACAGGTAGGCGAAGTCAGAGTCACTGGTGACCAAACAGAAGGTGTCTGCGCGCTGGTCGAACATGGCTTCTAAGGCGTCCAGCGCCAACGCAATGTCCGCCGTGTTCTTGCCAGCGGCGTATTGGTATTGCAGGCATGGGGTAAACGCTTGCCGGACGAGTGTTTCCTGCCAACGCTTGGTCAGCGTGGAGTGGTTGCCGTAACCCCTCCGAACCACCACCCGGCCGAACTGCGCTCCCATCAGTAGGGCATGGTCAACGATCTCAGGGTTTACATTGTCGCAATCGACCAACACAGCCACTTTGCTATCGTGAGCGGCGGATCCGTTTGCCATTTTGTTGGTCCTTACGCTGCGATACGTGCATCAAGGCCTGCATGCTCCCTTAAGAGGTAGAGCAGGCCGCCTCCATCGATCAACTCGATGGGCTTATCCTTTGCGAACTCGAACGCCGCAGTGCCGTAGCCGCTGGTGCAAACTAGGATGCCTTTGCTGGCACCTTCGTTGAGCATGGTTCCGTAGAGGTCCCGAACCGCGCTGACGCCCACTGTGTCCTTATAGCGCTTGGCTTGAATGACGACCTTTCCACCCAGCACCGGCCGGGTGTCGAAGGCCACCGCATCCACGCCGCCGTCGCGGGAGCTGCGTGTCAGCTTCGTATCCAACCCCATTTGACTAAAGAGATTCGATACCAGCGCTTCGAACTCACCAGGGGTCAGCTCCAGCAGGTTGGGCCGCGACTCCAGGCCCGAGAGCACGTCTGTCTGGGCAATGAAGCGCTTATCGACCATGTTGAACTCAACAATCGGCTTGATGGCTTGTAGCTCATCCGGCCGGCTGGATACCTGAGCGCCCAAGTTTCGGAGGCATGGGATCTTTTCTATTCGGTCCAGCCGTAGTTGCAGGAAGGAGGCCTTGGTCGCGCGGACCGAGACCACAGGGACGCGGACCTCTTGCCCAGTGGTGGGGTCGTGTGCATTGACCACGCCATTGAAGGTCACCAACGCTAAGGCATCCGCTTGGTCGGCTTCAAACACCTCGTGCAGTGTGCGCAAGGTGATCGAGGCGATGATGTCCTGGTAGAGCGCTTTGATGTCGCTTGCCTTACGCGCCTTGGCGTCGATAGCATCCCGGGTCTTGACGTAGCGGTAGTCGGCCTCCGTGGGAACGACCGAAAGCTCTGGAAGGTCGTATTCGATGATCAGTTCCTTGGACGCGTCCGCATACGCGAGCTTGTATCGCTGGGGAAAGCCTTGGGTCGGGTATTCCGAGCGTGCCAAGACCATGTCGTTGTAGGCCACGATGGCATCAGGCTCATGGGCCAAGTAGGCGCGTTGGAACTCGTCAACTTCCCCGTTTCGGCGGGCCACGTCGGCCTCGTAGAGGGCGCGAGCAGCCTCGTGTTGAGCACGCAGGTCAGCCAGCTTCTGCTTCTTTAGCATCTCTGCCCGTTGGAACTGGTCGAGGATTTGCTGGTGGGCCTGTTGCGCGGCCGCCAATGCAGCCGCGTGCTTCTTCCCGGCCCCCGGCCAAAAGCGGGCAAGGCCCGTCGGTGGGACGATCTCCGCAGCGGCTGGTGCGAAGCCGGGCACCAACTCCTTCGGCACCTCAAAGGCAGGGTGGGGGGCGGTGTGACGTAGGCTGTCAAAGCGGATGGTGTCGTTCACCGACAGGGTGTGCACCAGCAACCCCTCGAGCTCCTCCAGGCGGTCCTTCAACTCGGCGTTGAGATCGTCGACCTCGCCCTGTCGATCTTCTAGGTATCCCGCTTTGGCTTGGCGAGCGGCTTCACGTTCCGACAGCTCGTAGGCGCGAATCTCTCGCAACAGCTGTGCGGCCGCCATGCGCTCTTGGCGCTCCAACTGCCTCTGTTGAGTGGCTTGCAGCCTCTGCTGGCGTTTGGTCTCCCGCTCTGCCGCTGCCGCTGCCCGGCCGGCTGCCCGCAAAAACCCTTCTAAGCCGCTTCGCCGTCCCATACATCCTCCTGATGTTGAAAAGCTAAAAAGACAAACCGCTTCACCCGCCGTCGCGGGGTGTTTAGCGCTTTAACCGGTCAGGAGACTCCTGAGGACCGGCAGAGTCAACCCATACGAAAGCACCGCCAGCCCCGGCGAGACGCCTTTAAGGCCTTCCAGCTTTTCCCGGACCGTGAAGGTCCTGCTGTAGGTCGCATGGTGCTCGTCGTCCAGCTCATGGCCCACCAGTTGGGCCCGGAGTTCGGACACTACGCCAGCGCCCTGAAGCTCTTGGATGAAGGTCTTGCGCAACGAATGGAAGCCCCTTTTGGCTTCCGGCCAGTTTGCCCCGACCTGTTCCAGGTGTCGGCCAAACGCCTTCGTGATCCAGTTGCCCGCACCGTTTTTGGCGTTCGCCTTGGCGGCGGGGAAGAGCCGTGGTGCCTTCTGCGCTCGAAGGGTGCCCACCCAGTCCAAGAAGCCCAGCTCAATCAGGTCGGGATGCACGGGGATGGTGCGCAGGCTCACCTCGGTTTTGACCTTCTGGTGCTCCCCCTCGTCAGAAATACGGATGCAGGGCAGTCCGTCCACCGTCAAGACATCCTCGACCAAGAGCTGACCGACCTCTGATGCCCGGGCACCCGTGTAGAGGCCCAGCAACGAGGCCCAACGGGCGGACAGGGCCAGGTCTTGGAACGCGGCCGGTGCGAACAGCGCTTGGACCTGATGACTGTCATAGGCTTTGAAGCCGAACTTCTTCCGCGCCCGCTTCTCCCTAGTGGAGTAAGTGATATGGCCGGCCGCTGGGTTGTCGCCTTTGGGGTAGTGGCCGGATGCAATCGCCCATTCGAAAAACCCTCCGCGGCCGCCGACATAACTTTGCTTGTTCGTAAGGGTGGGGGTGGCTGCGCCCCCGTCCCGCATGAACTGATACCACCGAGCCAGGTCGGACCGGGTGACCGAGTGGAGTTTGGCCTTTTCCCCCAGGAAGGACACCAGTGCCTCGATGGCGGTCTTTTTAATGGTGAACGTTTTGGGGAGGCAGCCGGGCTGGATGCTGGCCAGCCACCCGTCGCGAGCCTTGCCCAGGGTGATGGTCTCCACAGCGGGCTTGGTTACTCGACGGGCCACGGGCATGGGCGGCACACCCTCTCGGATCAACTCGCTCAGTGCACTGGGCTGGGAGGCCGAAAGCTCCATCATCTGCTGATAAAGCCTGACATCGTCCGGCGTGTCGATTTGCCAGTGCTCGGTCACCGTCCCGTCTGCGGCCTTGGTCCGGTTCAAGATCAACTGCTGTAGCGGGTCGCCATCGGTCAGGCGCCTGAGCAGCGCGTCGATGTCCTCTTCCTTGATTCCCATGCGTTGCTCCCTCAACACGTCGAAGGCTTGAGCATAGCGTGCCGCCAGTTGCAGGGCGCGCAACTGAGCCACGGCCAGCTCAGACGTGCGGAGGGTGCGCTTGAAGATGCGTCGGCCAACGATGGCCTGGAGATCGGTGGGGACCCGTTGCCGGAAAGACCAGAGCCCCGAGGGCGCGCGAACGAGGTGGTGTGGGATGCGCATCGAGAGATGTGTCCCGATTTGTGTCCCGCTGAAGGTCACTCCAGAAAAGCAAAAACCCCTGATTTCTCAGGGGTTTGCGTAATCTGGCGGAGAGAGGGGGATTCGAACCCCCGAAGCGCGGTTTAGACGCTTACACACTTTCCAGGCGTGCTCCTTCAACCACTCGGACACCTCTCCGGATCCCTGCCATCGGCAAACGCCTCAGCAGGGGCGCAGATTCTAGCGGGCTGCGCGGCACTTCACAAGCACCCCGGCCAGGAACCCGCGAAAGATGTGCCGGAGGCGAGGGGGGCTGGACAGGCATGGCACAATGGAACATCCGATGGAAAACGGTGGCCTGATGTCCTATCTCGTCCTTGCCCGCAAGTGGCGTCCAAAGCGTTTTGCCGAGCTGGTGGGCCAGGAACACGTGGTCCGTGCGCTCAGCAACGCACTGGACAGCGGCCGGGTCCACCATGCGTTCCTGTTCACCGGCACCCGCGGCGTGGGCAAGACCACCATCGCGCGCATCTTCGCCAAGTCGCTGAACTGCGAACAGGGCACCAGTGCCGATCCCTGCGGCCAGTGTGCAGCCTGTCTGGATATCGACGCCGGCCGCTACATCGACCTGCTGGAAATCGACGCCGCGTCCAACACCGGCGTGGACGACGTGCGCGAGGTGATCGAGAACGCGCAGTACATGCCTTCGCGTGGCAAGTACAAGGTCTACCTGATCGACGAAGTGCACATGCTGTCCAAGGCGGCGTTCAATGCGCTGCTGAAGACGCTGGAAGAGCCGCCGGAGCACGTGAAGTTCCTGCTGGCCACCACCGATCCGCAGAAGCTGCCGGTCACCGTGCTCAGCCGCTGCCTGCAGTTCAACCTCAAGCGCCTGGACGAGGACCAGATCCAGGGCCAGATGACCCGCATCCTGGCGGCCGAAGAGATCGAGGCCGACGGCAGTGCCATCGTGCAGCTGGCCAGGGCCGCTGATGGCAGCCTGCGGGATGGCCTGTCGCTGCTGGACCAGGCGATTGCCTATGCCGGCGGCGCGCTGCGCGAGGACGTGGTGCGTACCATGCTGGGCACGGTCGACCGCACCCAGGTGGCGGCGATGCTCGATGCGCTGGCTGACGGCGATGGCCCGCGCCTGCTGCAGGTGGTGGCCGCGCTGGCCGAATTCTCGCCGGACTGGAGTGGCGTGCTGGAAGCGCTGGCCGAAGGCCTGCACCGCATCCAGGTGCAGCAGCTGGTACCGGGTGCGGCCGTTGCCGAAGGCCTGGATGCCGCCGCATTCGCCGAGCGCCTGCGCCCGGAAGTGGTGCAGCTCTGGTACCAGATGGCCTTGAACGGCCGTCGTGACCTGCCGATGGCGCCGAGCCCGCGCGCGGGCTTCGAGATGGCCGTGCTGCGCATGCTGGCGTTCCGCCCGGCCGCGGCGGTCCCGCCGGTGCCGAAGTCGGTGGAGGGGGCAGGCAATGCGCCGGGTGGCAATGCTGCCGGTGGTGGCACCGGTGCGGGTACCCACGAAGCGACGCCGGCGACTGCCGCCGCTTCGGCAAGCCCGGCCGTAGTGGCGCAGGTGGCCGCTCCGGTGCAGGCCGCGCCGCGCGAACCTGAACCCGAACCTGAGCCGGCCCCGCAACCCGAACCGGACCCGACGCCGGAGCCCGAGCCGGTTCCGGTGGAAGAGCCGGTGTCACCGCCGCCGGTGAAGGCCGAAGCAGCGGCGCCGCCGTCCGTTGAAACAGAAGTGGGCGACGACCTGCCGCCGTGGGCCACCGACGAAGCCGAGGCACGTGACGAGGCGCTGGCGGCCGAGATGGCTGGGCCGGAAGCTGCCATGGTGGCGCCCTGGCATGAGCCGCCGGCTCCCGTCGCGGCTCCCAGCGAGCCTGCACCACCCGCGCGCCCGTTCCGCACTGAAGGCATTGCCATCGCGCCGGTCGAGCCGGCGCCAGTGCAGGAGAATGCGCCGCTGGAAGGTGTGAGCGACCTGGCCAGCGCCGAGGACTGGCTCGATCTGGTCGCCAACAGTGGCCTGAGCGGCCCGTCGCGGCAGCTGGCCGCCAACGCTGCCTTCATCAGTTGCCAGCACGGGACCTTGAAACTGGGCCTTTCGCCCGGATTTGAATACCTGCGCTCGGAGCGCGCGCTGGCCGCCCTGGGCGAGATGCTGGAGAAGGCCCTCGGCCAGGCGCCGAAGATCGTGGTCGAGACCGTGGAAACCGAACACGTTCCGGCCGAGACCCTGCACCAGCGCGCCGACCGCCAGCGTAGTGAGCGGCAGCAGGTGGCAGAGGCCGTTTTCATGGACGACCCGGAAGTGCAGGTGCTGATCCAACAGCACGGTGCCCGGGTTGTTTCCGATTCCATCCGTTCTTTTGACGAGTAAGACACCATGCGCGGAAACATCGCCCAACTGATGCAGCAGGCCCAGAAGATGCAGGAAAACCTGCAGAAGGCCCAGGAAGAAATCGCCAAGATCGAAGTGACCGGCAGCGCCGGCGGCGGCATGGTCAGCGTGACCCTGACCGGTGCCAAGGAATGCCGCAAGGTGCGCATCGACCCGTCGCTGACCAGCGACCCGGAGATGCTGGAAGACCTGATCGCCGCCGCCTTCAATGATGCGTCGAACAAGATCGATGCCGAGTCGAAGTCGAAGATGGGGTCGGCCACCGCCGGCATGCAGCTGCCGCCGGGCATGAAGCTGCCGTTCTGATTTCCCAGGGGGGCGCCTGCCGCTGCAGGTGCCCGCTCCAACCCTCGGTCGAGCATGGCTCGACTCTACAGACAGCTGTCGAGCGTGCTCGACGCCATGAAAGCATGCCGCCGTGTCCGCACCCCTGCTTGAACAATTGATCGACGCATTGCGGGTGCTGCCTGGCGTCGGCCAGAAGACTGCACAGCGCATGGCCTATCACCTGCTCGAGCGCGAGCGCGAAGGTGGCCAGCGTCTGGCCGAGACACTGGCATTGGCGGTGGAGCGAATCGGCCACTGCGTGCAGTGCCGCGATTTCAGCGAAACCGAGCTGTGCCCGACCTGTGCCAACGGCAGCCGCGAGCGCAGCCAGCTGTGCGTGGTCGAATCGCCGGCCGACCGCCTGGCCATCGAGAACGCCACCGGCTTCCGCGGTGTCTACTTCGTGCTGCAGGGGCGGCTGTCGCCGCTCGATGGCATCGGCCCGCGCGAGCTGGGCCTGGAGCAATTGGAGCGACGGTTGGCCGAAGGCGAGGTGCAGGAGCTGATCATCGCCACCAGCGCCACTGTCGAGGGCGAGGCCACCGCGCATTACCTGGCGCAGCTGGCGCGCGCACGCAAGGTACAGCCGAGCCGTTTGGCGCAGGGCCTGCCACTTGGCGGTGAACTCGAATACGTCGATCGCGGCACGCTCTCGCACGCGTTCGGAACGCGCAGCGAATTCCGCGATTGAATGCCGGCCGGGCATCCCCCGGCGCGGCCGGCCTACAATGCGGATGACATCCCCGCCGAGGCCGACCATGAGCAACGAAACCCTCTTCAGCAAGATCATCCGTCGCGAGATCCCGGCCACCATCGTCTACGAGGATGACGAGGTGCTGGGCTTCAAGGACATCGCACCGCAGGCACCGGTGCACGTGCTGTTCATTCCGAAGAACGAGATCATTCCGACCCTGGATGACCTGCAGCCGTCGCAGGCGCACCTGATCGGCAAGCTGGCGCTGGCTGCCGCCGAGTACGCGCGCCGCGAGGGCTTCGCACAGGACGGCTACCGCATCGTGATGAACTGCCGCGAGCATGCCGGGCAGACCGTGTTCCATATCCACATGCACCTGCTGGCCGGTGCGCCGCTGGGGCATTTCGGTGCGCCTGGGCGTTGAAGCCCCTGTCCACGCCATGCGCGGATGAAAAAGGCCGCCCGAGGGCGGCCTTTTCCGTCATGCCTGTGCGGTGACGATCACCACCAGCCCCAGCGACCATAGCCGCCCCAGTACGGACCATACGGGCCCGGGCCCCACGGGCCATAGGGGTAGGGCACCACGTCGACCTGGCGCTGTTCCGGCCACAGGTAGATCACATCGGCCGACAGCTTGGGCAGGCGGTAGTCGTACTCGCCGATGCGGGTGTTCTGGTAGCCGTCGATCTTGCCGATGAAAGTCACGTCACGACCGGCTTCGAACACGGCCGGGTCGTAGAAGCCGGCACGGCAGGCGATGAAGCGGCCGTCGCTGGCGTCGGACGAGGTGGTGTTCGGACGGCCACTGCCATTGAGCGGGCGCGAGATGATCTGGAAGCAGGTCTCGCCCTGGCCGGGCTTGGTTTCGATGATGCGACCGCCCCAACGGACCGGCGTGCCGACCTGCTGGGTAGCGACCGAGTCGCGCGGGGAGACCAGGCTGAACTGTCCCTGCAGCGGCTTGGGGGCCGTGGCGCAGGCCGACAGGGCCAGCGTGGCCACAGCGGTGAGAAGGAACTTGGTGTTCATGGGGAGGCTCCGGAAGTCGGGCGATGCCTGCGCAGGTCCCGCAATAATGAAGCGAGGTCGGTGCAAGTTCCAGCGTAACGCGCGTCGGCGAAACGCTGGCTGAGTGCGAGCAGGGCCGGGTCATGGCGCTGCCGGTGCACCCGCTGGGCCCAGTCCTGTGCGGTTTCGTGCGGTTCACGGGCCAGGCCGAGGCGGGCGTAGCGCCGTCCGAGCCGGTGCCAGGCGCGCAGCAGCGGGTCGCGTTCGCGCTCGCCACGGGCCAGCAGCCAGGCCATCCACGCCAAGGCCAGCATCGTTGCCACCACGAAGCCAGCGACAAGTTGCGTGGGGCCCAGATCATCCAGCCCGAACGGCGTGAGCAGTTGCTGCTGGCGGCGTGCATCGAACGAGAGCACCAGGTCGTTCCAGCCGCGGCGCAGCCAGTCGCCCATCTGCCCCAGCTGCTGCCAGCGTTGCTGCAGTGGCGTGTTCGTACCGGCCTGCAGGCGGTCGTCCAGTGTGTCCAGAATGCGTTCCGGTGCCACGGCTGCGGTCGCGTCGACCCTTACCCAGCCGCGCTGCGGCAGCCATACCTCGGCCCAGGCATGGGCGTCCATCCGCCGCACGACCCAGTAGTCGCCAAGGCGGTTGTAGGTGCCGCCGGCAAAGCCGGTCACCACCCGTGCCGGGACGCCGGCGTTGCGCATCAACACCACGAAGGCCGAGCTGAAGTGTTCACAGAAGCCGGCCTTGTAGCCGAACAGGAACTCGTCGATCGGGTCGCGCCCTGCCGCAGGGGTGTCCAGCGTGTACGAGAAGTCGGTGGTGATCCACTGCAGCGCGCGGCGCACGATGGCCTCGTCATCGCTGCCAGCCTGCTGCCGCCATTGCTGCGCCAACGTGGCGGTGCGCGGGTTGAAGCCACTGGGCAACTGCAGCGCGGCCCGTCGCAGATAGGGTGACAGCGTGCTGTCGAAGCGTTGTGGTGGCGCCGAATGCAACCGCCAGCGGCTCAGCGACGCCAGTGACCGCTCGCTGCTCAGGCTCATGTCCGCATCCAGCGTGCTGCCTGCAGGCGCGCGGCTGGGCAGGTCCAGTGCCACCAGCTGGCGCCGGTCGGTGGGTTCGTAGTCGATCTGGTAGTCCCAGCCCTGCGTGCCGGCCTCGACCACGGCCGCCGGCCGTCGCTCGCTGGCGCGGTCACGTGTCCAGCGCCGGCCATCGAAGGCGGTCAGTACCGGTCCTCGCCAGTAGCGTTGCATCGGCTCGGGTACCGCGCCGAAGAACTGCACGCGCAGCGCCGGGGCATCGTCGGCCATCAGGTCCAGCCACTGGCCGGGCTCCATGCTGTCGGACAACCCCGGCGTACCCACGGCGCGCTCGGGAACACCCCACAGTGGCGTGGCCAGGCGCGGGAACAGCCAGAAGCAGGCCAATGCCAGCGGCAGGCCGATCGCCAGCAGGCGGCCAACGCCGCGCAGCTGCCCTCGCAAGGGCAGCGGCGCGGCGTGGCCTTCATCCCCGGCCAGCCGTTGCAGGGCGAGCAGCGCGCTGATCCCCGCCAGTGCGGCCAACACCGTGGTCAGTGGTCCTTGGTCGAGCAGGAACGCCGCAAACGGGGAAAACAGCGCGAACCCGAGCAGGCTGCGGGCATCGCGCCGGCTGCGCAGTTCGCTGGACTTGATCGCCAGCATCGCTGCCAGCAGGGCGCAACCGGTATCGCGCCCAGGTCGGACCATCCCCATCTGCCAGGCGATGGCACCGAGCATGGCCAGCACCAGCAGCAGGCGCACCGGCATGGGCAGCACCTTCCGCCACGACAGAGCCGCAGTCACGAGCGCTGCGGCCGCGATCACGCCCGCCAGCAGGGGCGGCAACTGCAGCAGCAACGGCAACAGCGCCAACGCCGCGCTGGCCAGGGTCCAGTTGCGGGCATTGCGGTCGAGCGCGGGCGTGGTCTCAGTCATGCGGCATCAATGCCAGTGCACGCAGGCACAGGTGGTGGTGGCTGGCGCCCTGGCCTGGCCCGAACGGCGGGTGTGCAGGCAGCAGCAGGGTGTAGCGGCGGCCTTCGCGCTCGGCCATGTCGACCCATCGCGCCAAACGCGCGATGCGTGCTTCATGGCCCAGCGGGGACAGCGTGCGCCAATCGAGGATGACTTCGATGCCAACCGGCCTTTCGTACTCGCGCACCAGCAGGCTGTCGCGGCGTGCCGAGTGCTTCCAGGAAATGCTGCGTGGCGCATCGCCCGCACGATAGGGCCGTAGCTGATGCAGTTCCTCGCCGCTGGCATGGGCGCGCGTGTGCAGCGGATCGTTGCCGCTTTCCGGCAGTGCAGGGGCCAGCGCCTCGGGTTGCGGATAGACCAGCAGCGGTTGTTCCGGCCACACCCACGACCATGCCCGCACCAGGCCCAGTGGCTGGGTGGTGGAGAGGCGGATGCGCGGGAGCTCCAGCCAGCCGCGGCGTTCGCTGGGAACCTGCAGCTCCACTTCACCGCGGCCGTGTGCAGGCAGCGAGGTCCAGGCTTCGCTGTCACCCAGCTGCAGGTGCAGGCCGTGGCGTGCGCGCGGATCACGCAGTGACAGGTCCACGCGCAGGCGCAGTGGTTGCCCGGCAGGAACCGGCTCGGCGGAGATCGCGTCGATCTGTACGCCCGACAGCTGCAGGTGCGCGGCGATGGCGCTGGCGATCGCCGCTGCCGCCAGCAGCAGGGCCAGCAGCAACGCCGGGTTGTTGTTGTAGTTCAGTGCGCCCAGCAGCATCGCCGCCAGCAGCGCGGCGACGAACAGGCCGAAACGGGTGGGCAGCACGTAGATGCGATGGCGGTCCAGGCGCTGCGGCAGTGCTTCAGGCCTGCGCGGGCGTGCCAGCAGTTGCAGTCGTGCCCAGCGCGTGGCCACCCTCAATCCACCGCAACGGTCTGCAGGATGGCCCGTGCCAGTGCCGGCCCCGAGCTGGACTCGGCTTCGGCCACGAGGCGATGACCGGCCACCGCCACGAACAGGGTCTGCACGTCCTCGGGCACCACGTGGCCGCGGCCCAGCAGAAGTGCATGCGCCCTGGCCGCGCGCAGCAGCGCAAGGCCGGCACGCGGTGACAGGCCCACGCGCACGCCGGCGTGCTGGCGGCTGCGAGTCAGCAGGGCCTGCACGTAGTCGACCAGTGCATCGCTGGCATGGACCTGGCTGACGGCTTCACGCAGCGCGCGCACCTGGGTGTCATCCAGCTTCGGTACGGCACGTGCGATCAGGTCGCGGCGGTCTGTACCACGCAGCAGTTCGCGTTCGGCCTGCGCACTGGGGTAGCCCATCGCCAGGCGCAGCAGGAAACGATCCAGCTGCGAATCCGGCAGCGGGAAGGTACCGGACAGGTCCACCGGGTTCTGCGTGGCGATCACGAAGAACGGATCGGGCAGGGGATGGGTCTGCCCATCCAGGGTGACCTGCTGTTCGGCCATCGCCTCCAGCAGCGCGCTCTGCGTGCGCGGCGGCGCACGGTTGATCTCATCGGCCAGCAGCACGTGGGTGAACACCGGCCCCGGATGGAACTGGAACTGGCGGCTGCCGGCCTCGTATACCGAAACGCCCAGTACATCGGCGGGCAGCAGGTCGGAGGTGAACTGCACGCGCTGGAAACTGAGGCCCAGGCTGCTGGCCAACGCATGCGCCAGCGTGGTCTTGCCCAGGCCGGGCAGATCCTCGATCAGCAGATGGCCACCGGAAAGCAGGGCGACGAAAGCCAGCCTGACTTCCGGCACCTTGCCCAGCACCAGTGCGTTTACCTGATCCTGTGCCTCCCGCAGGGCCTGGCGCAGTTGATCGGTTAGCATGCTGGGATTGGGGGACGAGGCTGGCATGATCGTCTCAGGTCTGGAATCCATTCGATTATCCATAGAGCAATGCAGGGCGAACAGCGCGCGCGGACAATATTTCTCTGGTTATGGACGCTGGTCACAGCGGCCAAGCTGGTAGTGGCTGCGCGGCTGCCACTGTTTGTTGACGAGGCGTTCTATTGGCAGGAAGGCCAGCATCTGGCCGCTGCGTATTCGGACCTTCCCGGACTGACCGCATGGTTGGCGCGCCTGGGTGTGGAGATCGGTGGCCACCATGTGCTCGCGTTGCGCCTGCCGTTCCTGGCCATCGGCGCGCTGCTGCCGTTGCTGGTGGTGCGCACGGCCACGCGCTGGTTCGGCAATGTGGCCGGTTGGCAAGCGGGCAGCCTCACGCTGTTGATGCCGTTGTCGGCGACGCTGGGCCTGCTGGCGGTGCCGGATGTGCCCATGGCACTGGCCGCGGTGATCTGCCTGCACGCCGGTGCGCGGCTGCTGCACAACGTTGATGCATCGTCGGCGATGAAGCTTGCGCTGGGCCTGTCGATCGGTGCGCTCAGTCACTACCGTTTCATCGGTGTCATCGGCGTTGGCTTCATCGCGTTGCTGGCGCTGCCGCAGGGGCGGCGCATGCTGGCCGATCCGCGCGTATGGGTCGCGCTGGCGGTGGGCGTGCTGGCGTGGCTGCCGTTGCTGGCATGGAACGCGGACAACCACGACGCCGGCCTGAAGTTCCAGGTGGTCGAGCGCCATCCCTGGACGTTCGAATGGAACGGGCTGTGGTTCCTGGTGATCCAGCCCATGCTGGTCACCCCGATCCTGTGCATGGCGATGTGGAAGGTGGCGCTGGCCGGTACCCGCAGGGGCGGCGGCACGCGCGTGCAGTGGCGCTACTTCGGCCTGGTCGGGGGCGTATCCACGCTGGGCATCTTCCTGCTGGGCTTCTTCACCGACGTCGAGCGGATCAGTTTCCATTGGCCGCTGCCGGGCTACCTGGCCCTGCTGGTGGCGGTGCCGGTGGTGCTCAACGGCTGGCCACGCTGGCTGCGGCGCACCGGCTGGTGGCTGGCGGGCGCAGGCATGGTGCTGGCGTTCGGCTATTACCTGATGGCCTCCACGCCTGCGTTGCGCGAGCAGCTGGCAGGCAGCAAGTACTACCCGCGCAATTTCGCTGGCTGGCAGCCGTTGGCGATGGCGGTGCGCGAAGAGTTGCAGCAGATGCCGGCGGGCACGCGGGTGCTGGCGGGGAACTTCAAGGTGGGGGCCGAGCTGGGCTTCCAGCTCGGCAATGGCGATATCGAAGTGCTGCCGCATCCGCTCAACGACAAGCATGGGCGCACCGCGCAGCTGGCGCAGTGGGAACTGCTGCATGAGGGCAAGCGCTCGACGCCGATGCTGCTGGTGCTTTCACCCAGCGACCAGCGTTATCGCGATCTGCTGGCGCGCTATCACGCCATCTGCGGACAGGTGGGGCCGCTGCCGGCGCCGCGGGTGGTCAGCAGTGACCATGGTTTCCAGCGTTTCCTGCTGTTCCGGCTGCCGGCGCAGCGCGCGGCGGGGGCGTGCGTGACTCCGGCAATGGCTTGGCTGGATACGCCTTCCAACGGCGAAAAGGTGTCTGGCACGCTGGCGATCAAGGGATGGGCGTTCAAGGATGGTGTCGGCCTGGCACGGGTTGAGGTGCTGGTCGATGGCCGCTCGATGGGGGATGCGCGCTATGGCCGCGCATTCGACGTGCGCCAGACCTGGCCGGACAGCACCGATCCGCAGCATCCGGCGGTGGGCTTCGATGCTTCATTGGACACGAGCACGCTGGCGCCGGGACGACATTGGCTGGGCCTGCGCCTGCACGGTCGCGATGGCAGCGTGGAGGAATGGCAGGAGCAGCCGTTCGAGGTTCGCGGGCGCTGAGGCGGAGCGCGGTCCAGGTGGTCGCGCGCCAGGTTGGTTGCGTGCTCCAGGTTGGTCGGGTGCTCCACGTTGGTAGAGTCGACTGTTAGTTGTGATCTCTCTGTACGTTGTTCATCCGGGACATCTTTGGAAAATGGTGGTTACCACACCTCTCCAGACCCCAAAGAGCCCGGATGAACCACCATAAAAATGCCCGTTTGACCGTCCATAGT
>NZ_JCAFUM010000011.1:0-203868 GCF_059371335.1 Stenotrophomonas sp. YJH_SMC_6 | reverse complement strand
CGAGGAGTAATCCTTGAACTCGCCACCGAAGCGCTCGGCACCGATCTTGGTCAGTGCGGCGGTCAGCGTGGTCTTGCCGTGATCGACGTGACCGATGGTGCCGACGTTGACGTGCGGCTTGGTGCGCTCGAACTTACCCTTGGCCATGGCTGCTTATCTCGAATTCGTCTGAGAGGTGATGCTTAAGATGGTGCTCACGAAAGGAATCGAACCTTCGACCTCTTCCTTACCAAGGAAGTGCTCTACCGACTGAGCTACGTGAGCCGAGTTTTGCATTATGACATGAACTCGATAATATTCAAAGTTCATTCAATGGAGCGGGAGACGGGAATCGAACCCGCACCATCAGCTTGGAAGGCTGAGGTTCTACCATTGAACTACTCCCGCGCCGGGAATGTCACAACGTGAAACTGGTGGAGGGAGGTGGATTCGAACCACCGAAGGCGTAAGCCAGCAGATTTACAGTCTGCCCCCGTTGGCCGCTTGGGTATCCCTCCTTACCACCCCATTCCGTTGCCGCCGAAGCGTTGCGGTGTGTGGTGGTGAGCCGCTTATTCTGCTGATGGGACGGGGGGCTGTCAACGCTTTTTTCCATTTTTTTCACACGCTGTCGCAAACCCATTGATACGCAAGGTTATTGCCCGGGAACCGGCAGGGTCTCGTTGGCGAAAATTGCGACATGAGGGACGCCGTCGCCGCCGATCCAGCCCCGATACATGCCCTGGGTGTTGAACGGCGTGGCCATTTTTCCGTCTGCGCCGAGCACGATCGCACCGCCGTCGCCGCCCATCTGCGGAATCGTCTCGTTGATCACGCCCTTGCCGGCCTGCTCCGGGCTCTGCCCCTGGTAGCGCATGCGCGCGCAGATCTCGTGCGCGGCCGCAGTGCGGATGTAGTACTCGCCCCACCCGGTGCCGGACACCGCGCAGCGTGCGTCGGCCCAGGTGCCGGCACCGATGATCGGCGAGTCACCGACCCGGCCGTAACGCTTGTTGGTCATGCCCCCGGTGGAGGTGCCGGCGGCCAGATGCCCCTGCGCGTCCAATGCGACCGCACCAACGGTACCGAAGTGCTTTGCAGTCTCCAGGTCAGCATGCGCCTGGCCGCTGGCCTCTTCCTTCAGCGCGCGCTGCAGCTGCTGCCAGCGCTTCTCTGTACGGAAGTAGGAGGGATCGACCAGAGGAATGCCCTGCTCGGCCGCGAAGGCTTCGGCGCCCTGCCCGACCATCATCACGTGGCGGGATTTCTGCATCACGGTCTGCGCCAGCAGGATCGGGTTGCGCACCCGCTGCACGCCCGCCACCGCGCCCGCCGCCTGGTTCGCGCCATCCATGACCGCCGCATCCAGCTCGTTGTGGCCGTCGTGGGTGAACACCGCGCCCTTGCCGGCGTTGAAGGTGGGATCGTCCTCCAGCACGGTGATCGCGGCGGTGACTGCGGCCAGCGCGGGGCGCCCCGCCGCCAGTTCCGCATGGCCCTTCAGCAGTGCCGCCCGCAGCGCGTCACGTGCGGCCTTTTCCTCGGCCGGCGACAGGTCCTTGCGCTCGACGCCGGCGCCGCCGTGGATGACCAGCAGCGGTGAAGCGGCCGGTGCGGCCTGGGCAAGCATGGGCAGGGACAGCAGCGCAGACAGCGCCAGGCGCAGTTTCATCGGATACGTCTCCAGCAGTAGCGGGGAATGGATTGCAGGGTAGTGCCGGCCGCTGGCCGGCGGGGGGCGTATCAGGGAAGGTGGGTTGCCGGCGAGCGGCCGGCACTACCGAAGCGTGAACTCAAGCTCACCGTCGCTGACGTCGGCCACGGCCTGATAGTCGGCCTCGGCCTGGACGTCATCCAGGCGCATGCGGCTGCCGCTGGCGACCACCGTTACCGGCACCGCGCGGAAGCGCAGCGGCTCGCCCTCGACCAGGCGGTCGGCATCGCGGCCAGGGTTGACCACCCAGACCTTGCCCTCGCCGTCAGCACTGTAGACCTGCGCCTGGCCATCAGGCTCCACGCACAGGGCGGTGTCCTCGTCGACGCCGATGCCGACGATGTCGGGGTCGCCACTGTCCTGTGCGGCACGCGCCACGAACACGATCAGGCGACCGAGCCGGTCGCGCTTGTCGAAGTGGGTGTCGGTGACCACGCGCTGCAGGTAGGGCATCTGCAGGAAGCCGCTGTCCATGGTCACCGCGCTGCCCATCGGGTCCGCCAGGGCGCCGGCAGAGGTGATGCTGCCGCCGTCCATCGCGCCGTAGGCATAGCCACCGAGGATGGCGAGCCCCGCACTGGTACCGGCAATCGGCTTGCCAGCGCGCACGTGGGCGTTCAGCGCGCGGTTGAGCGCAGTGCCCTTCCAGAAGCGGATGTAGCGCGACTGGTCACCACCGGCAATGAAGATGGCATCAGCTGCGGCAACCACGCGCAGCACGGCCGGATCGTCGGCGCCGCGGCGGCTGTCGAACACCAGCGTCTGCACTGCGGTGGTACCGCCGATCTCGCGGTACAGGCGGTCCTGCAGCTCATCACTGCCAGAAGCGCGCAGGATCAGCACACGGCCATTGCCAGCCTGCTTCAGCCACCAGTGGAAGGCCTCCGGCACCCATTCGCCACCGCCCATCAGCATCATGGCCGGTGCGCGCGGACCGGGCCGGGGCGCGTCGAGATCGCCGGCTTCGTAGTAGGCGAAGCCCGGGCCCTGCAGGTCCTGCGCAAGGGCGACCAACGGCACGGCCAAGACCAGCAGCGCCAGCCAGGCGAAGGGGGCACGCAGGGTCCGATGGAGGCGTCGCATCTTGATCTCCCTGAACAAAATCGACTTGCAAGCGTTTCCACTCTTTGCCAGATAGGGACCCAGTAGTCAAGGACATGAAAAAGGCGTTAAATGCGCGCGCCCGTTCCGGAAATCTGAATGGGGGACAGGGCCCCTCCTCTGCGGGCCGGCTTCATTTCCGAGAATTCCTCATGCGTAGAAAGGCGATGGCGTGGTCGATCCAGCTGGCGTTGATGGGCGTGGCTGCTTCCGCGGCGGCCCAGGCACCGGCTTCCTCCCCGGTTCAACAACTGGATGCGGTGCAGGTCACCGGTTCGCGCATTCCGCGCGCCCAGGTGGAAGGCCCCGCCCCGATCACGGTGATCGACGCCGAACAGATCCGCTCCAGCGGCTTCACCAGCGTGCCGGACGTGCTGCGTGCAATGACCCAGAACGGCGGTGAGACCCAGAGCCAGCAGTCTTCCAGCGGCGCCGACTTCTCGCCGGGCGCCCAGCAGGTGGACCTGCGCGGCCTGGGCCCGAACCACACGCTGGTGCTGGTCAATGGCCGCCGCATCGCCGACTTCCCGATGCCGTTCAAGGGCCGCAGCAACTTCACCGATGTCTCCAACATCCCGCTGGGGATGATCGAGCGCATCGAAGTGCTGACCGGCAGCGCCTCGGCCATCTACGGCTCGGACGCGATCGCCGGCGTGGTCAACTTCATCCTGAAGAAGAAGGCCGACGGCACCACGATCGACATGCGCATGGGCACCACCAGCGAAGGCGGTGGCGAGTCGTTCGACATGAGCCTGGCCAGCGGCTTCAGCCGCGGCAACTTCAACGCCGTGTACAGCGTCGAGCTGCAGTCGCAGACCCCGCTGTGGGCCTATGAGCGCGACATCCAGGATTCGACCCAGGACGGCCCCACCGAGGGCTCGCGCATCGCCCGCCGCGCTTACCTGCGTACGGACTACAACGACGACTACCTGGATCCGGGCGCGGCCACCTGCGAAGCGCTGGCCGGGCAGAACCAGGGCAGCACCTACCGCGCCTACCGCCCGCGCTACGGTTACTACTGCGGCAGCGACAGCTCGATCGGCTACGGCACCATCCTCAGCAAGCGCCGCGGCGCCAATGGCTACGCCTCGCTGAGCTACGACTTCGACAACGGCCAGCAATGGTTCGCCGATGTGCAGCTGGGCTACCACACGATGTCGCTGATGCGCGACGTCACCAAGTGGGGCCGCATGGACGCCAATGGCGATGAGTCGGGCTACTTCAACAACCAGGCCACCGGCGAGATCGAGTTCTGGCAGCGCCAGTTCTCACCCGAGGAAATGGGGGGCCTGCGCAATGCGATGGTGCGCAGCACGCAGAAGACCTTCAGCGTGACCACCGGCTTCAAGGGCAATCTGGCCGGCAACTGGGACTACGAAGCGGCGCTGAGCCATTCGCAGTACCAGTCGCGGATCAGCTGGGCGCAGATCATCGCCTCCAAGGCGAATGACCTGTTCCTGGGCCCGCAGCTGGGCGTGGACGACGACGGTTTCCCGATCTACAACGCGGCCCCGTCGCGGCTGTACCGGCCGCTGACCCGCGCCGAGTACGATTCGATTGCCGCACGCACCACCTATTCGCCGAAGTCGCGCACCGAGACGGCTGCATTCACGCTGACCAATTCCGCGCTGTTCGGCCTGCCGGGCGGTGATGCCGGGTTCGCCGCGACCGTGGAAGTGGGCCAGCAGGCCTATGCGCTGAATCCCGATCCGCTGGCCACCCAGTACTACTACTACAGCTGGAAGGATTCGGACGGCCAGGGCTCGCGCAACCGCTGGGCGACCGCCGCCGAGCTGCGCATGCCGCTGCACGAGACGGTCAACCTGAGCGTGGCCGGCCGCTACGACCAGTACCGCTATTCCGGCCACACCATCGGCAAGGCGACCTGGAGCGGCGGTCTGGAATGGCGCCCGATCGACACGCTGCTGGTACGCGGTTCGTATGGCACCGCGTTCCGCGCGCCGGACCTGCACTACGTGTTCGCCGGACCGGGCAACGACGAGACCACCGCCGAAGACCTGTACAGCTGCCGCGCCGATGGCGCCAGCGACTGTTCCGACTACGAGCGCAACCTGATCCGCAGCCGCACCGGCAACCGCCAGCTCGACCCGGAAACCAGCACCTCGTGGAGCGCAGGCTTCGTCTGGTCGCCGGCGATCGGCCTGGACCTGTCGGTGGACTGGTTCGACATCGACATGCGCAAGCAGGTGCAGGACATGGATGTGCGCACCCTCCTGGCCAACGAAGCGAACTGCCGGCTCGGCAGTGCCGACATCAATTCGCCGACCTGCGTGGACGCGCTCGACCGCATCACCCGTACCAGCGACGGCCGCCTGTACGGCGTGCGCGTGGCGCCGATCAACGTCGCCCGCGAGTCGACCTCCGGCATCGACGTCGGCCTGCGCTACCGCCTGCAGACCGGTATCGGCGACTTCATCCTCAATGGCACCCACACCTGGGTGAAGAAGCACGATTTCCAGCGCTACCCCGGCGATCCGACCCTGGACCAGTTCGCGGTCAACAGCGGATTCGACATCCCGCGCACCAAGACCAGCCTGAGCGTGACCTGGGAGAAGGACGCGTGGTCGGCCACGGTCTACGGTTCGCGCCTGGGCAAGCTGCCGACCTCGGACAACTACGACCAGTCGTTCGACTGGGAAAGCGGTGACAGCCCCTACGTGAAGGCGACCTACCGCTACAACGCCTCGGTGCAGTATCGCTTCGACGACCATTCGCGCCTGTCGCTGTCGGTGGTCAACGTGTTCAACAAGATGCCGCCGAAGGATGCCACCTACACCGCGTATCCGTACTACGACGTGTCCTGGTTCGACAGCGTCGGCCGCACCATCAACCTGCAGTACACCCACAAGTTCGGTGGCAGCGCGCTGTAAGTGCCCGGCCAATGTCGGTACAGGAAACCCCCGCTTCGGCGGGGGTTCCTTTTTTTGCCACCTGAACGGTGCCCGCGGGCAGGCTCCGGGCCGGTCGGCCAGCCGGGGATTTTAGGAAACAGCTGATTCCGCGCCGTCCGCGCCGCTTCCTAGCATCGTTGCATGTTCCGCTTCCCCCGCCCTTCGCTGCAGAAGACCGTGCCATCGACCACCGCGTCGGTGCTGTTGCGCTGCCTGACCGTCTGTGTCTTCATCTGCCTGGCCGCCGCGGCCGGGTTCTACCTGCTCACGGCATTCACCGAGGACATCTCGACCCATCGCCGCGAGATGAATGCAGCGGCCTACAGGGCCCAGATCTATTTCGACCAGCGCGAAGCCCTGCTGCGCTACCTGGGCGATTCCGTGCTGGCCGGCAATCCGGATGCGCCTGCCACGGACAGCAAAGGCATGCGCCAGGTGGCGCTGGATGGCCCCGGCGGCCAGCCGGGCCAGCGACTGCTCTTGTCGGCACGTGCCGAGCACACGCTGCAGGCGCTGCAGACGCACCTGCTGCTGGTCGATGCGCGGGGTGCGCACTGGCTGGCCGGAGGCGCGGTCGACTTGGACGTGGCACGCCTGCCATCGCTACGTGCACTGCAGACGCGCAACGGCAGCCTCGAGGGCGCTGACCGGGTGTACTGGCTGCGCCCGGGTGACCGTGGCGTCGCACTGGCGCAGCCGGTGCAGTCCGGTCCCCATCCGGCGCAGTGGCTGGTACTGCTGCTTGATACAGATGCAGCGGCGGGCATGATCGATGGCCAGGGCATCGGCGGTTATGCGTTGCTCGACCGTTCTGGGCAGCCTGCATTGTCCAGCCAGGCGCCGCGGCTGGATCGCGCGGGCTGGACAATCCTGCGGGAACGCCAGGACGACAGCTTCGGTACGTTATGGAGCGGCGGCCTGCCGCGCGGCGTAGCGCTGGTGAAAAGTGTCGGCAATGACGGCTGGCGGTTGGTCTACCACCTGCCGCCGCAGCTGCTGCTGGGCGACCTGGCCGTGCCCCTGCTGGTCTGCGTGCTGTTGCTGCTGCTGGCCGGTGTTGCGCTGCGCCTGCTACGGCATCGCGTGGACCTGCAGCTGATCCAGCCGGCCCTGCAGCAGCACCGCCGCCTGCTGGAGAACCTGGACTTCAGTTCGACGGTGATCGACATGGCGCCGGTCGGCATCTGCGTCCTGCGCCGCAACGACCGCGCGCTGCTGCTGTCCAACCAGCTGCTGCGCGACTGGCTCGGCGAGGAAGGCGAACACAGCGACTGGCAGGCGCCATGGCGCGGACATGCCGGCGAGCGCGGGCGCGGACTGGAATTCACCGCCCGCGACGGGCGCCAGCTGCAGGTGCTGCACGCGGCCTGCCGCTACCAGGGCGATGATGTGCTGCTATGCGTCTTCCATGATATTTCCCGACACCGCCAGGCACAGGCCGCACTGTCGTCGGCACGCCAGGCGGCCGATGCGGCCAACCAGGCCAAGAGCGCGTTCCTGGCCACCATGAGCCATGAAATCCGCACTCCGCTGTACGGCGTGCTGGGCACGCTGGAGCTGCTGGGGCACACCTCGCTGGACGCCCGGCAGTCGCAATACCTGCGCACCATCGAGAGTTCCTCGTCGGTCCTGCTGCAGTTGATCAGTGATGTGCTGGATGTGTCCAAGATCGAGTCAGGGCAGCTCAGCCTGGAGCCGGCGGCGTTCTCGCCGCGCGAGCTGACCGAGAGTGTGCTGCGCAGCTTCGCCGCGTCGGCCACCTGCAAGGGCCTGCAGATCCTGGTCTGCACCGATCCGCGCCTGCCGACGCGGGTGCTCGGTGATGCCGACCGCATCCGCCAGGTGCTGGGCAACCTGCTCAGCAACGCGATCAAGTTCACCGAGCATGGCCGGGTGGTGTTGCGCGTGCGCCAGGTACAGCGCGAAGGTGAATCGAGCGTGCTGGCCTGGCAGGTGACCGATACCGGCGTGGGTATTGCTGCGGAGGAACAGGCGCGTCTGTTCGAACCGTTCCGCCAGGTCCGCGGCGCGGCCAGCGCGCAGGGTACCGGCCTGGGCCTGTCCATCAGCGACCGTCTGGTGCGCTTGATGAGCGGCGAGCTGCAGGTGGTGAGCGAGCCGGGCCTGGGCAGCAGCTTCAGCGTCCGCCTGCCATTGCCGGTGCTGGCCGCTGCCGAGGATGGGCCCACATTGCTGCCGGAACCACCGATCCTGGTGCGCGGCCGCGACCGCGAGCTGGTCGACAGTGCCTGTGGCTGGCTGTGTCGCTGGGGTGCCAACGCGCAGCCCCTGCTTGGCGACCCGACGCTGCTGGACCATGACGGCGCGATCCTGATGGATGGTGAAGCAGCCACTCCGCTGGCATGGTCGGGCCCGCGCGTGGTGGCATCGATCGAGGGCGGTGACCAGCCGATCACTGCCGCCGATGGCAGCCTGGTCGTGACCCTGCATGGCATGACCGCGATCGGCAATGCGCTGGCCAACGTGCAGCAGCAACGTGCGGCGCAGCCGGAGACCACGCGCTTGGCACCGCCCGTGCCGCTGGGGCTGCGCGTGCTGGCGGTCGAGGACAACCCGATCAACCGGGTGATCCTGGCTGAGCAGCTGCGCATCCTCGGCTGCGACGTGGAGCTGGCACAGGATGGCATTGAAGCGCTGCAACGGTGCCGCGAGCAGTGCTTCGATCTGGTGGTGACCGACATCAACATGCCGCGCATGGACGGCCACGCGCTGGCCCGCGAGCTGCGCGATGACGGCAACCTGGTACCGGTGATCGGCGCCACCGCCAATGCCACCGCCGAAGAGCGCGAGCGCTGCCTGGCCAGTGGCATGCAGGGCTACCTCAGCAAACCCATCGACATCGCCCGCCTGCGCAAGGCACTCACCGCCCTGCGCCAAGGAGATCCCGCATGACCCAGCGTGTCCTGATCCTGGAAGACCAGCCCTTCCAGCGTGGTTTCCTGGCCAATCTTTTCGGCAGCCGTGCCGGCGTCCAGGTCGATGCCTGCGAAGACGTGGATGCCGCCATCGCACTGTGTGCCTGCCAGCCCTACGACCTGGTGGTCAGTGACCTGCTGATGCCCGGGCAGGACGGCATCCAGTTCATCCAGGCGCTGGCGGCGCAGCCACGCCCACCCCGCCTTGCCGTGGTCAGCGCGGCCCCGCGGCGGATGATGACCTCGGCACGGCTGATGGCCGAATCGCTGGGGCTGGAGGTGATCGGCCTGCTGCCCAAGCCGGTGGCGGCCGCCGACGTGGATGCCCTGTTCGAGGCGCTGGCGCAGGCGCGTCAGGCCACTGGCAAGGCCCCCACGCGCGCGGCGGCTGCACCCGAACCGGATGTTTCGCAGCTGCGCCAGGCCATGGCCGATGGCAGCCTGACGGCCTGGTTCCAACCGAAAAAGTCACTGCAGTCAGGGCGGGTCGTGGCGGCCGAGGCACTGGTGCGCTGGCGCCATCCGCAGCTGGGCGCGCTGGCCGCTGGCAGCTTCCTCCCGGCGATCTGCCGATACGGGCTGGAGGGCGATCTGCTGCGGATGATGCTCAAGGCCAGCATCAGCGCACAGGCACGCTGGCGCAAACAAGGGTTCCGGGTACCGGTATCGATCAACCTGCCCCCTCACCTGCTGGAGCAGTCGGACCTGCCCGACGAACTGCTGGCACTGACCCTGGCCAACGGCGGTACGCCTGGTGAATTGTGCTTTGAGCTGATGGAAAACAGCACCACGCGGCACGTCAGCGACTTCTATGCCGGTGCCTGCCGGCTGCGCATGAAGGGCTTCGGCCTGGCCCAGGATGATTTCGGGCAGGGTCTGAGCTCGGTCCACAATCTGGTCAATACCCCCTTCACCGAGGTCAAGATCGACCGCGCGCTGGTCAGCGGCTGCGCCCGTGACCCGGCCCTGCACCTGACCTTGTCGACGGTGATCGCGCTGGCCAACCAGCTCGGGCTGACCATCGTGGCCGAGGGCGTGGAAAGCGATGCCGACCTGGCCGCGCTGCGCCAGCTCGGCTGCAGCCAGGTGCAGGGTTTCCTGATCTCGCAGGCGCTGCCCTCAGACGAGTTCACCCGCCTGCTGGACGAAGAAGCACCGCAACTGGACGAAAGATCGCGAGCCGCCCTGAGCTGACACGGATTCCACAGCGACTTCACAACATCATCAAGTCGCATTGACGATCCTGTCTGTGCAGTGGCGGCGGACTTTGCGCTGCCGCCACCGGTGCCTCTGTCCGCCCCCACCCTGAGACCCGCCATGCCGGCCGAGGCCGCCCCTGTTCGCCGACTCGCTCGCCGCTCACTGCGCGTCCACGCCCTGCTGATCGGCGTGGTGGTGCTGGCGACCCTGCAGGCCGGACTGCTGCTGCCGGCTCGCAGCTTTTGAACGAAGAGCGCAGCAAGATCGAGTACCACTTCCGCCGCCTGGACGGCACGCTTCGCGAGCAGGAGCGCTTCCTGCGCCAGTGGCGGCTGCACGATGTCGGCGCTCGAGGACAGCCGGTTGCCGATGCCAGCGTGGAACTGCAACGCGGCCCGTTGTTCGCCAACTTCGCGGCGATCGGGAGCGAGGGAGCCAGTCTTTCGCTACCGAACGAGCTGGGCGATCGTTTCCTGCGCTTCTACGGCACGTTCTGGTCGGCCTCGCACTACCCACCACCGCAATGCCTGCTGGTCGATGGCCAGGGCACGCGCGGGCTGCTGGCACCGGTGCAGATCGGCGTTACCGATGCGAGCCAGAACAGCCCGCATCACCTGCGCCCGGCGATCGCCGACATCCACCGGGTCATGGGCACGCGTCCGGCGCTGCAGCGCGGTGGCATCGTCTGGGTGAGCGTACCGTGGCGCGACCGGCAGACCCGTTTGCTGGCCATCGCGCATGCGCCGCAGGATGCACGCCTGTGGGGCGAGGACGACAAGGATTCACAGGCCGCGCTGGCCTGCCTGCTCGATCCGGGACGTGTCGATGACTACCGGCAGGTGCTGGGTGTTCCGGTGTTCCAGCGGCTGTCGCTGTTCGATACCGATGGCCAGCGCCTGCTGGGCGATGCAGCAGACGCCAGTGACGCTGGCACCTCCTGGAAGGCCGGCCTTGCAGGCCTGCAGTTCCGCATGCGCAGCGAGCGCGGCTGGCTGGCGGTGTACCACGTCAGCTGGCGGCAGGTGTTCCAGCACCCACAGGGGCCCTTGCTCGGCGCGACCGTGGTGGCGCTGCTGCTGGCATTGGGTGGCACGCTGCTGCTGCGCGCGTATCGGCGTTCGGTCATCGAACCACTGCGCAGCAACCACGCGCGCCTGCTGGAAAGCGAGGCCTTCAGCCGCACCATCCTGGACAACGCGCCGATCGGGCTGTGCCTGCTGCGCCGTACCGATGGCAATGTGCTGCTGGACAACACCCTCGCCCGCCGCTGGCTGGGCGAAGACCACCACAGCGGAGGCTGGCATGGCCCTTGGCGGCGCAGCGTGCTGGCCGCTGGAGGCACCACGCTCGGCGATGGGCTGGCCTACACCACGCCCGAAGGCCGCCACCTGCTGGTGACCGCGACGCCGGCGCGCTATCGCGGCGAGCCGGCGGTGCTGTGTCTGTTCATCGATCTCAGCAGCCAGCATGAAGCCGAACAGGTGCTGCAGCAGGCGCGCCGTGCCGCCGACCAGGCCAACCGGGCCAAGAGCCAGTTCCTGGCCACGATGAGCCATGAAATCCGCACGCCGCTGTACGGCGTGCTCGGCACCCTCGAACTGCTCGGACTCACACCACTGGATGCGCGGCAGCAGGACTATCTGGCGACGATCCAGCGTTCGTCCTCGACCCTGATGCAGCTGATCAGCGACATCCTCGACGTCAGCAAGGCAGAGGCCGGGCAACTGAGCCTGGAGCCCAGCCCGTTCGATCCGGTGCGACTGACCGAGGATGCGCTCGACTCGTATGCTGCCGCGGCCGCCAACAAGGGGCTGCGGTTCTACGCCTGCATCGATGCCGACGTGCCACCCTTGGTGTGCGGTGATGCCGCGCGGATCCGCCAGGTCCTCAACAACCTGATCAGCAACGCACTGAAGTTCACCGACAGCGGGCGCGTGGTGGTGCGCGTTTCGGCACGCTGGCAGGAGCAACGCTGCTGGCTGCAGTGGCAGGTCGCCGATACCGGTATCGGCATTGCCAGCGAACACCAGGCGCACCTGTTCGAGCCGTTCTTCCAGGCCAACCCGGGCACCGATGCGATGCGCGGCACCGGCCTAGGGCTGGCCATCTGCGCGCATCTTGTGGCGTTGATGGAAGGCCAGCTGCGTGTGGTCAGCGAGAGCGGCCTGGGCAGCAGCTTCAGCGTCGAACTGCCGCTGCCACCGGCGCCGGCGGATCCGCAGCAATCCCCTGCGCCGCAGCTGCCTGCGGGCCTGCAGGTCCAGGTACGGGGCAGCGTGCGCGAGCTGGTGCAATCGCTGTGCGAACGCCTGCAGCAGCGTGGTGCACAGGCCAGCGTGTACCGGGAAGACAGCACGGCAGACTTGCCATCGCCCACCGTGCTGCTCGACCTGGTCCTTGACGACCCGCTGCCCGGGTGGGCCGGTGGACCGCGTGTGGTCGCCTGCCGCGAAGGCGGCGTGCGCCCCCGGCACATTGATGGCTTCTGGCAGGTTGGCCTGCACCGGTTCGATGCGATCGTGCTCGCGTTGGCCGCGGCCAGTGGCCAGCCGCTAGCGGCGAGCGCCGAAGGGCGCCTGCCGGCGACGCGCCGTTTCGGCCTGCAGGTGCTGGTGGCCGAGGACAACCCGATCAACCAGGCGATCCTGCGCGACCAGCTGGAACAGCTCGGCTGCCGCGCCGTGGTCGCCAGCGATGGCAATGAAGCGCTGGGCTACTGGCAGCAGGGCGCGTTCGCGCTGGTGCTGACCGACCTGAACATGCCCGGGATGGATGGCTATGGCCTGGCGCGCGCCTTGCGGGCGCGCGGTGTCAGCGTGCCGATCCACGGTGCCACCGCCAACGCCGATCCGGCCGAACGCCAACGCTGCCAGGAATCGGGCATGCAGGGCGTGCTGGTCAAGCCGATCACGCTGGAAGCGCTGCAACGCCTGCTGATCCGGATCACCCAGGGCGATGCGGCGGTTTCCGCGCCGCCGCAAAGTCCTGTATCCACCGATACGCGCGATGATGATCCGCCGCTGCAGGTTCCCGCAAGAATGCAGGCATTGTTCGTGCAGACCATGCAGGCTGACCTGGACAGCCTGCGCCAGTCGATTGCCACCGCCGATCCGGCGCGCGTGGTGCAGGTACTGCATCGCATCCGCGGCGCACTGGTCATCGTCGGCGCACCTGCGCTGGTGGACAGCGGCCTGCGGATCGAACAGGGCCTCGCAGGCGGCGATGACCTGGTCACCCAGGAGGCTCCGCTTGCCGGCTTCCAGCGACGCCTCGAACAGCTGCTGCATCCGCTGCTCGGCGCGGCATCTCCTTCCTCATCTGACGACCCGAACCCGCCATGACCACACGGATCCTCATCGCCGACGACCACCCGATCGTGCTTGCCGGCATCCGCGACGTACTGGCCGGGGAGCTGGACCTCGAGGTCGTGGGCGAAGCGGCCGACCCGGCGACGCTGATCGAGCTGATGACCCGGACCCGGCCACAGGCGGTGATCACCGACTACAGCATGCCAGGGGGCGACCGCTTCGGGGACGGCATAAAGCTGATCTCGTTCCTGCGCCGCAGCTTCCCGGAGACGCGCCTGCTGGTGCTGACGATGGTGTCCAACCCGTCGTTGGTTGCGGCGATGTATGCCGCTGGTGCCGGCGGCGTGGTGCTCAAGAGCCATGGATTGGGCAGCCTGGTACAGGCCCTGCGCGTGGTGCTGGCCGACCGCGTCTACCGGCCCCCGGGCCTGCTGCCGGTAGCGGCGAGCGAGCCGGCCGATGCCGATGCGGTGCGTGCGCGGCTGTCGCCGCGCGAGCTGGAAGTGATCCGGCTGTTCACCGGCGGCATGAGCGTGGGCGACATTGCACGCCAGCTGCAGCGCAGCGCCAAGACGGTCAGCACGCAGAAGATCAGCGCGATGCGCAAGCTGGGCGTGGACAGTGATCAGGCGCTGATCGAGTACTGCCTGCAGGCCTCGTTGTTCGCCTGAGGTCCACTCCAGGCTGAACCCTGCAGCCCCTGTACAAGGGCCCGCACCGGCTTTAGGAAACGCCTGATTCCATAGGACAGCGCCGATTTCTAGGCTGGACGCATCCCGCCTTGGTGCGCCTGCCGGCAGTAGCTGCGCCGCCCTGGGGGACGGAAGTCCGATGGCGCCTGCAGCTGCCATCGCGTGTGGCTTCCGCAGCGACGCGGCCCTGCCGCGCCAGTTCGCGCAGCCGTGCTGCGCCCTGCCACAGGAAGTCCAACAGAATGTACGCCTCCCCCACACGGTACCGCCGTGCGCCTGGGCGCGCGCGCCTCGCGCCTGCCCCCCTCCTTCCCAGCCTGCTGGCGACCGCCCTGTGGGCGGCGCTGCCGGCCCACGCCGCCGATCTGACCGGACCGCTGAAGGTCATCAATGGCCAGACCCTGCAGCTGGATGCGGGCGATACCCTGCTGCACTCCGTGGGCGGCTTCGCCCTGGACGTGAACGGAGCCGGCAGCACGGCAACGCTCGATGACACGCGCGTCGATGTCACCGGCGGCGGCAGCGCAATCCAGGCCTCCGCAGGTGGCAGTGTTCTTGTACAGGGAGGTCACATACAGCTTGGCAATGGAAGTTCAGGCGTCGGTTATGCGCTCAACGCAACCGGCATCGGCAGTGTCATCCACGCCAGCAACCTGGTCATCAATGCCTATCGCAACAGTTCCGGCTACGGCACGGTCAACGCCACCAACGGCGGCAAGATATGGCTCGATGGCGGCAGTGTAAGCAGCGATGGTCATGCCCTGTATTCCAGCGGACGTGGAAGCGAGCTGCATGTATCGGGTACCACGATCAGCAACGGTGCCGGCCGTGCCATCTATGCCGACGGCGGCGCACTGCTTTCGTTGGAATCACTGGCGATGACGTTCGCGCAGGCAACCAACGGTTCCAGCGGCCGCCTGTCCGCAAGCGGCAGCGGAAGCGTGTTGTCGCTGCGCGACGTGGATGTCATCAATGGCTACTTCGACATTGACAACGGGGGGATCCTCCGCATCACCGGGGGCACCGCCACCGCCAACGGCAGCAGCATCCGACTGATGGGAAACCGGACCAGTCGAACGTTCGCCACAGCGGAAATCACCAATGCCCGCTTTGAAAGCACCGGCGGCTACGGCGTCAACGTCAACAGCTGGGGCAAGTTGACCGCCGAGGGCGCGCACTTCACCGTGCGCGATGGCAGTTCCGGGATCTGGCTGTCCGGTGCCGACTCGCTGGCGGACCTGAGCAACACTGTGATCAGCACCTTTGGTGACAACGGGTATGGCCACGGTGTGGACGTATGGGGTGGCACCGCGACGATCACCGGTGGCAGCATTGATACCCATGGCGATGGCGTCTACGGCCTGCGCGCTTCCGGCAGCAACCCTCCAACGCCCTACTCCCGGATCCGTGCCAGGAATCTCGACATTGCGACCTACGGTGCGGTGTCCGGTGGTGTGTTCCTGGGCGGCAGTACCGCGGACATACAGCTGGACGGCGGCTCGATCACCACCCATGGCGCAGCCTCGTTCGGCATCGTGCAGATGAACACTGCAAAGCTCACTGCGGACGCCCTGCACATCCAGGCGCTGGGAACGAACTCGGGCGCCTATCGTTCCTACATCACCGTATTTGGTCCCTACTGGGATCGGCTGGTGTTCAACGACAGCCAGATCGAGACCCTGGACGGCCCAGCGTTGTGGCTGCAGGGAAGCAACCACGAACTGACACTCAACAATACCGCCGTTGTCGCCCGTCAGGCAGGTGACCTGGTTGGCGGCCGACTGCTGAGGGTCAGCGATACCGTGTTCACTGATGGCAGCTCGGTGGCAACGTCCGAGATCCGCTTCACCGCGAACAACAGCCGCCTGAGCGGCGACGTGGTCGTCGACAGCGCGACTGCGGAGGTGCACATGGTGCTGCGCAACGGTACTCAGTTCAGCGGCGCCCTGCGCAACGACTCCGGTTACCAGGTCGCACAGCTGGCGCTGGATGGCAGCAGCCAGTGGAACGTGCGTGACAGTTCCAGCGTCGGTGCACTCGAACACGCCGGCACCATTGCCTTCGATGCACCGGCGGCGGGCGGTTTCAAGACCGTCACTGTCAGCGGCGACTACGTGGGTAACGGTGGCCACTGGATCTTCAACCGTGCACTGGGGGACGATACCTCGCTCGGCGATCAGCTGGTGATCAGCGGCAACAGCAGCGGCACCGCCAGCGTGAGCGTGCGCAATGCCGGCGGCGCCGGTGCACTGACCCAGGAGGGCATCCGCCTGATCACCGTAGGTGGCCAGTCCGATGCTCAGTTCGGCCTGCAGGGCCGCGCGGTTGCCGGTGCCTACGACTACTTCCTGTTCAAGGGCGGCGTGTCGACCCCGGATGATGGCAACTGGTACCTGCGTTCGGAATACGTCGATCCTGTCGATCCAGTGGATCCAGTGGATCCAGTGGACCCCGTCGATCCCGTCGATCCCGTCGATCCTGTCGATCCTGTCGATCCTGTCGATCCCGTCGATCCCGTCGATCCGGTAGATCCAGTTGACCCGACACGTCCGAAGGTGGAACGCCCGGAACCGGCGGCCTACCTGGCCAACCGCAGCGCCGCGCTGGGCATGTTCCGGCACAGCCTGCACGACCGCGCCGGTGATCCCGCCGCCGAAGCGGGCGTCAGCGGCGATGCCGTGGCCTGGATGCACCTTCGCAGCGCGCAGCCCGACAGCCACGACCGCAACCGCCAGGTCCAGGTCGATGGGCAGATCAGCAGCGTGCTGGTCGGCGTCGGCCGCCGTTTCGAGGTGGGTGGCAAGGGCGAACTGCAGGCAGGTGCGATGCTCGGTCACGGCCGTGCGCGCAATGACAGCCGATCGCAGGTGACCGGCTACGCCGCGCGGGGCGTGGTCACCGGCACCAGCGTGGGCGCCTATGCCACCTGGCTGCAGGATGCACGCATGCAGGGCGGCGCCTATGTGGACGGTTGGCTGCAGTACGGCCGCTTCCGCAACAGCGTGCAGGGCGAAGGCCTGCAGAAGGAGCGCTATGACGCCCGCAACTGGAGTGCGTCGGCCGAAGCCGGCTATGTGCTTCCCCTGCGGCGCACCGCGCAGCGCGGCATCTACCTGGAACCGCAGCTGCAGGTGGTTCACAGCCGCTATGACAGCGACCGCGTGGTCGAGGCCAACGGCACGGTGGTCGAGGACCGCGGCGGTAGCGAGACCAGCAGCCGCCTCGGCCTGCGCCTGTACAGCCGCGGGTTGAGCCCGGCGCAGGGCCAGGTGCACCCGTACGTGGCGGTGAACTGGTGGTCCGGCGGCAATGGCGCAGGCCTGGCGATGGTCGGCGAGCGCCTGCAGCGGCAGCTGCCGCGCGACATCTACGAAGCCAAGGCCGGTGTGCAGGTGAATCTGTCCGGCGGTTGGCGAGGCTGGGGTGAATTGAGCCGGCAGAGCGGTGGCATGGGCTTCCGCGATATCAGTGCGCAGATGGGCGTGTCGTACACCTGGTGATGCGGGAAGTGCCCGGCAAGGGAGTGCCGGGCGCTTTTTCCACATGCCGCGTGGAAAGCGATGGGGGTTAGGTGTGGACAAGTGCCTGCGAACCGCATGGAGCAAGCGTTTCAGGACGTGGCTATTTTTTATCCATGCCTCTTCGCGGTTTTCCACACCCCTCGTGGAGAGTGGTTGGGATTTGATGTGGACAAGTAGGTGGGAGTGTTGCTGCGCAAGCGCTTCGAAGCGTGGTCAAAATTTGTCCACGCTGCACGATCGAGGCAGGTAGCGCCGAGCCCGCGCTCTGCTCACGTCCATCGCAGCCGTGCATCGGCTCGGCGCTGCATCAGGTTCGCCGGTTTTCCACACCCGACGTGGAAAGCGATGGGAGTTTGCTGTGGACAAGTACCGGCGAACATCACACCGCAAGCGTTTCGCAGCGTGGTGTTTTTTTGTCCATCGCCGGAAACGCGAACGCCCCGCACAGGGCGGGGCGTCCGGGGTCGATCCGATGCCGCTGGATCAGACGTTGAAGCGGAAGTGCAGGATGTCGCCTTCCTGCACGCGGTATTCCTTGCCTTCCAGACGCAGGCGACCGGCTTCCTTGGCGCCGGCTTCGCCCTTGTACTTGATGAAGTCGTCATACGCGATGGTTTCGGCGCGGATGAAACCCTTCTCGAAGTCGGTGTGGATGACTGCGGCAGCCTGCGGGGCGGTGGCGCCCTTGCGTACGGTCCACGCGCGGACTTCCTTCACGCCAGCGGTGAAGTAGGTCTGCAGGCCGAGCAGGCTGTAGGCCGCGTTGATCACGCGGTTCAGGCCCGGCTCGCTCAGGCCCAGGTCGGCCAGGAAGGTATCGCGGTCTTCGTCATCGAGCTGGGACAGCTCTTCTTCGATCGCGGCCGACACCGGCACCACCTGCGCGCCTTCGGCGGCAGCATGCGCACGCACGGCTTCCAGGTGCGGGTTGTTCTCGAAGCCGTCTTCCAGCACGTTGGCGATGTACATCACCGGCTTCAGGGTCAGCAGGAACAGGTCGCGCACCAGCGCCTTCTCTTCCTCGTCCAGGCCGACCGAGCGACCGGCCTTGCCGTCCGACAGCGCAGCCTGCAGCTTGGCCAGCACCGGCTTGCGCGCCGCTGCGTCCTTGTCGCCGCCCTTGGCCGCACGCTCGGCACGGTTCAGCGCCTTCTCGACACTGTCCAGGTCAGCCAGCGCCAGCTCGGTGTCGATGGTTTCGATGTCCGAGATCGGATCGACCTTGCCAGCCACGTGCACGATGTCGCCGTGCTCGAAGCAGCGCACCACGTGGGTGATCGCGTCGACTTCGCGGATGTGCGCCAGGAACTTGTTGCCCAGGCCTTCACCGCTGGCGGCACCGGCCACCAGGCCGGCGATGTCGACGAACTCGACCGCGGTCGGGATGACCTTCTGAGGGTTGATGATGCCCGCCAGCTCGTTCAGGCGCGGGTCCGGCACCGGCACGATGCCGACGTTCGGCTCGATGGTGCAGAACGGGAAGTTCGCCGCGGCGATACCCGCCTTGGTCAGCGCATTGAACAGGGTCGACTTGCCGACGTTGGGCAGGCCGACGATGCCGCATTTGATACCCATGGGTGACAGCTCTCTGGGGTGAAAGTGATTGGGGAAACAGCGGCCTGGGCGCTGCTTTTCCAATCATTCTCCGTACCGACCAACGGTCGGTACCTACCGGATTGGTTGGTTCCGTACCGACCAACGGTCGGTACCTACCGGATTGGTTGGTTCCGTACCGACCAACGGTCGGTACCTACCGGATTGGTTGGTTCCGTACCGACCAACGGCCGGTACCTAGCGGATTGGATGGTTCCACACCGACCAACGGTCTGTACCTACAGCTTATTTCGGGGTGTGCAGCCGCTTCATCGCTTCGCTGAAATCGCCCTGTACCGCCAGCGGCATCACGTCGATCGCATCGTCGATGGCGCGTGCGATCAGCACGTCGTCCTCCTTGGACGGGCGCCCCAGCACCCAACCCACTACGCGGTCCTTGTGGCCGGGATGGCCGATGCCCACGCGCAGGCGATGGAACTTGCCGTGGCCGAGCAGGCGGATGGTGTCGCGCAGGCCGTTCTGGCCGCCGTGGCCACCGTCGAACTTCAGCCGCGCCACGCCGGGCGCCAGGTCCAGTTCGTCGTGTGCGAGCAGGGTTTCTTCCGGTTCGATCTTCCAGAACCGCTGTGCGGCGGTGACCGACTTGCCGCTGAGGTTCATGAAGGTGGCGGGCTTGAGCAGCCACACCGTCTGCCCGGCGATCTCGACCTTGGCGGTCTCACCGAACAGCTTGCTGTCCACATTCCATCGCGCACCGGCTTTCTCCGCCAGGGCCTCAACGAAATGAAACCCGGCATTGTGCCGGGTCCGGGCGTGTTCCGATCCGGGATTGCCCAGACCGACGATCAGTCGCAGTCCTGCCATGGTTCCTTCCAGTACGGTGCCTGCCCGGAGGCAGGCACCGTAACGGTATTACTCGGCGGCAGCCGCTTCTTCGTCAGCCTCGTCGGCCTTGCCGGCCTTGGCGGTGACGATGGCGTCGTCGTGGTCCTTGCCCAGCGCCAGGGCCGGGATTTCCACGCCCTTCGGCAGCTTGATGTCGGACAGGTACACCACGTCACCGGCCTTCAGCTCGCCCAGGTCGACTTCGATCGACTCCGGCAGGTCCTTCGGCAGGCAGGTGATGGTCACTTCCTTCAGTTCGTGGGTGACCACGACGTCGGCAGCCTTGCCGGCCGGCGAGGTGTCTTCGTTGACGAAGTGCAGCGGGACCGAAGCGGTCAGGGCTTCGTTCTCGTTCACGCGCTGGAAGTCCAGGTGCATGATCAGCTGCTTGTACGGGTGGCGCTGCATGTCACGCAGCAGGACCTTCTGCACCTGGCCATCCAGGTTCAGGTCCAGGATCGAGGCATAGAACCACTCGTTCTGCTGGGCCAGCCAGATTTCGTTGTGGTC
Organism: Stenotrophomonas sp. YJH_SMC_6; assembly: GCF_059371335.1. Taxonomy (NCBI): domain Bacteria; kingdom Pseudomonadati; phylum Pseudomonadota; class Gammaproteobacteria; order Lysobacterales; family Lysobacteraceae; genus Stenotrophomonas; species Stenotrophomonas sp. YJH_SMC_6. Next base: position 183,556 of record NZ_JCAFUM010000011.1, on the reverse strand, counting down.
CAGGCTGATGGCGACCGGCTCGGCGTTGCCGCCGTACACGATGGCCGGGATCACACCGGCGTGACGCAGGCGGCGGCTCGCACCCTTACGCTGCAGTTCACGCTTGGTGACCTTGATTTCATGGGTCTTCGACATTTTCGACTACTCAGGTTGTTGCCGCGCCCTGCGGCGTGGCGGTTGAAGATGCTTCCGCGACCAGAAGCATCCGGGTATGCCCCCGCCGTTGCCGGCAGGGGCGAAAAACTCAGTCGACGTACAGCGAGCTGACCGACTCGCCGAAGGCGATGCGGCGCATCGTTTCGGCCAGCATTTCTGCCACGCTCAGCTGGCGGATCTTGCTGCACACCCGCGCCGCGTCCTTCAGCGGGATGGTGTCGGTCACCACCAGCTCGTCGAGCTGGGAATTGGTGATGTTGTCCACCGCCGGGCCCGACAGCACCGCGTGGGTGCAGTAGGCGGCGACCTTGAGCGCACCGCGCGCCTTCAGGGCAGCAGCAGCAGCGCACAGGGTGCCGGCGGTGTCGACGATGTCATCGACCATCACGCAGGTCTTGCCTTCGACGTCACCGATGATGTTCATCACGGTGGAGACGTTGGCGCGCGGGCGGCGCTTGTCGATGATCGCCAGGTCGGCGTCATCCAGGCGCTTGGCCACGGCACGGGCGCGGACCACGCCGCCCACGTCCGGCGACACGACGATCAGGTTCTCGGTGCCGTAGGCGCGCCAGATGTCGGCCAGCAGCAGCGGGGACGCATACACGTTGTCCACCGGAATATCGAAGAAGCCCTGGATCTGGTCGGCGTGCAGGTCGACGGTCAGCACGCGATCAGCGCCAGCGGTGCTGAACATCTTCGCCGCCAGCTTGGCGGTGATCGGCACGCGCGAGGAACGCATGCGGCGATCCTGCCGCGAGTAGCCGAAGTACGGCACCACGGCGGTCACGCTGGCCACCGATGCGCGCTTGAGCGCGTCGATCAGCACCAGCAGTTCCATCAGGTTTTCCGCGCTCGGCGCGCAGGTCGGCTGGATCACGAACACGTCCTGCTTGCGGACGTTCTCTTCGATCTCCACCTGCACTTCACCATCGGAGAAGTGCGAGACCAGCGCCTTGCCCGGGCGAACCCCCAGTTCCTTGCAGATGTTCTGCGCCAGACGTTTGTTGGCGTTGCCGGAAAAGACCAGCAGGTTCGGGGACTCTTGCATCATGATTGTCTCGGGCGGGGACGAGTGGCGGGGATCCGGAGTCGGCAAGGACCCCGATGGACCCTTGCTGCTGACAACACCGCGGTTGTTTCCACGTCCCGCGCGGGCGATGCGCTGGAAGGCGCGGACACAGCCGCTATTGGCAGGGGCGGTAGGATTCGAACCTACGAATGCCAGGATCAAAACCTGGTGCCTTGGGCCTCTTGGCGACGCCCCTGCATTGATAAATCAGTGTTGCTCGAGTGCATCCAGCAGTGGCGAACGCGCAACGCCCGCTGCCACCCTTGCCCGCAACTCCTTCGGCAACTTCGACCGTCCCTGCTCTGCGGCAGACTGCGATGCGAACTCGACGAAACAACCACTTCCCGAACCGGTCAGCCGCGCCGTGCCGATGTCGCTCAACGCGGCGAACGCTGCCTCGACGGCAGGCTCACGGCGGCGCAGCACCGGTTCGAACGCGTTCCCGACCAAGGTCCCGGAAGCGAAGTCCTCTATTTTCGCCACTGGGCTGCCGCGCGTCAAATCCGGGTCTGCGAACAGAGCCGGGGTGGGAACATGAACACCCGGTTCAACCACCACATACCAGGCCGGCTCCAGCACGATCGGCTGCAGGCGCTCACCCACCCCTTCGGCCCAAGCATTGCGCCCGCGCACGAACACCGGCACGTCAGCGCCCAGGCGCAGTCCCAGCGCAGCAAGCGCGTCCTCGTCCAGACCGGCACGCCAGAGCCGGTTCAGCACCACCAGTACGGTGGCCGCGTCGGACGAACCGCCGCCAAAGCCACCACCTGCAGGAACGTGTTTTTCGACGATGATGTCCGCGCCTTGCACGATATTGGCCGCATCTTTCAGAAGCCGCGCGGCGCGGACCGCCAGGTCATCCGCCTCGGCCACGCCAGCCAGCCCCTCGCCCTGCCGGCGCACCTGGCCGTCTTCGCGCAGGCGCAGACCGATGCGGTCGCCCCAGTCCAGCAGGCGGAACACGGTCTGCAGCTCGTGGTAGCCATCGGCACGGCGGCCGGTGATGTGCAGGAACAGGTTCAGCTTGGCCGGGGCCGGCCACCAGGACCAGCCCGTGTCATCGCGCCCGGCACTCATGGGGTGCCCTGCCCCCATTGGTCGACCAGCAGGCGCACCTTGGCGTCGCCATTGCTGGCCTCGATCCGGCGCGGCAGCGCCGGGCGCCCGGCCTCGGCCGGGTACCAGTCCAGGTACTGCACCTGCCAGCCCATCTGCTGCATGCGACGCGGCCGGCCTTCACCATCACGCTCGACCTTCTCCGGACCGGCAGCATCACCGGCCACCAGGCCACGGATCCACGCCGGCAGCTGGTTGACCGGGATGTCCCAGCCGGTCGCCTCCAGCAGCAGTTGCTGGGCGTCTTCGCCGTCACGCGGCCCGCCGGCCAATCCTTCCAGCCGACCGGCTTCGGAATGGGTATCGCCGGTCAGCTTCCAGCTCTGCCGGGTCACCGGCGCGCTCAGCTCAACCACATAGCGGCGTCCTTCCTGCTTCCAGTCGATGCGTCCGCTGCCGCCATCCTTGCCCTTGCTGACCGCGACCCGGCCCTGGAAAGCCCAGTCCGGCTGTGCCTGCAGCGCGGCCACGCGCGCCGCCTCGGCCTGCGCCGCTTCGGCCGAAACAACCTCGACCACCGCCGGCGCCGGGATCTTCTGCGTGCCTACGCTGGTACAGGCGGTCAGCGCCAGGGCCGCGGTTGCCAACAGCAGCGGCCGGATCAGGGAAACACTCATGGATTGAATTTCTCACGGGCGCGCAGCAGCGCGCGGTTTTCAGGGTCGAGCTTGGCCGCTTCGTCGAAGAAATGGCGGGCCTCGTCATGCTTGCCCAGCACCCACAACACTTCGCCGACATGGGCGGCGATCTCGGGGTCCTTGGCCAGGGTCCAGGCACGGCGCAGCTGCACCAGTGCTTCTTCCTTGCGGCCCAGGCGATACAGCACCCAGCCATAGCTGTCGACGATGGCAGCGTTGTCCGGTTCGGCCACGCGGGCGCGGTCGATCAGCTCCAGCGCTTCCTGCAGGCGACCGGTGCGATCGGCCAGGGTGTAACCCAGCGCGTTCAATGCCGGCACGTTCTCCGGGTCGGTCACCAGGATCTTGCGCAGGTCGGCCTCGGCGCGCGGGATGTCGTCGCGGCGTTCCCAGGTGAGCGCACGGGCGTACAGCAGGCCGTTGTCATCCGGGTAGGCGGCCAGGCCGCGGGCCAGTGCATCCAGCTCCCCGGCACTGTCGTCAGCACGCTGGCGCAGTTCGGCTTCCAGCAGGTAGGCATCGCGGCGCACATCGTCGTCGACCACCGCATCGGACTGGATCGCGTGCACTTCATCCAAAGCCTGCGGCAGGCGCCCGGCCAGAGCCTGGGCGTTGGCCGCGCGCAGGCGCGCCTCGCTCAGTTCATCGCCACCGGGCAAGCTGTGGTACCACTGCACCGCCTCGGGATAACGCTTCAGGTATTCGGCGATCTTGCCCAGCAGCAGGCGCTGCGCCGGGTCCGGCTTGGCCGCCTGCCGCGACAGTTCGTTGTAGAGGTTGGACAGCGCGGCCTTGTCGCCCTGCTTGGCCAACAGCGAGGCGCGCATGCCCCAGGTCTGCACGTCCTGCGGGCCGAACGCCAGCACGCGCTCGGCGGCGGCTGGCTGGCCGAGGCTGTCATAGGCAATGGCCACTGCATTGCGCAGTTCCGGGTCCTGGCGGGTCTTCGGCTCCACATCGTGCAGCAGCGACAGCGCCTTGCCGGTCTCCCCGGCCTGCTGCAGCTGGCTGGCGCGCAGCAGCGCCACACGCGGTTCTTCGGGGAAGCGCTTGACCACTTCGTCGATCATGCGCCGCGCCAGCTCGGGCTTGTCCATGCGCAGGGCAAGGCGTCCGAACTCCTGCCACGCCTCGATCTTCGGCGGAATGGCGTTGGCGTCGACCAGCTCGCCCAGCACCTGCGCCGGCACTGCCGGGTCGCGGCCGCCGCCGATCAGGGCGGCCAGGGCGAACTTCCAGCCACGTTCATCCGGGTCGGCCAGCAAGGCCTGCAGATCGCCACGCGCTGCCTTCACATCGCCCTGGCGCATGGCCAGCGCGGCAGCGGCACTGCGCATGGTCAACGAGCTGGGCGCGCGCTGCTGCCAAAGGGCCAGGCCCTTGGCGGCGCTGGCGTCATCGTTGGCGAGCATGGAAATGCGGGTCGCGCGCTCGGCCAGGCCGGCGTCGCCGTCGGTCTGCTGGGCGGCCTGCAGGTACCAGCGGGCCGCCTCGGCCAGCTTGCCAGCCTGCAGCGCGAACTCACCGGCCATCACCGGTTCCAGCGCCAGTTCCTCAGTGGCCGGGGCCCGTACGGGGGCCTTGGCCGGCACCGCCGCCAGGGCCTGGCTGCAGGCCAGGGACAGCAGCAGAACACTGGGGATGCGAATCAATGCGGGCATCGTCGGCATCGGGGCCTTAAAATGTCGTCCAATGGCCAGCAGCTTATCGCAAGCAACTGAACAATGACCCTGTGGGTGCTCGGACTGAATCACCAGACCGCACCGGTGGAGCTGCGCGAGCGCGCGGCCTTCGCCGGTGAGGCGTTGCCGCGCGCGCTCGGTTCGCTGCGCGATACTCCGCAGATCGCCGAGGCGGTGCTGCTGTCCACCTGCAACCGCACCGAGCTGTATGCCGTGGCCGATTCGGCACAGGCACTGGACCAGTGGCTGCAGGCCCAGGCCGGCGACCTGCAGGGCTACCTGTACCAGCATGCCGATGCAGAAGCCGTACGCCACCTGTTCCGGGTCGCCACCGGCCTGGACTCGATGGTGCTGGGCGAACCGCAGATCCTCGGCCAGGTGAAGGACGCATGGTCGACCGCGCGTGACCACGGCCTGCTCGGCCAGCGCCTGGACCGCCTGTTCCAGCAGACCTTCTCGGTGGCCAAGCGTGCGCGCACCGATACCCAGGTCGGCGCCAACCCGGTATCGGTGGCGTCGGCGGCGGTGCGCCTGGCGCAGAACGCGTTCGCGCGGCTGGACGATTCCACCGTGCTGCTGGTCGGTGCCGGCGAGACCATCGAACTGGCTGCACGGCACCTGAGCGAAGGCAGGGTACGTCGGCTGCTGATCGCCAACCGCACCCTCGCCCACGCGCAGGAACTTGCCAGCCGCCATGGTGGCGTAGCCCTGCCGCTGACCGAACTGGACCGCCACCTGGGCGAGGCCGACGTGGTGTTCTCGGCCACCGCTGCGCGCGAACCGGTGATCCACCGCGAGATGGTGGCCAAGGCCCTGCGCGCGCGCCGGCACAAGCCGATGCTGCTGTTCGACCTGGCCGTGCCGCGTGACATCGAGGCGGAGGTCGGCACGCTCAACGACGCCTTCCTCTACACCGTCGACGACCTGGAGCGCGCGGTGGAAGACAACCGCCGCGGACGCCGCGAGGCGGCCGCCGAGGCCGAGGCGATCATCGACCTTCAGGTATCGCGTTTTATCGAGACCCAGCAGGCCAGCGCCCACCAGGCGCCGCTACGACAGCTGCGTGCGTTCGGCGAGGCCACCCGCACTGAACTGCTGGAACGCGCGCGCCAGCAGCTGGCCAACGGCAAGCCGGCCGACGAAGTGCTGGAACTGCTGGCGCACGGCCTGACCAATCGATTGCTGCATCCTCCTACCGCTGCCCTGCGCGCTGCCGCACTGAGCGGCGATGCCGACCTGACCCGCGCCGCCGAGCGCCTGTTCCCGGCTACGCCGGGTTACCGCCACCCACCCGTGAGACCCGATGACGCCGACCCTGCGCCGTAAGCTGGAAGCGCTGGCCGAGCGCCGCGAAGAACTGGAACGCCTGCTCGCCGAACCCGACGTGGTCGCCGACAACACCCGTTTCCGCGACCTTTCGCGCGAATTCGCCCAACTTGAACCGATCGCCATCGCCCTGGCCGATGAATCCCGTGCCAAGGCTGATCTGGCCGCCGCGGAAGGCATGCGCGCCGACCCCGACCTGCGCGAGCTGGCCGACGAGGAAATCGCCGCCGCGCAGGCGCGCCTGCTGGAACTGGAGCAGGAGCTGGCGCTGCTGCTGGTACCGCGCGACCCGCGCGACGAAGGCAACCTGTTCCTGGAAGTGCGCGCCGGCACCGGTGGCGATGAGGCGGCGATCTTCGCCGGCGACCTGTTCCGCATGTACGCCCGCTATGCCGAGCGCCAGGGCTGGAAGGTCGAGATCGAATCGGACAATCCCGGCGAGCACGGTGGCTACAAGGAGGTGGTGGCACGGGTGGTCGGCCGTGGTGCGTTCTCGCGCCTGAAGTTCGAATCGGGCACGCACCGTGTGCAGCGCGTGCCGGCCACCGAATCGCAGGGCCGCATCCATACCTCGGCGGCCACCGTGGCGATCATCCCGGAGGCCGACGAAGTCGATGACATCGTCATCAACCCGGCCGACCTGAAGGTGGATACGTTCCGCTCCTCCGGCGCCGGTGGCCAGCACGTCAACAAGACCGAGTCGGCGATCCGCATCACCCACGTACCGACCGGCGTGGTGGTGGAATGCCAGACCGAACGCAGCCAGCACGCCAACCGCGACAAGGCGATGAAGCGCCTGAAAGCGCAGCTGCTCGACGCCGAGCGCCAACGCCAGGACGCGGCCCAGGCCGAGTCGAGGCGCCTGCAGGTCGGCAGTGGTGACCGCAGCCAGCGCATCCGCACCTACAACTTCCCGCAGGGGCGCATCACCGACCACCGCGTGGAGGGCCTGACCCTGTACGACTTGCCCAATATCCTGGCCGGCGACCTCGATCCGCTGCTGCAGCGGCTCAGCCACGAACACCAGGTCGACGCCCTGGCCCAGCTGTCGGCGGGCTGAGCACGATGTCGGCCTGGCAGCAGCGACAGCAACTGCAGCAAGCGATCGCCCGCCAGCCCGACGACTTCGTCGCCTGGGTGATGTTGGCCGACGTGGAACTGGAAGCCGGCGACATCGCTGCCGGCGAACAGGCCGCGCGACGTGCGCTGCAGCTGCGCCCGAATCACCCCGAAGCGCTGGCACGGCTGGGCCGCGTGGCGTGGATGGCCGGTGCACATGGCGATGCGGCCAAGCTGCTCGGCCAGGCCTCGGCATTGGCACCGCAGCATCCCGGCATTGCACTGTGGCTGGGCCATGCACTGGAAGATGCCGATGATGCCGAAGGCGCGTCGGCGGCCTATCGACGCGCGCATGGGCTGATGCCGGCCGAGCCGTACATCGCCGCCCAGCGCCTGGCCTGGCAGCGCCGCCTGTGCGATTGGCAGGACCTGGACACGCTGGCGGCACAGGTGCGCGCCGCCGTTGCCAGCGGCCAGGGCGTGGTCGAGCCGTTCGCCTTCCTCAGCGAGGACGCCAGCGCTGCCGAACAGTTGGCCTGCGCGCACACCCGTGCGCTGGCCCTGGCTGCCTCGGTGCGGCCATTGCCGCCGGCAACGGTGCGCCCGCACGGCCCGCTGCGCGTCGGCTTCCTCTCCAATGGGTTCGGCGCACATCCGACCGGATTGCTGACCGTGGCGTTGTTCGAGCAGCTGCGTCGCGACGCCGCACTGCAACTGCATCTGTTCGCACTGAACCGCGACGACGGCAGCCGCATCCGCCAGCGGCTGCAGGCAGCGGCGCAGCTGCATGATGTGGCTGGCCTGCGACATGCCGATACCGCCGCACGCATCCGCGCACAGGGCATCGACCTGCTGTTCGACCTGCGCGGCTGGGGCGGTGGCGGCACGCCGGAAGTGTTGGCGATGCGCCCTGCCGCGCTGCAGTTGAACTGGCTGGCCTATCCGGGCACGTCGGGGGCGCCGTGGATGGACGCGGTGGTCGGCGATGCCTTCGCCCTGCCGCCGGCACTGGAGCCGTGCTACAGCGAACGCGTGCTGCGCCTGCCACGAGCCTTCCAGCCGTCAGACAATACGCGCGTGCTGGAGCCTGCGCCGACCCGTGCGGACTGCGGACTGCCCGCGCAGGGCGTGGTGTTCTGCTGTTTCAACAACAGCTACAAGCTCAACCCGCGCAGCATGGGCCGTGCCTTCGCAGTGCTGCAGGCAGTGCCCGGCAGCGTACTGTGGCTGCTGTCCGGACCGGGCCAGGCCGACGCCCGCCTGCGCACGGCCGCGCAGGCTGCCGGCCTGGACCCGGCGCGCCTGGTGTTCATGGCCAAGCTGCCGCATCCGCAGTACCTGGCCCGTTACCCGCTGGCCGACCTGTTCCTCGACACGCATCCGTACAACGCGCACACCACCGCCTCCGATGCGCTGTGGGCCGGCTGCCCGGTGCTTACCTGCCCGGGTGACACCTTCGCCGCGCGCGTGGCCGGCAGCCTCAACCACCATCTGGGAATGGCACGGATGAATGTCGCCGACGATGCGGCGTTCATCACCACCGCCAGCGCGCTGGGCAACGACCCTGCAGCACTGGCGGCGTTGCGCGCTGAACTGGCACAGGCGCGCGAGCGCAGCGGGCTGTTCGACATGGACGGGTTTGCCCGCGATCTGTCGGCGTTGGTGCAGCAGCTGGCGCGCGAACACGGCTGGCTGGGAACAACCGAACCGACGGGGTAATGTCGGCTGGGTAATGTCGATTGGATGACGTCGACTGGGTAGAGTCGACTGCTGGTCGACTGCCCTCGGCAGGAAGCCGAAAACCCCGCGCTGCGCGCGATAGTCGACTGACCGTCGACTCTACCCGGCGTCGACATCGCCTGGGCAGCCCCTGCGCTACGCTCGGGCTTCCTCCCCGCGTGGTGTGACGATGGCCAAGCTCAAGCGCAAGGACTACGACGAACTGCTGCTGCCGCTGCAGCTGGAACTGACCGCCATGGCGCGCTGGGTGCAGCACAGCGGACAGCGCCTGCTGGTGCTGTTCGAAGGGCGCGACACGGCAGGCAAAGGCGGCGCGATCCAGGCCATCAGCCAGCACCTCAACCCGCGCCAGTGCCGGGTGGTGGCGCTGCCCAAGCCCACCGACCGCGAAGCCACGCAGTGGTACTTCCAGCGCTACGCCTCGCACTTGCCCGCCGCCGGCGAGATCGTTCTGATGGACCGCAGCTGGTACAACCGCGCAGGCGTCGAACGGGTGATGGGCTACTGCAGCGAGACCGAGTACCAGCAGTTCCTGCGCCAGGCGCCGGTGTTCGAACAGCTGCTGGTGGACGACGGCATCCTGCTGTTCAAGTACTGGCTGTGCGTGGACCAGGAGCAGCAGGAGAAGCGCTTCGCCGAGCGCCATCTCGATCCGCTGAAGGGCTGGAAGCTCTCCCCGGTGGACCTGAAATCCCGCAGCAAGTACAGCGCCTACACCGAGGCGCGCGAGGCGATGCTGCGCGCGACCCATCGCGAGGCGGCACCGTGGACGTTGGTGGATTTCAACGACCAGCGGCTGGGCCGGCTGACGCTGGTGCGCAACCTGCTGGACCGGTTGCCGGACACGCGCGTGGATGCACCGTTGCCGGAGCTGCCGAAGCTGAAGGGCAAGCTGCATCGCGAGCACTACGATGTGCTGAAGCCGATCGAGGACTTCCCGGTCGAGGATTAGGGTAGGTCGGCAGGGCCTGCGGCCCTGCACCTGCCGAAGCCAGAGCAACGGCAACAGCAACAGCAACGGCGGGCTTCCTGAGGGATGGCGGGGCGGGTCCGGGTGCGGGGGGCGCTGCAAGTACGTCCATGTAAGCTCGGTCGCGGCTTGCTCGTGTGCGCTGTCCTGCGCACACGGCAAGACCGGGGTTGGGCGTCCTGCCCACCCCGCCCGAGGCGTGCCTCGCGCCCATGCGGCTCACGCCCCCGCACCCGGACCCACCCCGCCTTCGACAGTTCTCCGCGATCTGTCGTTGATCCACACCATGCGTGGATGCTCTTCGAATTCAATTCGAAATATTCGATTTGTCTGGAGAATCATCCACGCATGGCGTGGATCTACCAGACATGAGGAATCTGTCAGAGGTGGGGCGGTGTCGGAGTGCGGGGTGTCAGCCGCATGGATGCGGCTGCCAAGCTTACAGGGACGTACTTGCAGCGTCCCCGCACTCCGACACCGCCCCGCCATCCCACGGATAGCCCGCTGTTGCTGTTGCTTTTGCTGGGGTTGCCGGCCAGCGGCCGGCACTACCGCGGGTGCAGGGCCGCAGGCCCTGCCGCCCAACCCCATTACTTGGCAGCAGCGATCTGCTTTTCGATGTCGGCGGCCGTCACCGGGCCGAGGAAGGTGTGCGCCAGCTTGCCCTGTGGATCCAGCAGGTGCGTCAGCGGCAGGCCGCGCGGAGTGGCGAAATCGGCCGGCGGATCGAACGGGTCCACGATCACGATCGGATAGGTCACCGGATGCTTGGTCAGGAACGACTGCATTTCCGGCACTTCGATGTCCTCGTAGGCCAGGCCGACCACTTCGATGTTGCTGCGCATCGCATGCAGCGCCGACAGCTCGGGCATCTCCTTGCGGCACGGGGCACACCAGGTCGCCCAGAAGTTCACCACCACCCACTTGCCGCGGTGCGCGGCCAGGTCGTAGTCGCTGCCATCCACCGCCTTCATCTTCAGCGTCGGGAACTCGGCGGTGGTGCGCTCGGCCGGGGTTTCCTCGACCGGCGCCGGTGCGGTCGGCGTCGGTGCCTGCGCCGGCGGTTGGCTGCTGGCCGGCGTCGGCTCCTGGGCCGGCTTGCAGGCCGACAGTGCCAGCAGCAGGGCCAGCGGGAGCAGCAACGGGGTCTTGCGGGTCATGGCATGTCTCCAGAGTCGGTATAGATATCGCTGACCTTGCGCTTCAGGCGTTCACGCAGGGGCAGCCGCAGATCATCCAGCGCCGCCAATGCGGCACGGCCCAGGCTGTCGTCGCGATACGGCAGATGCTGCTCGGCTACCGGAATGCGCAACTGGGTACATTCGTAAAGATCGGCCAGGCTCACCTGGTCCAGGTCGCGCGAGAGCAGCCATTCGCCACGTTCATCGCGGCGCAGCAGGCCGATCTCCTGCAGGTTGCAGGCCAGGTCCTGCAGCAGCGAATCGGTCAGCATCGGCTCCAGCCGCAGGATTTCATCATCGGCCAGGCCCTTGCCCTTGGCTCGGGCATGGTGGAAGCGGCCGAGCAGGCGCAGCAGGCCATAGAACTCGTAGCCCTGCGGCAGGCGCAGTTCCACCGGCTGGTAGCGGAAGGCCGCCATCGACGAAGACAACGACGCGCCCAGCAGCACCGCCACCCAGCACAGGTAGATCCACAGCAGCAGGATCGGCACGAAGGCGACCGTGCCATACAGCTTCTGGTAGGACTGGAAGCTGCCCAGGTAGGCGCCGATACCCCACTTCACCAGCTCCAGGATCACCGCGGCCAGAATGGCGCCAGGCACTGCATGCCGCCACTTCACCGTGTGGTGCGGCACCACCCGGAACATCAGCGTGATGCAGACGAACTCGATCAGGATCGGCGCCAGCCGCAGTGCCAGTTCGGCCAGCCAGCGGCCCTCCTGCGTGCCGAACAGCGGCATCGCGAACACCCGCGCCGACACCGCCAGCGAAGCCGCCGCGAGCATCGCGCCCAGCGTCAGTACAGTCCAGTAGACCAGGAAACGGGTCAGCTTGGGCCGGGTCGAGCCGACCCGCCAGATCTGGTTGAAGGTTTCTTCAACACTGTTGAGGGTGATCAGCAGCGAGACGACCAGCGCGATGAAGCCGGCGGCGGTGAGCTGGCCGGCACTGGCCGAGAACTGCCGCAGGTAGCCCTCGGCCGCGCGCGCGGCGTTGGGCACGAAGTTGGAGAAGACGTAATCGCTGAGCTGGTCGCTCCAGCGGTCGAAGACGGGGAAGGCCGACAGCACGCCGAACACCACGATGGCCAGCGGTACCAGCGCGAACACCGTGGTGTAGGCCAGCGCCGCCGCTGCCTGGAACAGGCGGTCGTCGAGGAAGCGATGCCACAGGAAGCGGCCGAAACTGATGGCCCGTGCGCGATCCCGCGCGCGCTCCATCCACAGGTTGAGCGTATCCAAAGGTTCCATCGGTGGAAGGGTACCCGATGCGGAATGCTGGCAGGATAGCCATACTGGCGACCACACGACGAGGAGAAGCGGGCACGATGGGCGAGATTCTGGTGCTGTACTACAGCCGGGGCGGTTCGGTGGCACGGCTGGCGCGCCAGATCGCGCGGGGCATTGGCGAAGTGCCGGGCATGAGCGCGCGCCTGCGCACGGTGCCGCCAGTGGCCGCCGTGACCCAGACCGCGCAGCCGCCGGTACCCGACGACGGCGCCCCCTATGTGAGCGTGCAGGACCTGGTGGAATGCCAGGGCCTGCTGCTCGGCAGCCCCACCCGCTTCGGCAACATGGCAGCCCCGGTCAAGCACTTCCTGGATGGACTGGGCGCCGAATGGGTCAATGGCACCCTGTCCGGCAAGCCGGCCGGCGTGTTCACCTCCACCGCCTCGATGCACGGCGGGCAGGAATCGACCCTGCTGTCGATGCAGGTGCCGCTGCTGCACCATGGCTGCGTGATCGTCGGCATCCCGTTCACCGAACCGGCGTTGAGCCACACCACCAGCGGCGGCACGCCCTATGGCGCCAGCCACGTGGCCGGTGCCGCCGATGACCCGCAGCCGACCGACGACGAGGCCGTGCTGGCCCGCGCGCTGGGCCGCCGGGTGGCCGACATCGCGCAGCGGTTGGCCCGATGAGCCGCCCGCCGCGCACGGTCCTGCTGCTGGCCCTGATGGGGCTGGCCGCGCTGTTCGCCGGCTGGTTCATCAATGACAAGCACTGGCTGGCCACCCAGCTGGTGTTCACCGCGCCGCCGCTGGCGCTGGCCTTTGCGCTGCGCCTGGGCTGGCGCAAGGCCTGGTTCTGGGCCTCGGTACTGGCGCTGGGCTGGTTCAGCCACGGCGTGATGAGCGCCTGGAGCCACCCGGAAACACGCTGGCTGGCGCTGATCGAAATCGCCCTGGCCCTGCTGGTGATCTTCAGCGCCAGCCTGCCGGGGCTGCGCGCCCGCTTCGGCAAGCGACGCTGACGCTGCGCCCGCCGGGCCGTATCATCTGTGTCCCTGGCCCCGCGCCGCTGTACCTGTCCTGGTTTCGCGCATGCACATGATGGAAGAGCTCCTGGTCGTCACCACCGGTGGCACGATCGACAAGATCTACTTCGACGACAAGTCGGACTACCAGATCGGCGACCCCCAGATCGGCATGATCCTGCGCGAGCTGGGCGTGACGTTCCGCTTCAACGTGATTCCGATCCTGCGCAAGGATTCGCTGCACATCAACGATGAAGACCGCGAACTGATCCGCGCCACCATCGCCGCGCAGCCGACCCGCCACGTGCTGGTGACCCACGGCACCGACTCGATGGTGCAGACCGGCAAGGTGCTGGCGACGATCCCGGACAAGACCATCGTGATGACCGGCGCGCTCAGCCCGGCGCGGTTCCGTGGGTCGGATGCGGAGTTCAACATCGGCTGCGCGATCGGTGCGGTGCAGTCGCTGCCGAGCGGCGTATACATCGCCATGAACGGTCGTATCTTCGATCCGCAGCACGTGCGCAAGAACGTGGCCGCCAACCGCTTCGAGTCGGTCTGAGGAACAGCGTGCCGACCAAGGTCGGCACCCACCAAAGCGCTGCCCTTGCAAGGCCGGTACCTACCCAAAGAAAAACGCCCCGGCCTGAGCCGGGGCGTGCCCATGGAGAGGGGCTTGGGCTCAGTACTGGGCGTTGAGGGTCAGGCCCGAGAAGGTGCTGTAGGCCTTCACCCGCACATACCAGGTGCCGGCGGCAGGACTGTTGATGGTGCAGGTCTCGCTGTTGCCGCTCAGGTACGGACGGCAGGTGTAGGTGGTATCGGTCGGGGCACTGCCCTGGCGCACATACAGGTCGGCATCACCGCTGCCGCCACTGATCGCGACGCGCAGCTGGGTGCTGCCGGCCGGAACCGCGACGGTGTAGTTCAGCTCGGCACCGGTCGCAGCGCCCAGGCCGGTCACCGGCACGTTGTTCTGCAGCACGTTGCCACCCGGGTTCGGGTTGCCGCCACCGTTGATCGCCGCGGCCACGGCGGCATTGGCGTCGATGATGCCGGCGCCGCAACCACCCGAGCAGGCGCCCGGCAGCGGACGTGCCGTGCTCTTGATGATGCTCTCGACCTGCGCCGGGCTCAGCGGGCTCGGAGCGACCGACTGCATCAGCGCGACCACGCCGGCCACGTGCGGCGCCGCCATCGAGGTGCCGTTGTACGACGCGTAGGTCGCGCTGCCCGGCGTGGTGGTGCCGGTGTTGAGGGTGGACAGGATGCTCTGGCCCGGTGCCGAGATGTCGATGCCGGTACCGTAGTTGGAGAAGCTGGCACGTGCACCGGCCGAGGTGGTCGCCGCCACCGCGATCACGTTCGGGCAGTTGGCCGGCACCGACGAGGACACGTTGGTGTTGCTGTTGCCGGCGGCGACCACCACGGTGGTGCCACGGCCGACCGCGCCGTTGATCGCGTTCTGGTAGGTGGTCGAGCAGCTGCCACCGCCGCCCAGCGAGAGGTTGATGACTTCGGCCGGATTGGCGTTGGCCGGTACGCCGCTGACGGTGCCACCGGACGCCCACACGATCGCATCGGCGATGTCGGAGGTGTAGCCGCCGCACTTGCCGAGCACGCGCACCGGCACGACCTTGGCATTGAACGCGGTACCTGCCACGCCGGTACTGTTGTTGGTCACCGCCGCCACGGTGCCGGCAACGTGGGTGCCGTGCCAGCTGGAGTTGGAGGCCGGGATGCCCGAGCCACACTCGTTGGCGCCGTACCAGTCGCCTTCGTCGTTCGGATTGTTGTCGCGGCCGCCGCCATCACGCGCCATCGCGGCGTCGCTGATGAAGTCATAGCCCGGCAGGATGTTGGCGTTGAGATCGGCATGGTTGGTGATGCCGGTATCGATCACGGCCGCCACCACGCCGGTGCCGGTGGCCTTGTCCCAGGCCGGCCGGATGTTGATGCCGGCATTTGAGGTGCCGAAGCCCCATTGCTCGCTGAAGCGGGTGTCGTTCGGGGTCAGCGTCGCGCGCATGATCTGGTCGACTTCGACGTATTCCACGTTCGGGTCGGCGGCCAGCTTGCGCATCAGCAGTTCGGATTCGGCCTGGTCGAGCGGACGGTCGGTCTTGACCAGGGTCGGGCCGACGGCCAGCTTGCGGACCTGCTGCAGGCCCAGCTCGCGGCCCTGGCTGCTGGCCAGGCCGGCGGCGGCCGTCTTCAGCGACGAAGCCAGCGCAGTAGTGTTGGCCACGGCGGCGCTGCCGTCGCGGTACTTGACGATGAAGCGCTGGTGCGTCGGCGCGGACTGCAGGCCGCTGAGCTGGACATCACCGGCCAGCGCAGGCGTGGCCAGCAGCAGCGATGACAGAACGGACGCACCAAGGACCACCCACACTCGACGCACACGCGGTTGCGTTACCTGGGACATCGTATTTCCCTTTCTTGTGGTGTGAATGCCGGAATCGGCAGAAGCACCGGCCCGAACCCTGGGCTGGCTTGCATTGGCGAGGTTCGAAGTCCGGTGAGTCAGCGGATCCCCCTAACGATCCGCCGTGCAGATGACGCTAATGGCCGAAACCGGACACCACAAGATTTTCAGCGTCTTTTCAGCAAGATGAAATGTTCGTTCTGAGACTTTTCGGGTCGAGGGTTTGTGAAGGTGAAGGAACCTTCTCGTGTCCTGCACAGACCTGACTGGGTCATCACCTGTCCTGCGATGACTTTGCCGACATCGGCATCCGCCGATTCGGGGTCGGAGCCGGGGCCAGATCCCTTTTCCCACGGAAAAGGATCTGACCCCACCCACCTGTCCACAACGCAGAAAGCCCGTCATAGGGACGGGCTTTCCAGGAACAACGCAGCCGAGCGCGCGCTCGGGTCTACAACCCGGTGCGGGCGATCAGCCCAGCTTGACCAGCCAGTTGTGGCGGTCCGGCAGGCGGCCATACTGGATGTCGGTCAGTTCCTTGCGCAGCGACATGGTCACTTCGCCGGCCGGCGCGTTGATGTCGCCCACCGAGAAGCCCTCGCCCTTCAGCTGGCCGATCGGGGTGACCACCGCGGCGGTGCCGCAGGCGAACACTTCGGCGATCTCGCCGGAGGCCACGCCCTGCTTCCACTCGTCGATGCTGACCTTGCGCTCTTCGACCTTCATGCCACGGTCGCGGGCCAGCTGCAGGATGCTCTCGCGGGTGATGCCCTCGAGGATGCTGCCCGACAGTTCCGGGGTCACCAGCGTGCCGTCCTTGTAGACCAGGAACACGTTCATGCCACCCAGCTCTTCCAGGTACTTGCCTTCGACCGGGTCGAGGAACAGCACCTGCGAGCAGCCCTGTGCCTGCGCCTTCTGCTGCGGCAGCAGCGAGGCAGCATAGTTGCCACCGCACTTGGCGGCGCCGGTGCCGCCCTTGGCCGCGCGCGCGTATTCGGTGGACAGCCAGATCGACACCGGGGCCACGCCCTTGGCGAAGTACGGGCCGGCCGGGCTGGCGATGACGTAGTAGCCGGCCTTGTGCGCGCCGCGCACGCCGAGGAAGGCTTCGTCGCCGATCATGAACGGGCGGAAGTACAGGCTCGACTCGTCGGCCGACGGCACCCACTCGCTGTCGACCGCGATCAGCTGCTTCAGCGATTCGACGAAGATCTCCACCGGCAGTTCCGGCAGCGCCAGGCGCTGCGCCGAACGCTGCAGGCGACGGCCGTTGGCATCCGGACGGAAAGTCCAGATCGAGCCATCGGCATGGCGGTAGGCCTTGATGCCTTCGAAGATTTCCTGGCCGTAGTGCAGCACGGCCGCAGCCGGATCCAGCTGCAACGGGCCGTAGGCACGCACGTTGGCGTTGTGCCAGCCGGCATCCTTGTCCCAGCGCACTTCCACCATGTGATCGGTGAAGTGCAGGCCGAAGCCCGGCTTCTCCAGGATCTTGGCGCGCTCTTCAGCGCTGCGCGGGTGGTCCGAACGGGTAACGGCGAAGCTGGGGATGGACTGGGACACCGGAGGATTCCTGTTCTGGTTGCGGGTAGTGCCGGGCCCGCTTCACTGCGGGCCCTGGGTCAAAGCATGCCGGTCTCGAGCCGGGCCGCCTCGGACATCATGTGCTGGTTCCACGGCGGGTCGAACACCAGGTCGACGTCGGCCTCGGCCACCGTCGGGATCATTTCAAGCTTGCTGCGCACGTCGTCGACCAGGATGTCGCCCATCCCACAGCCCGGTGCGGTCAGGGTCATCTTCACGTCGATCTCGCGCTGGCCTTCGTCCAGGTGCTTGATCTCGACCTCGTAGACCAGGCCCAGTTCGACGATGTTCACCGGAATTTCCGGGTCGAAGCAGGTGCGCAGCTGCTGCCACACCAGCTGTTCCACCTGTTCATCAGTGGCGTCGGCCGGCAGTTCCAGCGGTGCCGGTGCCTCCTTGCCGATGGCGTCGCCGTCCTTGCCGGCGATGCGGAACAGGTTGCCCTCGACGAACACCGAATAACTGCCGCCCAGCGCCTGGGTGATGTACCCATAGCTGCCGGCGGGCAGGGTCACGGTATCGCCCTGCGGGACCATCACGGCCTCGCAATCGCGCTCGAAGTGGACAGGTTCGCTGCTACGGGAATACATGGGGACCGATATGGGGCCGTGGCCGGGGCCACGCAAGACGGCATTCTAGCCCAGCCGCTCCGGCACCGCCGGTGCACCGCCGCAAACCACAGTATCCTGTGGGTGATCTTCAGGGAGCTTCGATGTCCTCCAATGCCGCGCGTGCCAGGACCGTGACCTGGCTCTGGCCCATCATGCTGTTGCTGGGCCTGGTTGTTGCTCCCCTTGCCTGGATGGTGCTGGCGCTGATGACCGGCCGGCAGGTCGGCTGGATGGCGGTACTGACCGCCCTGGAACTGGTGTTCATGCTGCGCATGGGTACGCTCGGCCCGGGCCGGCTGCGCATCGTGCTGGTCGTGGTGGGCACCCTGCTGGTGGCCGCCGTGGCCAACTGGACCATCGCCAGCGCCTGGATGGGCGGCTCGATCGGGCTGGACCTGTGGGACGCCACGATGCGGATGGGCCCGCACCTGGCCTGGACCCTGGTCACCCTGGCCAATGGCGCGGTGGAGTGGCTGTGGCTGGCCGTGGCCGTGGCCGTAGGCGCCTGGCTGGCGCGCTGAGCGCGCCGGTTGCCACGCCCGCCGGGGACATGCAGGTAGATCCACGCATGCATGGATGGGATGGTAGTGCCGGCCGCTGGCCGGCAAAGGGATCAGAGCCCATTCCTGCGGAAAGGGATCCGCCCCCGGTCCTCAATGCCCGCCGTCGAGCGCCTTCAACTCGCTGACCAGGGAGGCTGCCGCTTCGGCACCGTCGCCATACAGCATGCGGGTGTTGTCGGCGTAGAACAGCGCATTCTCGATGCCCGCGAAGCCGGTGCCCTTGCCGCGCTTGATCACCACCACGTTGCGCGCATTGACCACGTCCAGCACCGGCATGCCGTAGATCGGGCTGGCCGGATCGGTTCGTGCGACCGGATTGACCACGTCGTTGGCGCCGATCACCAGCACCACGTCGGTGTTGGCGAACTCCGGGTTGATGTCGTCCATGTCCGCGATCAGGTCGTAGGGCACGCCCGCTTCGGCCAGCAGCACGTTCATGTGCCCCGGCATGCGCCCGGCCACCGGGTGGATCGCGAACTTCACCTTCACCCCGCGCTGGCCCAGCCGCTGCGCCAGCTCCCAGATCTTGTGCTGCGCCTGCGCCACGGCCATGCCGTAGCCAGGCACGATCACCACGCGCTCGGCGAAGGCCATCATCGCGGCGACGTCAGCCGCTTCGATCGGCTTCTGCGAGCCGCTGATCGCCTGCGCTTCGCCACCAGCACCACCGCCGAAGTTGGAGAACAGCACGTTGCGGATCGGCCGGTTCATCGCCTTGGCCATCAGACGGGTCAGCAGGATGCCCGCCGCGCCGACCATCATGCCGGCGATGATCAATGCTTCGTTGCCCAGCACGTAACCTTCGAACGACACCGCCAGGCCGGTGAACGCGTTGTACAGCGAGATCACCACCGGCATGTCGGCGCCACCGATCGGCAGCGTCATCAGCACGCCCAGCGTCAGCGCAAGTACGAAGAAGGCAACGATCGCCCAGGTGCTGAGCGTGCTGGCGGCGATGATCGCCAGTACCACCACCGCCAGCGCCACCAGCAGGTTCATCACCTGCTGGCCCGGCCAGGTCACGCGCTTGTCCAGGCGTCCATCCAGCTTGGCCCAGGCGATCACCGAGCCGGACAGCGACACCGCGCCGATCGCTGCGCCGACCACCGCCAGCAGCAGCACCGTGCCCGACGGCTGGCGCGCGGCCAGATCGGCCAGCGCCTGCGCGCTCCAGTGGCTGGTATCGCGGTTGGCAAGGAAAGCGTAGCGCAGCAGCTCCACCGCGCCGATCGCCGCCGCCGAGCCACCGCCCATGCCGTTGTACAGCGCCACCATCTGCGGCATGTCGGTGATGGCAACCTTGCCGGCCGACCACCAGGCCAGGCCCGCGCCGAGCAGCAGCGCCACCAGGATCAGCGGCACGTTGTGCAGTTCGGGAAGGAAGAAAGTGGCCGCCGTGGCCAGCAGCATGCCCAGCCCGGCCCAGCGGATGCCGCTGCGCGCGGTCAGTGGCGAGGCCATGCGCTGCAGGCCCAGCAGGAACAGCGTGGCGGCGACGAGGTAGCTGGCCTTGACCAGCCAGTCGAGCAGTTCGACGGTGCTGATGTTCAAGCCTGCGGCTCCTTCGGCTCGTCCTTGCCGCCCTTGGGCGCGCTCGGCTTGAACATTTCCAGCATGCGCGCGGTAACCACGTAGCCACCGGCGGCATTGCCGGCACCCAGCACCACGGCGAGGAAGCCCAGGGCCTTCTCCAACGGTGTCTGTGCGTGCCCCAGCACCACCATCGCGCCGATCAGCACGATGCCGTGGATGAAATTGGAGCCCGACATCAGCGGGGTATGCAGGATCACCGGCACCCGCGAAATGATCACGTGGCCGGCGATGGCGGCCAGCATGAAGATGTACAGCGCTACGAACCCGGCACTCACTGGCAACGCTCCCGCTCTGTCTTCGTCGGCCCATCATAACCATGGGCTGAACCCGGCGTGCACCCGGCGTCAACCGAAGCGGCGCTCACGCGTTGTCGATGGTGACCCCGAGCGAGGAACCGTACCCTGTGCTGGTGAGCAGCCCCGTCCCCCCGAGCGCCGAGACCGATGCCCTGCCGGCATCGCTGGAAGCGTTCCTGGCCAGCGTCGGCCCGCGCGCGTTCCGCTTCGCCGAGGCCGGCCTGCGCCAGCGCGAAGACGCCATGGACGCGGTGCAGGACGCGCTGCTGCGCATGCTGGACTACGCCGACAAGCCGGCAGCCGAATGGGCGCCGCTGTTCTGGAGCATCCTGCGCCGGCGCGTGATCGACGTGCAGCGCCGGCGCCGCTTCCGCCTGCCGTTCTGGCGCGACAACCAGGACGCGCAAGGCGGCGAGATCGACTGGGCCGATCCCGGCCCGGACCCGGCACAGGCGCATGAACAGCGCCAGCAGTACCAGCAGCTGGTGGACGCGTTGCGCCGCCTGCCCGCCCGCCAGCGCGAGGCCTTCACCCTGCGCGTGCTGCAGGACCTGGACGGGGCCACCACCGCCCGCGCCATGGGCTGCAGCGAAGGCGCGGTAAAAACCCATCTGGCACGCGCCCGGCAGGCGCTGCAGGACTACCTGGAGATCCACCCGTGAACCGCTCCCTGCCTTCCGATGACACCCTGCGCAGCCTGCACGCGCAGTCGCTGCATGCGCTGTCGCCGGCCACACTGGCACGCCTGCGCCAGGCCCGACACGGCGCCAGCGCGACCCGGCACGGGCGCCTGCGCTGGTGGCTGGCCAGCGCCTGTTCACTGGTGGTGGCGCTGGGTATCGGCCTGCAGTTCACTGGCCATGGCACGCTGACGGGCCCCGCGCCGGCACCTGTGCTGGCCTCGGTGGAAGACAACAGCGCGCTCTACGACGAAAATCCCGATCTGTACCTGTGGCTGGGCGATACCGACCTGGCGATGGAGTGAATCATGTCCCGACTGCACACCCTGCCCCTGCTGATGACCCTGTTGCTGCTGCCGGCCCTCCCGGCGCTGGCGCAGAGCGCCGCGCCCGCCCCTGCGGCACGCCCTGCGCCGGCCACGCCGCTGCCGGCCTGGGAACAGTTGAGCGAAGCGCAGCGGGAATCGCTGCTGGCGCCACTGCGCGACCGCTGGAACAGCGCCGATGCCGGCCAGCGCCAGCGCATGCTCTCGCATGGCCAGCGCTGGCAGACGATGAGCCCGGAGGAGCGCGACAAGGCCCGCCGTGGCCTGCGCCGCTTCGAGCACATGAGCCCGGAACAGCGTGAGCAGGCCCGGGCCCTGTTCGGCCAGATGCGGGAACTGCCGCCCGCGCAGCGCGATGCACTGCGCGAGCGCTGGTCGCAGATGACGCCGGAACAACGCAAGGACTGGGTGCGCGACAACCCACCGCCGGCGAAGCCGCGCTGAAACGCCGCGGGGAACGGGGTCAGAGCCCTTTGCTGAGGCAAAGGGATCCGACCCCTGGCAGATTCCGGGAACCAGGGTCAGAGCCCTTTGCCAGAGGCAAAGGGATCTGACCCCATGTCGTTCACGCCTGCCAGCGTGTCTTCGCCAGCAGCTCGTCTTCCCAGTCGAAACCAAGCTGCCCTTCGCGCACGAACAGCGCGACGAAGTTGAGCAGGTTGCGCGCATACATCTCGCTGGCCTGGGTGGCGCCGCGGCTGGCAAGGCCCAGCGGGCCATCGATGGTCACGCCCTGATGCTCGATGCACTGCCCCGGTTGGGTCAGTGCGCAGTTGCCGCCGCTCTCGGCAGCCAGGTCCACGATCACGCTGCCGGTGGCCATGCCCTCCACCATCGCGGCAGTCACGATCGTCGGCGCCGGTCGCCCCGGTACCGCTGCGGTGCAGATCACCACATCCACGCTGCGCAGGTGGTCGGCCAGGCGGCGCTGCTGCTCGGCACGCTCTTCATCGGTCAACGCGCGCGCGTACCCGCCTTCGCCCGCCGCGCTCACCCCCAGGTCGAGGAAGCGCGCGCCCAGCGACTGGATCTGCTCGCGGGTTTCCGGACGCACGTCGAAACCTTCCACCTGTGCACCGAGACGCCGGGCAGTGGCAATGGCCTGCAGCCCCGCCACGCCGGCACCGATCACCAGCACCTTGGCCGGACGCACGGTGCCGGCAGCGGTGGTCAACATCGGGAAGAAACGTGGTGCGCGTTCGGCGGCGATCAGCGCGGCCTTGTAACCGGCCATGCCGGCCTGCGAACTGAGCACGTCCATCGCCTGCGCACGGGTGGTGCGCGGCAGCTGCTGCAGCGGGAACAGGTGCAGGCGGTCATCGGCAGCCAGTGCCGCCAGGCCCGGATCACTGGCCGGGGTCAACAGGCCAACCACGGTGGCACCCGGCTTGAGCTGTTCAAGCACCGCCGCCGGCGGCGCCTGCACGCACAACAGGATGTCGATTTCGGCCCAGCGGCCGGCGTCGAATGCGCGGGCACCGGCGTCGTCATAGGCTGCATCGGTGAAACCTGCGGCCAGACCGGCACCGGCCTCGTACCAGACGGTAATGCCGAGGGCGCCGAGCTTGCGCGCGGTTTCCGGCGTCAGCGCCACGCGCCGTTCGCCCGGCGCGGTCTCCTTGATCCCCAGCAACGCCACGGCCATGCAGGTCCCCGCTGATCGGTGAGTTTTCCCGATCCTAGCAGGCGGCTCCACTCAGTGCAGCGTGGCGCTGCCCGGGTCCAGCCGATCGATCACACCCTGCATCGCGCTGTCGAACGCACCATCATCCACATGGGCGCGCAGACGTCCCAGCCGCACCATCACCGCCAGTTCCTCCGGCGAGGCCACGCAGAAGCGCACGCCGCGACGGTTGACGAACAGCAGGCGCGAGGAAATCGGGCTGACCCAGGACAGCTTGCCGGCCTGCACCTTGCCGTCCTTGTCGACGAAGTCCAGCCAGTTGCCGATCTCCATCCGGCGGAAGCGGTCGGCGTCGGCGTTGTCGAAGTCATCGGCGTCGATCTGCCCGCCCAGCTCGACCGCCGGCGATTCGGCCACCGGCGGGGTCGGTAGTGCCACCTGCGGCAGTTCCGGCAGCGCGCGTTGCAGTTCCGGCCGCGATTCGGCAATGCCCTGCAGGGTGTCATGCAGGGCATCGATGGCGCCGGTGGCGGCGTCGCCATGCACGCCCACGCTGGCGAACACCTTGGCCAGCGCCGGCTGCCAGGCCTGCAGCCACGGCTTGCCGACGATCTGGCGGCGGGCCTCGGCCACTTCCTCCAGCAGCCCGTCGCCCAGGCTCAGCGCTTCGGCCACCGATGCGCCCTCCTCGCCCTCGCGCAGCAGCGCCAGGGTCAGGTGGTGCTGCCATGGCTGGCGCAGGAATTCAGCGATGGCCGGCGGCAAGGTGGCATCACCAATGCGGCGGTCCAGCTCGGCACCGGCACGGGTACGGGCCATTTCCAGCTTTTCCTGGCCACGCTGCGTTTCGGCGGCGCGACGCTCGGCGATTTCCACGCGGCGACGATGCTGCACGAGGAACTCGCGGAATTCTTCTTCCAGGGTCAGGAAGATCGCCAGGTTCTCGTTGAACTCGGCGACCAGGCGCTCGATGATCTCCTCGACCTTGGCCATCAGCATGCGCTCGGCCTGGCTTTCGCCGGTGTTGCCTTCGCAGGCCTCGGCCAGCGAGTTGAGCAGCTTGCGCGCCGGATGGGTCTTCTGCACGAACATGCGACGGTCGAGCATGGCGACCTTGACGAACGGCACCACCAGGCGGCCGATCAACTCGCGCGAGCGGCCTTCCAGTTCGCGCTCGTCCAGCATCACGTCGAACAGCATGCCCACCAGGTCGATTGCATCCTCGTCCTGCGGGTCCAGCCGGGTCTGGCCCGGGTCGACACCGAGACGGGTGGCGCTGGACAGCACTTCGCTCTTCAACCGCTGCGCCAACGATTCGCCGTCCTCGCCGATCGCTGCGCGCAGGGTCGCGCTGGGCGTGGCCTGCAGCAGCGACAGCACCGACATCATCTCGCGCTGGCTGAGCGGACGCTGCTGGCCGATCGCCACCTGTGCGGCCGACGTCGCGTCCTCGCGCACGTGGCGGGTCTGCTGCAGCAGTTCGTGCAGCGCCTCCAGCAGCATGCCCTGCTGGCCCGCATGGGCCTCGCCGGTGCCGCTGCCTTCGGCGCCCAGGTGCTGCTGCATGTGGCCACGCCGCTCGGACCAGCGTGCGGCAAAGCGCTGCGCCCAGGCCGGCGCGGCCTGCTCGTCATCACCGAATTCGCCGTCCAGGCCCGAGCCCGGGCGCTGCTCCACCAGGTCATCCAGGCCCGAGGCCATGCGCGGGTCGGGCGCGGCCGACGGCGGACGCCGCGGCGCCCCCATCTGCGACATCACCCCGGCCGCGGCCAGTTGCTCGTCCAGCTTCTCGTAGATGCGACCCACCGGCGCGCGCAGGTCGCGCTCGCACAGCTTGATCAGCACCAGGTGTACTTCCGGGGCCAGTTCACAGCCGGCAAAGGCTTCGTGGATGGCCACGCCCAGGTGTTCGGGGCTGATGGGATTATGGTCGGCATCCAGTTCGGCGCCGCCGACCAGACGGCCCAGGCGACGGTCGAGCCGCGCCAGCACCGGCTTGAAGTCACGCAGCAGCACCGTGGCGAAATTGCGCACCGCCAGCCGCGACTCCAGCACGTGCTCGGCCAGCAGGCTCAGGCCATCCTCGGCTGGGCCGGACAGCGTCGATTCGGCCGACATGGGCTCACCACTGGCCAGCGCATCCCAGGCCCGCTGCAGGTGGCCAGAGAAGGCACCGGCAATGTCCTCGCGGCGGCGGCGCAGTTCGCGCATCGCATCCAGGAACAGCAGCTGCGACGAACCGGCATTGCCGGCCCGGTCGAACAGGGCATCGTCGAAGCGCGCCAGTGCCGCGCCAAAGGCCTGGCACAGCGCGGGCAGGACCATGTCCCGGGCACGCTGGAGCTGGGCCGGGTCACGACCCGGCGATCCCATCGGTGTGGGCGCGCTCATCATTCGGGAAGGCTCCCCACCTTCTCTGGTACGACAGACAACGTGGACATCGCGACGACCGGCACACCCCATGTACCGGTACGTCGATGGTAGGCCGGCCAGCCCGTCACGGACAGTGAAACAGTCCTCACTTCAAACCTCATGACCGGCGGCCCGGCAAGGTAGATATCGTAAGCCGTGCAAGGCCTGCGAGGCGAGGGGAAGCGGCCGCCCGTTTCCCGCCAGTGGCATGACGTTCATCACAGTTTGGTATTCAAAGGCCAGACGCGACACAGACGGTGTCTTTGACCACCCCGACTATAATCAAACCTTCGTGATGACCGGTTCAGACTCCATGCCCGACCCCGCCGCCCTGCTCGCCCTGGATGCCCGCCGCTCTGTGCCTTCGCGGCAACTGGCCGAGCCCGGCCCGGACCCGGCCACCCTGCAGCGGATGCTGGCTTCGGCAGTGCGCGTGCCCGATCACGGCAAGCGCGTACCGTTCCGCTTCCTGAAGATCGCCGGCGATGCACGTCACACTCTGGGCGACTTCCTGGCCGAGCGCAGCCGCCAACGCGACCCGCATGCGGGCGAGGCCGTGTTCGAGAAGGATCGCCAGCGTTTCAGCCATGCGCCGCTGGTGATCGTGGTGGTGGCCAGCCCGCGCCCGGACCCGAAGGTCCCCGAGCAGGAGCAGCTGATGACCGCCGGCTGCGTCTGCTTCGCCCTGCTGCAGGCCGCACAGGCGCTGGGCTTCGGCGCGCAGTGGCTGACCGCCTGGATGGCCTTCGACCCCGCCGTGCACGCCTACCTGGGCCTGGCCGAGGGCGAAGGCATCGCCGGTTTCATCCATATCGGCACGCCGAAGGCCGCCGTGCCCGAGCGCGAGCGTCCGGACCCTGCCATCCTGCTGCGCGACTGGACGCCTCCGGCATGACCCTGCCGGTACCACCGCCGTCGCTGTACCTGGTCGACGCCAGCATCTATGTGTTCCGCGCGTGGCACTCCCTGCCCGACCAGTTCCAGGACGCGCAGGGCTGGCCGACCAATGCCGTGCACGGCTTCGCCCGCTTCCTGCTGGACCTGCTCGAGCGCGAACGCCCGCGTCACATCGCCATCGCCTTCGACGAAGCGCTGGACAGTGGCTTCCGCCACCGCCTGTACCCCGCCTACAAGGCCAACCGCGACCCGGCGCCGGAGGCGCTCAAGCGCCAGTTCGTGCACTGCAAGGCGCTGTGCGCAGCGTTGGGCCTCGCCGTTCTGGCCCACCATGAATACGAGGCTGACGACCTGATCGGAAGCGCCCTGCATGTGCATCGTGGCAGCCACCGCGGCGTGATCATCTCCGCCGACAAGGACCTGTCGCAGCTGCTGCTGGATCACGACGAGCAGTGGGACTACGCACGCAACCAGCGCTGGAACGTGGCCGGAGTGAAGGCGCGGCACGGCGTGCACGCGCACCAGATCGCCGACTACCTGGCGCTGTGCGGCGATGCGGTGGACAACATTCCCGGCATCAGTGGCGTCGGCAGCAAGTCCGCCGCCGTGCTGCTGGCCCATTTCGGCAGCATGGATGCACTGTACGAACGCCTCGACGAAGTGCCGTTCCTGCGCCTGCGCGGCGCCGCCCAGATGGCGGTGCGCCTGCGCGAGCAGCGCGAGCACGCCCAGCTCTGGCGCCAGCTGACCACCATCGCGCTGGACGCGCCGCTGGAAGGCAGCCAGCCCGGCCTGTTGCGCCAGGCGGCCGATCCCGAGCTGCTCGGCGGCCTGTGCCAGACCCTGCGCTTCGGCCCGATGACCCGCCGCCGGCTGTTCGATGCCGCCGGCGTGCCCGATATTCTTCCCACCCACAGCGAGCCCGCATGAGCCAGCGCAACACCGAAGCCCCGCGTGTCGTCTATGAAGGCAAGTACCAGCGCATGCTGGTGCGCGGCACCTGGGAATACAGCGAACGTACCCATGCCGGTGGCCTGGCCGCGATCATCATCGCCGTCACCCCGGAGGACAAGGTGCTGTTCGTGGAACAGTTCCGCGTGCCGCTGCAGGCACCCACCATCGAGATGCCGGCCGGCCTGGTCGGCGACATCCACGCCGGCGAATCGATCGAAGTTTCGGCCGTGCGCGAACTGGAAGAAGAAACCGGCTGGACCGCCGATCACGCCGAAGTGCTGCTGATCGGCCCGACCTCTTCCGGCGCCAGCAGCGAGAAGATCGCCTTCGTGCGCGCGACCGGCCTGCGCCGCGTTGGCGAGGGCGGTGGTGACGACAGCGAAGACATCATCGTGCACGAGATTCCGCGCAGTGAGGCAGCGGCCTGGCTGGTGCAGAAGATGGGCGAAGGCTACGAGCTGGACGCCAAGCTCTGGGCCGGGCTGTGGATGATCGAGCACCATCTGGACGGACGCCCGCGTGGCTGACGCCGACCTGCACGCGCTGCCGGCGCTGCTCGGCGCAGACGACCCGGCGATCCATACGATCCACCGGCCTCAGGGTGCCTCGCCGTACCTGCTGCTGGCCGATCATGCCGGCCAGCAGGTGCCGCGTGTCCTCGCAGGCCTGGGCTTGCCGCAGGCCGAACTGGACCGCCATATCGGCTGGGACATCGGCATTGCCGGCACCACCCGCGCACTGTCCGAACGGCTGGATGCCTGGGCCATCGAACAGACCTATTCGCGGCTGCTGATCGACTGCAACCGCCCGCTGGCCTCGCCGACGCTGATTCCGGAAGTAAGCGACCACACCGTCGTGCCGGGCAATGCCGGGCTGTCGGCGGCACAGCGGCAGCAGCGTATCGATGCGATCCACGCGCCCTACCACGCGCGCATCGACGCGGAACTGGACGCACGCCGCGATGCCGGCCGCCCCACCCTGCTGGTGATGATGCACAGCTTCACTCCGGCGATGAACGGCGCGCAGCGACCGTGGCATGTCGGCGTGCTGTACCACCAGGACACGCGCTTCGCCCATGCTTTGCTGCAGGCACTGCGCGAGGAAGGCGACCTGGTGGTGGGTGACAACGAACCATATTCGGTCAGCAGTACCAGCGACTACGCGGTACCGGTGCATGGCGAAGGCCGTGGCCTGGTGCACGTGGAACTGGAGATCCGCCAGGACCTGATCGCCGATGTGGCTGGGCAGCAGGCGTGGGCGGAGCGGCTGGCGCGGATCTTCAGCGCATTGCAGCCGCAGTTGCTGGCGTTCGGTTGAACGCACGTGGATCCATCCCGGATCGGTAGCGCCGGCCGCTGGCCGGCAACCTCAATGATCCAACCACCCCGAGGTTGCCGGCCAGCGCCCGGCACCACCGCAGGCATGGCACACCCCCCCACGGGAGCGCCTTCAATCATGCCTCGCTGACCGGGCAGACGGCGGCGGCCGACTCGACCGGCGCCGGGCGCAGGCCCAGCGCGATCACCACGCCGAGCGCGGCGAACAACGCGGCGCCGTACTGTGCATTGACCATGCCCTGCAGGGCGTCGGCACTGGTTGCTGCCTGCGTGCCGCGCGCGGCGTTGGCCACCATCACCAGCGCCGCCAGTCCCAACGCCCCGCCGATCTGCTGGGCGGTGGCTGCCATGCCGGACGCGACGCCCTGCTGTGCGGCCGGCACTCCCTGCCCGGCCACGATCCACATCGCCGTCCAGCTCATGCCCTGGCCGATGCTGAGCACCACGATGCCCGGCAGCAGCGGCCAGTAGCTGGCACCGTGCGGCATCGCCAGCGCCACCGCGGCAATGCCGATGGCACCGGCGGCGAAGCCCCAGGCCAGTACCTGCCTTGGCGAACGGCGCCGCAGCATGCGTTCGGCAATACGGATGCCGAAGGTGCACACCAACGTCGGCAGCAGGAAGGCCATGCCGGCCTGCAGCGGGCTCCAGCCATAGCCATCCTGGAAGTAGAGCGCCAGGAAGTAGTACTGCACGCCATAGCTGCTCATGAAGGCGAAGGTCAGGCCGAGTGCCGCGCGCAGGCCCGACAGGCGCAACAGCGAAAACTGCATCAGCGGGTCACGGCTGCGTTTTTCGATCTGTACGAACACCGTCAACAACACGGCTGAAAGCAGCAG
Organism: Stenotrophomonas sp. YJH_SMC_6; assembly: GCF_059371335.1. Taxonomy (NCBI): domain Bacteria; kingdom Pseudomonadati; phylum Pseudomonadota; class Gammaproteobacteria; order Lysobacterales; family Lysobacteraceae; genus Stenotrophomonas; species Stenotrophomonas sp. YJH_SMC_6. The sequence goes on along the minus strand of NZ_JCAFUM010000011.1, from coordinate 154,219 downwards.
GCAGATCAGCGTGGCCGGTGCCGTCCAGCCCCACTCCGGCCCTTGCACCAGGGTAGTGACCAGCAGGCTGCCGCCGGCGGTGACGGTCAGACAACCGGCCAGATCGAAGGAGCGGCCGCGCACCCTTGGACCATCGGACGGCAACCACGCACCGGCTGCGACCGCGCACGCCGTGGCCAGCGGCACGATCACCGCCAGCACCGCCGGCCAGCCGAACGCCTGGGTCAGCACTCCACCGAGCAGCGTGCCCAGCGCCAGGCCGACCGCACTGGCCATGCTCCAGATCGCCAGCGCGCGGTTGCGCACCGGGCCTTCGGCGTACAGCGTGTTGATCAGTGCCAGCGTGGCGGGGAACAGCAGGGCCGCACCGACGCCCTGCGCGGCGCGCGCGATGATCAACAAGGTGGCATTCGGCGCCAACGCACCGAGCAGCGACGCCAGTGCGAACAGCAGCATGCCCAGCCGGTAGAAACGGCGACGGCCAATCAGGTCGGCGGCGCGGCCACCCAGCAGCAGGCTGCCACCGAACGCCACGGTGTAGGCACTGACCACCCACTGCAGCTGCTGCGCGTTGATCTGCAGCGCGCGGCCCATGTCATGGAGGGCGACGAAGATGATGGTGGCGTCCAGGGCGATGATCAGCTGCGCGGTGGCCAGCAGGGTCAACGCCCAGCGCGGGTATTTGAGGGGAGGCATCGGCGGTCTGGATCGATGGGGGAGCGCAGTCTCATTGATGCGGGCCAATCAATAAACCCCTGCCCGACCATATCTGTCATGATTTTCGGCATGAATGGATCCTCGTTGGACCTCAATGCCGTGCGCATGCTGGTGCAGGTGGCCGAGGCACGCAGCTTCACCGTCGCTGCCGGGCAGCTGGGCCTGAGCCAGTCCGGCCTGTCGCGCGCGATCGGGCGGCTGGAAGCCACGCTGGGGGTAAAGCTGCTGCAGCGGAACACCCGCAACGTGGCGTTGACCCCGGATGGCCGCCAGTTCGTGGAACAGGTGGCACCGCTGCTGGCCGGCCTGGACGATGCCGAGCGGCAACTGGCCGACCGCCCGTGCACGCCCTCGGGTACGTTGAAGATCAGTGCGCCGTCGATGTTCGGGCGCAAGGTGCTGGTGCCGATGCTGGCGCCATTACTGGAACAGCATCCGCAACTGCAGGTGGAAGCCGTGCTCAGCGACCGCCTGGTCGATCTGGTCGAGGAAGGCTTCGATGCCGCGCTGCGCACCGGCGTCATCGCCGACCAGCGCATCGTCGCGCGGCCATTGCGGCCGCTGCGCTGGGTGACGGTGGCCAGCCCCGCGTATCTGGCCCGCTGTGGCGCACCGGATGATGTGGCCGCGCTGCAGGATCATGCCTGCCTGGCGGTGCGCAACCTGCGCAGTGGCCGGCTGGTGGACTGGCAGTTCCTGCAGGACGGGCAACTGCGCGAGTTCACGCCGCCGACGCGGATGGTGTTCGACAGCGGCGATCCGCTGGTGGAAGCGGCCATCGCCGGCATCGGCATCGTGCAGGTAATGGATTTCGCGGTGGCCGATGCCTTGGCCGACGGCCGCCTGCAGCGCGTGCTGCAGCCGTTCGAGGGACGCAGCCGCGCGCTGTCACTGATCTACCCGCCGTCGCGCCAGCATTCGCCGAAGCTGCAGGTGCTGGCCGACGCATTGCTGGCCGGGGATTGGTAGCGCCGGCCGCTGGCCGGCGCCTGCAGGAATCCACCCGTTTCAGGTTTGCCGGCCAGCGGCCGGCACTACCAGGCTGTGGTAGATCCACGCCACGCGTGGACGAGGGTTGGTAGCGCCGCGCATGGCCCGGCGCAACCGGTGCGGCGTTGCCGGCCAGCGGCCGGCACTACCAGGCTGTGGTCGATCCACGCCATGCGTGGACGAGGGTTGATAGCGCCGCGCATGGCCCGGCGCTACCGGTGCGGCGTTGCCGGCCAGCGGCCGGCACTACCAGGCTGTGGTAGATCCACGCCATGCGTGGACGAGGGTTGATAGCGCCGCGCATGGCCCGGCGCTACCGGTGCGGCGTTGCCGGCCAGCGGCCGGCACTACCAGGCTGTGGTCGATCCACGCCATGCGTGGATGAGGGTTGATAGCGCCGCGCATGGCCCGGCGCTACCGGTGCGGCGTTGCCGGCCAGCGGCCGGCACTACCGATCAGGCGAAGCTGTCGGTGGCGCGCACCAGCGCGTCCACGTTCTCGGCCTCGAACGCCGAATGGCCCGAGGCCGGCGTGATTTCCAGCTTCGCCTTCGGCCAGACCTTGGTCAGGTCCCAGGCATTGGCCAGCGGGCAGACCACGTCGTAGCGGCCGTGCACGATCACGCCGGGAATATCGGCGATGCGGTGCGCGTCGCGCAGCAGTTGGTCTTCCACCTCGAAGAAGCCGCCGTTGACGAAGTAGTGGTTCTCGATGCGGGCAAACGCCAGCGCGAAGTGCGGGTCTTCGTGGCTGTTGATGAAGTCATCATCGACATGCAGGAAGCTGGTCGCGCCTTCCCACACCGCCCACGCCTTGGCCGCTTCCAGGCGGGTGGCTTCGTCGTCGCTGGTCAGGCGGCGGTGGAAGGCCGAGATCAGGTCATGGCGCTCCACCGACGGGATCGGCTTGAGGTAGTGCTCCCACGCATCCGGGAACAGGCGGTTGGCGCCTTCCTGGTAGAACCACTCCAGTTCCCAGCGGCGCAGCATGAAGATGCCGCGCAGGACCAGTTCGGTCACGCGCTGCGGATGGGTTTCGGCATAGGCCAGCGCCAGGGTCGAACCCCAGCTGCCACCGAACACCTGCCAGCGATCGACCTTGAGGTGTTCGCGCAGCTTCTCGATATCGGCAACAAGGTCCCAGGTGGTGTTGTCCACCAGGTCGGCGTGCGGGGTGGAACGGCCGGCACCGCGCTGGTCGAACAGGATGATGCGGTACTTGGACGGGTCGTGGAACTGGCGCATCTTGTCGCTGCAGCCACCGCCCGGGCCACCGTGCAGCATCACCACCGGCTTGCCGTCCGGGTTGCCGCACTGTTCGAAGTACAGCGTGTGGCGGTCGTCGACCTTCAGGGTGCCGACGTCGTAGGGTGTGATGGCGGGGTACAGCGTTCGCATGCTTGCAGCTCCAGGGTGATGCCCTGCCGGGGCAGGAGAACCTCCATTCTAGGCCGGACGTCGGCCCAGGGTGATGCGGTCGCGCTGCTCCAGATCCTGCACGGTCTGCACCTCGGCAAACCCCGCCGCGTCGAACAGCGCGCGGATCGCCTCGCCCTGGTCCCAACCGTGCTCGATCAGCAGCCAGCCGCCGGGCAGCAGGTGGGCCTGGCCACCGTCGACGATGCGGCGGATGTCGTCCAGGCCATCCGGACCCGAGGCCAGTGCGGTGGCCGGCTCGAAGCGCAGGTCACCCCGCTCCAGATGCGGATCGTCGCTGGCGATGTACGGCGGGTTGCTGGCAATCAGATCAAAACGCGCGCCCTGCAGCGGTGCATACCAGTCGTGCCCGCCTTCAGCGAAGCGGACGTTGCGCAGATCATGGCGGGCGGCATTGCGCGCGGCCACGGCCAGCGCGCCCGGGCTGGCGTCGGTGGCCAGCACCTGCGCCTGCGGCCGTTCGCTGGCCAGTGCCAGTGCAATCGCACCACTGCCGGTGCCCAGGTCGGCCAGCTGCAGCGACTGGTCTGGCGGCAGGCGCTCCAGTGCCAGCTCGACCAGCAGCTCGGTTTCCGGACGCGGGATCAGCGTGGCCGGGTCGACCTCCAGGTCCAGCGTCCAGAATCCGCGACGGCCGGTCAGGTAGGCCACCGGCTCACCGGCCACGCGGCGGGCCAGCAACGCCTCGAAGGCGGCCTGGTCATTGGCGGCCAACGGATCGGTGGCGTGCGCGAACAACCAACTGCGCGGGCGGTCCAGTACATGCAGCAGCAGCAGTTCAGCCTCGTGGCGGGCTTCGATGCCGCCGAGACGGGCACTGGCCTCGGCCACGATCTGGCGCAGGGAGGGTTCGGTTTGGAAAGACATTCCGCAATTGTAGAGCCGTGCCCATGCTCGGCTGCTTCTGGAACAGCGGAACATGGGCTCGGTTCCAGAGATCCGCAGTCGAGCGTGGCTCGACACTACAAAAAGCTGCAATCCGTTCAGGTTCTGCCGGAGGGAATAAGGAGGGGCTATCGGCCCCTTTCCGCGCCTCCGGGAGATTTCCCTTGTCACACAGCCAGTTGCAGGATGGGAGCGGAAAGGTTCAGTGCCTGCTCATGACCGAATGATAGACTCCATCTATCAAATAGATGCAATCAATGGATTGTTCTTATCGCCAGCGAGTCGGTAACCTAGCTCCTGTCGATTCACCCACTCCCCTTCACCAGAGGAAAAACGATGTCCCTGATCAACACCCAGATCCAGCCGTTCGAAGCCAACGCTTACCACAATGGCGAGTTCATCAAGGTTTCCGACGCCAGCCTGAAGGGCCAGTGGTCCGTCCTGATCTTCATGCCGGCCGCCTTCACCTTCAACTGCCCGACCGAGATCGAAGACGCGGCTGACCATTACGCCGAGTTCAAGAAGGCTGGCGCCGAGGTCTACATCGTCACCACCGATACCCACTTCTCGCACAAGGTGTGGCACGAAACCTCGCCGGCCGTCGGCAAGGCCCAGTTCCCGCTGGTCGGCGACCCGACCCACCAGCTGACCAACGCCTTCGGCGTGCACATTCCGGAAGAAGGCCTGGCGCTGCGCGGCACCTTCATCATCAACCCGGAAGGCGTGATCAAGACCCTGGAGATCCACTCCAACGAGATCGCCCGTGACGTTTCCGAGACCCTGCGCAAGCTGAAGGCTGCCCAGTTCACCGCCGCCAACCCGAACCAGGTCTGCCCGGCCAAGTGGAAGGAAGGCGAGAAGACCCTGACCCCGTCGCTGGACCTGGTCGGCAAGATCTAACGCAGTACCGGCCTTCCGTGGCCCCACGCCACGGCGCGCCCTTCGTCCCCATGCCGGTGCCCTACCGGCGTGGGGGTGAACCCAAGACAGCCAACGCTCGCCCGCCTTGGCCAGCCAGCCCCTTCCACGGTCGCTGTCTTGGGTTCACCCCTACCCCCAGCTGGTCCGCTACCTTGTACAGCGGTGCCACGCCCCCTGTTTGCCTGAAGCCAGGAGAAGACCGATGTTGGACGCCAACCTGCAGTCGCAGCTGAAGACCTATCTGGAGCGCGTGACCCGCCCGATCCAGATCACCGCGCACGCCGACGACGGGGCCAAGTCGCAGGAGATGCTGGAACTGCTGCAGACCCTGGAAAGCCTGTCGGACAAGATCTCGCTGCAGGTGCTGCGCGATGGCCAGGGCCGCGTGCCGTCCTTCGACCTGGGCACCCCGGGCCAGGACATCCACCTGACCTTCGCCGGCCTGCCGATGGGCCACGAGTTCACCTCGCTGGTGCTGGCGCTGCTGCAGGTGGGCGGTCATCCGTCCAAGGCCACCGCCGAGCTGATCGAGCAGGTGCAGAACCTGGAAGGCGACTACCGCTTCGAAACCTACTTCTCGCTGTCCTGCCAGAACTGCCCGGACGTGGTGCAGGCGCTGAACCTGGCGGCGGTGCTCAACCCGCGCATCCAGCACGTGGCCATCGACGGTGCCCTGTTCCAGGACGAAGTCGAGAAGCGCGAGATCATGTCGGTGCCGACCGTGTACCTCAACGGCGACGTGTTCGACCAGGGCCGCATGACCCTCGAGCAGATCGTGGCCAAGCTGGACACCAATGCCAGCAAGCGCGATGCCGAGAAGATCGCCGCCAAGGACGCCTTCGACGTGCTGGTGGTGGGCGGTGGCCCGGCCGGTGCTGCAGCGGCGATCTACGCCGCACGCAAGGGCATCCGCACCGGCATCGCCGCCGAGCGTTTCGGTGGCCAGGTGCTGGACACCATGGCGATCGAGAACTTCATTTCGGTGAAGGAGACCGAAGGCCCGAAGCTGGCCACGGCACTGGAACAGCACGTGCGCGAGTACGAGGTGGACATCATGAACCTGCAGCGCGCCAGCGCGCTGGTGCCGGCCGGTGAAGACGGCCTGGTGCAGGTGCAGCTGGAGAACGGCGCGGTGCTGAAGTCGCGTTCGGTGATCCTGTCCACCGGCGCGCGCTGGCGGCAGATGAACGTGCCGGGCGAAGACCAGTACCGCAACAAGGGCGTGGCCTATTGCCCGCACTGCGATGGCCCGCTGTTCAAGGGCAAGCGCGTGGCGGTGATCGGCGGCGGCAACTCCGGCGTGGAAGCGGCCATCGACCTGGCCGGCATCGTGTCGCATGTAACCCTGCTGGAGTTCGATTCCAGCCTGCGCGCCGATGAAGTGCTGCAGAAGAAGCTGCGCAGCCTGGCCAATGTCACCGTGCTGACCAGCGCACAGACCACCGAAGTGCTGGGCGACGGCAGCCGTGTCACCGGCCTGGTCTACAAGGACCGCGTCGGCGGCGACGCCCACCGCGTCGAGCTGGAGGGCATCTTCGTGCAGATCGGCCTGCTGCCCAACACCGAGTGGCTGAAGGATGTGGTGGCGTTGTCGCCGCGTGGCGAGGTCGTCATCGACGACCGCGGCCAGACCAACCTGCCGGGTGTGTTCGCTGCTGGCGATTGCACGACGGTACCCTACAAGCAGATCATCATTGCCATGGGCGCCGGTTCGACCGCCGCACTGAGCGCGTTCGACCACCTGATCCGCTCGTCGGTGAGCAACAGCAGCGGTGCCGTTGCTGAAGCGGCCTGATCCACCGTTCCCAGATCACCGGGAACATTGTCTGCCTGTCGGGTAACCACGCCGTCAGCCGGTCCGTTACCCCTGGGGTGTAAGGATGAACCTACGTGATCTGAAGTACCTGGTAGCCCTGGCCGACCACAAGCATTTCGGCCGGGCTGCCGCCTCCTGCTTTGTCAGCCAGCCCACGCTGTCCACGCAGATCCGCAAGCTGGAAGAAGAACTGGGCCTGCCGCTGGTGGAACGCGCACCGCGCAAGGTGATGCTGACCCCGGCCGGCCAGGAAGCGGCGGCACGAGCACGGGTGATCGTGTCCGAAGTGGAGCAGCTGAAGGAAGCGGCGCGACGCAGCCGCGACCCGGAAGCCGGGACGGTGCGCCTGGGGATCTTCCCGACCCTCGGTCCGTACCTGCTGCCGCATGTGATCCCACGCATCCGCGAGCGCTTCCCGGAGCTGGAACTGCTGCTGGTCGAGGAAAAGAGCGATGTGCTGCTGGACCGCCTGCGCGAAGGCAAGCTGGACGCCGCGCTGCTGGCGCTGCCGGTAATCGACGACCAGCTGCACGCCGAGTTCCTGTTCGAGGAACCGTTCCTGCTGGCGGTGTCCGGGCGCCACCCGCTGGCCCGCCGCGAACACCTGGATGTGCAGGAACTGGCCACGCAGAAGCTGCTGCTGCTGGAAGATGGCCACTGCCTGCGCGACCAGGCGCTGGAAGTGTGCCGCCTGTTCGGCGCCAACGAGAAGTCCGAGTTCCGCGCCACCAGCCTGGAGACGCTGCGGCAGATGGTTGCCGCCGACGTCGGCATCACCCTGCTGCCCAGCCTGTCGGTGCAGCCGCCGGTGCCGCGATCGAACAACATCCGCCTGCTCGACTTCACCGGCGAGGGCCGTCCCAGCCGTCGCATCGCCATGATCTGGCGCCGCAGCTCGGCCATGAACGACTTCCTGATGGAACTGGCCGACCAGTTCAAGCGCCTGCCGCAGGCGCTGTTCACCCTTGATGCGGTGAATGCCACCGGCGAAGCGACCGCCCTGCCCGGCCCCGCCCTGAACGGCTGAACCCCCGCAGCACCGGCCTGGAATCGGCAGGAGTCGATTCCGGCCGCATTTGTCCCCACAATACAGACAGGCGGCGCCAGCAGGTGCCGCCTTTTGCATGGCTTTCAACCAAGGAGCTTCACCATGAGTACCGCCAGCGGCCTGCCGCCGTCGATCACCGTTTCCACCTTCGACATGGACCGCCTGGACGCCATGCTCGAATCCCCTGCGCTGAGCCAGACGCCTGCCGCGCTCGCGCTTGCTGAAGAACTCAACCGGGCCACCGTGCTGGCACCGGACCAGATTCCCGAAGGCATCGTCATGATGCATTCGCGCGTGGAGTGCGAAGATGAAGTGTCGGGCGAGAAGCACGTCCTGACCCTGGTCTTCCCCCGCGAAGCCAACGTCGATGAAGGCAAGGTTTCCGTGCTGGCCCCGGTCGGCAGTGCCCTGCTCGGCCTTTCGATCGGCCAGAGCATCGACTGGAACGCGCCCGGCGGCCGCAAGCTGCGCCTGCGCGTGACTGCGGTCCACAACGACCGCCCCTGATTACCGCTGCGCACCGCGCGCGATTCGATCCCCCTGCACCAGGAGCCGTAATGAGTACCCCGTCCAAACTGTCCCAGCTGCGCGAACTGTCCGTGGTCGTTGCCGATACCGGTGACTACGAGGCGATCAAGCGCCTGCAGCCGGTGGACTGCACCACCAATCCGACCCTGGTGAAGAAGGCGCTGGACCTGCCGGTCTACGCCGAGCTGATCGAACGCGAACTGGCCTGGGGCCGCCAGCAGAGTGGCGACCGCGAAGCCGTGGTGCACGCCGTGGCCGACCGCCTGACCATCGGCGTCGGCGCGCTGCTGAGCACGCTGGTGCCGGGCCGCGTGTCCACCGAAGTGGACGCCGACCAGGCCCACGACACCGCCGCCACCGTGGCCAAGGCCCGCCAGTTCATCCAGATGTACGCCGATGCCGGCGTGCCGCGCGAGAAGATCCTGATCAAGATCGCCGCGACCTGGGAAGGCGTGGAAGCCGCGCGCATCCTGCAGGCCGAGGGCATCGACTGCAACCTGACCCTGATCTTCAACCCGACCCAGGCGCTGGCCTGCAGCGAAGCCGGCGCGTTCCTGATCTCGCCGTTCGTCGGTCGTATCCTCGATTGGTACGTGGCCAACGGCCAGACCCCGGCCACCATCGACGAAGACCCGGGCGTGAAGTTCGTGCGTGGCGTGTATGCCGAATTCAAGCGCCGCGGTTCGCCGACGGTGGTGATGGGTGCCTCGTTCCGTTCGACCGCGCAGATCGAAGCGCTGGCCGGCTGCGACCGCCTGACGATTTCGCCGGACCTGCTGGAGAAGCTGGACGCTGACCACGGCGAGCTGCCGCGCAAGCTGGTGGCCGGTGCAGCGGACGGCGCGGCGGTGACCCCGATCGATGCGGCGAAGTTCGCGGCGGACCTGGCGGCCGATCCGATGGCCACCGAGAAGCTGGCGACCGGCATCGAGGCGTTTGCCAAGGATCTGGAAGCACTGCGCGAGCGGATCCGCGCGGCACTGTGAGGATTCCGGCCAACGGCTGAGCACCTCGTGGCGGGTTGGTTGGTCGCGAAAGGCATGAAGCAACAGCCGTGCTGGGTCGGGCGGGTTGGGTCCGCGGGAGACGCCGTGAATCCATCCCTGGAGGCTTGGCCGACGCATCCATGCGGCGGACACTCCCGCGAACCCAACCCGCCCGCCCTCTGACAGTTTCCTGTGGCCGCCCGCCACGGAAGAAAGAAAGAAGAGCAACAGCGGGTCGCGCGCTTCGCTTGCTCGGAGCCGAGCATGGCTATGCCGGTCGTCCTGACCGGCACCCTCCGGGCCGTCGCGCAAGCGACGTTGGCAGCGGCTCATGCCGCTGCCTTCAGCTCTACAGAAAGCACTGCAGAACCAAACAAAAAGGACGCGGCGAACGCCGCGTCCTTTTTGTTTTTCTTCAGTTCGTCAGTAACCAATGCTCTCGCCCACCGTCACCGGGAAACTGTCGAAGGTGGGACGGGTGCAGATGGCGGGACCGTCCACGGCATGGATGCCGTGGCCGAGCCCCCAAGGACGGGTTTACGGCGTGTCCCGCCATCTGCACCCGTCCCGCCAAACTCACAGCAAACCAGAGCCGCTTGGCTTTGGCTTTGGCTTTGGCTTTGGCTTTGGCTTTGGCCTTGGCTTTCAGCCGTTGACGTTGCCCGCCGCAGGCGGACCACCGCGCGTCAGCGCGGCGCCTCCACATCCAACCCGATCGGGCAGCTCACGCCGGTGCCGCCGATGCCGCAGTAGCCGTTCGGATTCTTCGCCAGGTACTGCTGGTGATAGTCCTCGGCGTAGTAGTACGCCGGTGCCGGGTACACGATCTCGGTGGTGATCGGGCCGTAGCCGGCCGCATCCAGCTGCGCCTGGTAGGCCTCGCGGCTGGCCAGCGCGGCCTTGTACTGGGCTTCGTCGGTGGTGTGGATCGCCGAGCGGTACTGGGTGCCGGTGTCGTTGCCCTGGCGCATGCCCTGTGTCGGGTCGTGGCTCTCCCAGAACAGCTGCAACAAGCGCTCCAGGCTCACCACCGCCGGGTCGAACACCACCTGCACCACTTCGGTGTGGCCGGTCAGGCCCGAACAGACCTCTTCATAGGTCGGGTTCGGGGTGATGCCCCCGGCATAGCCCACCGAGGTGCTGTACACGCCCGGTTCGGTCCAGAACTTGCGCTCGGCGCCCCAGAAGCAGCCCAGCGCGAAACGGATCTGCTGCAGGCCGGCAAAACGGTCCTTCAGCGGATGGCTGTTCACGAAGTGCTGGTTGCTGTGCAGCGGCAGCGGCTGGTCACGCCCCGGCAGCGCCTCTTCCGGGCGCGGCAGGCGCTGCTTGAAGGCGCCGATGCCGAGGATGCCCCGGCCAATTCCCAACATGATGCGCTCCTACGCCGGAAGTCCGGCTATGTCGTCTGCATCTGAAATGGGGGCGTCCGGCGCGTGGCCCAAGTCCAGCGCCGCCACGATGTCCTCGGCCTGCGGGCGTGCCGCATCGGGGATTCCCACCCGCAGCACACCGAACAGCGGCAGCTCGCCCATGCCGCCCAGCAACTGCTCGCCAAACACGAAGGCCGGGATGCCGGCATCTTCCAGCGCGTGCTTGACCAGGTGGGCGTCGAACAGGTTGTCGGCCTTGTACACGATGTGCATGCGGCGGCTCCGTGGGACAGGGTTCCAGCATACGCCCGGGGGCTGAATGGTGGTGGTGACGGCGCATGACCGTTCTGCCGGCCAGCGGCCGGCACTACCCATCCACCTTCCGGTAGCGCTGGCAGCGGGCCGGCGGAATGTGGATCGCCGCGCAGTTGGGTAGTGCCGGCCGCTGGCCGGCATCCCCACACCCCACCGGGCAGCCCTGCCCCGTACGCGCTAGACTGTTGGTCTTTCTGCCCTTTTTCGCCCCAGACTCATGTCCGAGCACACCCCCGCCAGCCCCGAGACCCCCGCCGACAGCCACGAGAAGCGCGATTTCATTCGCCAGATCGTGCGCGAGGACCTGGCCAGCGGAAAGCACCAGGCGATCAAGACCCGCTTCCCGCCGGAGCCGAACGGCTACCTGCACATCGGCCATGCCAAGTCGATCTGCCTGAACTTCGGCATCGCCGGCGAATTCAGCGGCGTCTGCAACCTGCGCTTCGACGACACCAACCCTGCCAAGGAAGACCCGGAATACGTGGCCGCGATCCAGGACGACGTGCGCTGGCTGGGCTTCGAGTGGAACGAGCTGCGCCATGCTTCGGACTACTTCCAGGCCTATTACCTGGCCGCCGAGAAGCTGATCGAACAGGGCAAGGCCTATGTCTGCGACCTGTCGGCCGAGGAAGTACGCGCCTACCGCGGCACCCTCACCGAACCGGGCCGCCCGTCGCCGTGGCGCGACCGCAGCGTCGAGGAAAACCTCGACCTGTTCCGCCGCATGCGCGCCGGTGAATTCCCTGATGGCGCGCGCACCCTGCGCGCGAAGATCGACATGGCCAGCGGCAACATCAACCTGCGCGATCCGGCGCTGTACCGCATCAAGCACGTCGAGCACCAGAACACCGGCAACGCGTGGCCGATCTACCCGATGTACGACTTCGCACATGCGCTGGGTGATTCGATCGAGGGCATCACCCACTCGCTGTGCACGCTGGAGTTCGAAGACCACCGCCCGCTGTACGACTGGTGCGTGGACAACGTCGATTTCGCCCATGACGATGCGCTGACCCAGCCGCTGGTCGATGCCGGCCTGCCGCGCGAGGCGGCCAAGCCGCGCCAGATCGAGTTCTCGCGCCTGAACATCAACTACACGGTGATGAGCAAGCGCAAGCTGATGGCGCTGGTCACCGAGCAGCTGGTGGACGGCTGGGAAGACCCGCGCATGCCGACCCTGCAGGGCCTGCGTCGCCGTGGCTACACCCCGGCCGCGATGCGCCTGTTCGCCGAGCGCGTGGGCATCAGCAAGCAGAATTCGCTGATCGACTTCAGCGTGCTGGAAGGCGCGCTGCGCGAAGACCTGGACAGCGCCGCGCCGCGCCGCATGGCAGTGATCGATCCGGTCAAGCTGGTGCTGACCAACCTGCCTGAGGGCCATGAAGAACAGCTGACCTTCAGCAACCACCCGAAGGACGAGAGCTTCGGCAGCCGCGAAGTGCCGTTCGCACGCGAAGTGTGGATTGACCGCGAGGACTTCGCCGAAGTGCCGCCGAAGGGCTGGAAGCGCCTGGTGCCGGGTGGCGAAGTGCGCCTGCGCGGCGCCGGCATCATCCGCTGCGACGAAGTGATCAAGGGTGCCGACGGCACCATCACCGAGCTGCGCGGCTGGCTGGATCCGGAATCGCGTCCGGGCATGGAAGGCGCCAACCGCAAGGTCAAGGGCACCATCCACTGGGTCAGCGCCGTGCATGGCGTGCCGGCCGAGATCCGCCTGTACGACCGCCTGTTCTCGGTGCCGAACCCGGATGATGAATCGGAAGGCAAGACCTACCGCGATTACCTCAATCCGGAATCGCGCCGCACCGTCACCGGCTATGTCGAGCCGGCCGCGGCCAGCGCCGCGCCGGAGCAGTCGTTCCAGTTCGAACGTACCGGCTACTTCGTCGCCGACCGCCGCGACCACACCGAAGCCAAGCCGGTGTTCAACCGCAGCGTGACCCTGCGCGATACCTGGTCGGCCTGAGGACCTGCGCGGGCGCCAGCACGGCGCCCGCACGCCATCGACAATGATCACCGCCCTCTCCGTCCTGTTCTGGTTCATCTCGCAGCATCCGCTGCTGACGTTCTTTGCAGCGATGGTGCTGGCCGGGCTGGTCTCGTGGTGGCGGCGCTTTCCGGGCTACGCCATCGTGGTGTTCCCGCTGGCGATGCTCAACATGTTCCTCGGCCACTTCCTCAACGCCACCTTCCTCAACGTGGTGGGCGAGCGTGGTGAAGCGGTGATCGTCAAGGCCGAGCGAACCAGCTCCACGCTCAACGAACAGTACATCTGGCGCTACGAAGGGGTGCTGCGTACCGCCGAGGGCCGCGACGTGGACGTGGTGTTCCACACCAACACCGCTTCGCTGTGGCCGCTGGAAAACGCCATCCGTATCCCGGCGCGCGACCAGCCGTTCGTGGTCAAGTACACGCCGGGCTTCCCACGCAACTTCGTCATCCTCACCAATGAATCCCCGCACGGCGTCGCCCAGGCCCGGGCCAGCGCGCGCGAGCGGGTGGAGGTGGCGGCACGCAAGCTGCATTTCAGCCCGGGTAATGCCGATTTCCGCGCGGACTATCGCCGCGAGCTGGAAACCTGGCTGCGCGACCACGGCAACGATCCGCAGCAGCAATCCGACGCGCAGCGATATCGCGCCGAACTCGACGCGCTCGACCGCTAGATGCCCAGGCCCTGCCTGGATGTTCCACCCCATCCACCCCACAGGCCTGACATGACCACGACCTCCGCCGCTCTCCTCCCGCTGCTGCAGCAGGTCCTTCAGGACGCGGGCGTCGCCAGCCACGTCGACGGCAACGCGCTGCTGCTGGACAGCGGCCTGCGCCTGACCCCGCATGCAATGGCCGCACACGCGCGCGACAACGGTGGTTGGCAGACCTCCACCGTCATTGAAAGCCAGCATCCGCGGTTGTTCGCCGATGGCCTGTTCGAGTACCAGCATGCAAATGGTGCCGATGAGCAGGCATCGCTGTTGTCCGGCTTCCAGACCTGGGTGCGGGTAGACCTGGCGACGCTGCAGACTGCGATCGGCGCCGAAGATGCACAGGGCCTGCCGATGATGAGCCTGACCTATCCGGCCGGTGACGATGGCGAGGAACACGAACGCACCGTGGTGCTGGGGCCGTTGGCGCACTACCGTGCACAGGAAGTGGATGCCTCCACCTGCAGCGAAGACGATCATGGCTCCTGCCCCTGCTGCCTGTTCACCCGCAGCATGGAGGCCTTCGACGAGCTGCTGAAAGCCCGCCAATTCCTCGCCATCCGCCTGTTCGCCTCGCGCGATGCCGACGGCCTGTGCGAGGCCGATTGCCGGGTCAACGGCCACGACTTCGCCGCCGCCCTGCCCCTGCTGCGCGCCTACACGGCCAGCTGGCCGCAGGCCGGGCTGGAGTTCCGCAAGCAGTACGTGGTGATCCGCACCGGCTCGCCAGGCTGACCCACGCCCACACCCGATACAGGCCCGTGCGGCTACACTGCGCGCCGGTTCCCCAAGCAACCGCACTTTTTCCCATCCCACACGAGGCACCCCCGCGATGCTGTACGCGCAAGTCCACCTGACCCTTCCCGCCTGGATCCACGACCAGATCGACCTGGATCGTCGATATCCGGGCGATGAGGCCAAGGTCGCGCTGGCGATCGAGCTGTCGCGGCTGAACGTCGAGCACGCCAGTGGCGGTCCGTTCGGTGCAGTGGTGTTCGGACCGGACGACAAGGTCATCGCCGCCGGCGTGAACCGGGTGATGCCGCACGCGACCTCGCTGGCGCACGCCGAGAACATGGCCTACATGCTGGCCCAGCAGCGCCTGCAGACCCCGCGCCTGAACGCGGTGCTGTCGCCGGTCACCCTGGCCACCAGTTCGCAGCCGTGCTGCCAGTGCTATGGCGCTACCGTGTGGGCGGGCATCGACCGCCTGCTGATTGGTGCCAACTCGGCCGACGTCGAGGAACTGACCCCGTTCGATGAAGGCCCGCTGCCGGCCGACTGGGTCGGCGAGCTCAACAAGCGTGGCATCGAAGTGGTGCAGGGCCTGAACCGCGACGCCGCGCGCAGCGTGCTGCGCGCCTATGGGGAAAGCGATGGCGCCCGTTACTGAGACCGGCATCGGCCTGCTGTGCCTGTGTCGGCAGGGCTTCGAGCCCGAGCTGGCCGGCGAGCTGCAGTTCCGCGCCGGTGAAGCCGGTTTCGCCGGCTACGCGCGCACCCAGCGCAATGATGGCTACGTGCTTTTCATGTGCGACGAAGCAGCCGCGCTGGCGCCGCGCCTGCGCTGGCGCGAGCTGATCTTCGCGCGGCAGAAGCTGGTGGTGCTGGCCGAGCTGCCGCAGCTGGACCCGGCCGACCGTATTACCCCGATGCTCGACGTGCTGGCCGATGCGCCGCGCTTCGGCGACCTGTGGGTGGAACACCCGGACTCGGACGCCGGCAAGCCGCTGTCCGGGTTGGCCCGCGCCTTCGGCAACGCACTGCGCCCGGCGCTGCGCAAGGCCGGCAAGCTCACTGACAAGCCGAACAACCGCCTGCCGCGCCTGCACGTGGTGTTCGTCGACGGCACCCACGCCTTCGTCTGCGTGGCCGACCCGGCCGACAGCGCGCCGTGGGCACTGGGCATCCCGCGCCTGAAGCTGCTGCCCGAAGCACCCTCGCGTTCGGCACTGAAGCTGGACGAAGCACTGCTGACCCTGCTGACGCCGGAAGAACGCGAAGCACTGGCCAAGCCCGGCATGCGTGCAGCCGACCTGGGCGCCGCCCCCGGCGGCTGGACCTGGGTGCTGACCCGCCAGCACATGCACGTGTTGAGCATCGACAACGGCCCGCTGCGCCAGCACGTGCTGGACACCGGCCTGGTCGAGCACCTGCGCGCCGATGGCTTCCACTGGCATCCGGAACAGCCGCTGGACTGGATGGTCTGCGACATGGTCGAGCAGCCGCGCCGCGTAGCCGAACGCATGGCCACCTGGTTCCGCGAAGGCTGGTGCCGGCACGCGATCTTCAACCTGAAGCTGCCGATGAAGAAGCGCTGGGACGAAACCCGCCTGTGCCTGGACCTGTTCCAGGACCAGGCCGGCAAGCCGCTGGTGGTGCGTGCCAAGCAGCTCTATCACGACCGTGAGGAGATCACCGTACTGGCGTCGCCACTGCGCTGAGGCCATCACGTCCGCCGGGCATACCCCGGCGCTGCAGAGGGAGGAGCATCCATGCGACATCGAACGATTCCGCTGCTGATCACCCTGCTGGCCGCCGCACCAGCGGTGGCCCAGCAATTGCCGCACACCCCGGCACAAAGCCAGCCGTTGGGCCCCACCGGCGGCGCGATCCGCCAGCAACCGCTGGATGCGGGCCGGGTCAGCGGCAGCGTCGAGATTCCGCAACCGGCCGGCGAGGCGCAGGTGACCGTGCGTTCGCTGGAACCGAGCAGCGTGGTTGGCCAGTACCGCATCCACTTCACTGTGCTGGATGTGAACGGCGATGGTTTCATCAGCCGCGAGGAAGCTCAGGCGAATCCGGCGCTGACCGATGAGTTCAATGCGTTGGACGTGAAGCGTCGCGGCAAGCTGGATCGTGCCGACCTGGCCGGCTGGCTGGTGGATTGAATCCACCCGCGATCTTCATCCACGCATGGCGTGGATCTACTGGAGCAACGGCGGTAGCAGCGCCCGCTTTCGGTAGGTGCCAACCTTGGTTGGCACAACATCGGAAACGCCGTTGCCCCATCTGGGCCGACGTGACCTGGCAGACGTGCCAACCAAGGTTGGCACCTACCAGAGCGGGATCCCGTGGTTGCTAACGCGCCAGCGGTCCCCCCAGCAACGTGCGGTTCGCGTTCCGGCTACACCCCGGCGGCGCGCTTCCAGAATGCCTGCACCAGCGGCGGCCATTTGCCGACGCAGCCCAGCGCGCGACCGCGGGCCAGGGTCAGGTGCATTTCGTCGTTGGAGAACAGGCGGTTGATCGCATCGAAGCTGTAGGCGGCGATGTGGTTGTCGCTGCGCCGTTCGCGTGCCCAGCGCTGCAGGCGCTGCGGCGACAGCCGCGGCTGGCCACGGCGCTCGGCCGACGGCGCCAGCCACTGCTGCAGGGCGGCCACATCGCGCAGGCCCAGGTTCACGCCCTGCCCGGCCAGCGGATGCACCACGTGCGCGGCATCACCCAATGCCAGCACGCGGCCGGCCACGTAGTGACGTGCCAGCTGGCGGCGCAGCGGGAAGGCTGCGCGCGGTGATGCCAGCCGCAGCTCACCCAGCCGCGCCGCGAAGGCGCGGGTCAGTTCGCGGTTGAAGCTGTCTTCGTCCAGCGCCAGCACGCGCGCGGCCTCGTCCTCGGGCAGGGTCCATACGATCGAGCTGCGGCGCTCGGCCACCGGCAGCAGCGCCAGCGGCCCGCTCGGCAGGAAACGCTGCCAGGCGGTGGCCTGGTTGGGAAGATCGCTGTCCACGTAGGCCACCACGCCACGCTGGTGGTAGTCATGCTTTTCAACCTCGATCCCGGCCAGTTGGCGCAGAGTCGATTCGGCGCCGTCGGCGGCCACCGCCAACGCCGCTTCCAGGCGACGACCGTCATCCAGGCGCAGGCGCACGCCGTCGTCGTCCTGCTCCAGCGCTTCCACCCGCGCCGGGCAGTGCAGCTGCACGCCCGCCGCCGGCAACGCCGCCCACAGGCGATCCTGCAGCAGGCCGTTCTCGACGATGTAGCCCAGTTCACGGCGGCCGAAGCGATCGGCATCGAACAGCAGATCTTCGCCACCGGCCGCATCCCACACCTGCATGCGCCGGTAGGGCCAGGCGCGGGCCTGCGCGATCGCCGGCCACACGCCCAGGCGGCTCAACAGTTGTACGTTGTCAGCAGCGAAGGCGAACACGCGGAGGTCAGGCTGTGCGGCGTGCCACGGCGCGGGCTCACGACCTTCCACCAGCGCAACCGACAGGCCGGCATCGGCCAGCGCCAGCGCGCACGCGGCACCGACCACGCCACCACCGACGATGGCCACATCAAGGCGCATGCGCCGGCTCATGCGGCTTCTCCGCGGCACAGGCGCGGCACTTCGCCGCGGAAGCCCATCGCGCCACCGACCAGCATCGACTGCACCGATGCGCGTTGCGCGGCCACCAGGCCGAGGCTGCGCAGCGGCCGCATCAGCGGCGCCGGGTTGCTGGTCAGGCGCGCCAGGCCGCCGGAGAACGCCACCGTCTGCCGGCGATCTTCCTCGCGGCGCGCGACATAGGCCTGCAGCAGTGCATCACTGCCGGCATCTTCATGCGCATCCTCCAGCAGCTCGGCCAGGGTCAGCGCATCGCGCAGGCCCAGGTTGAAGCCCTGTGCACCCAGCGGATGAATGGTCTGCGCGGCATTGCCCAGCAGCACCGTGCGCTCACCGGCCAGCGCGCGCGCCAGCACCTGGATGAGCGGGTAGGCGCTGCGCGGGCCGGACTCGAGCAGGCGGCCGGCACGCCAGCCGATCGCGTTCTGCAGGCGTTGCAGCCAGGCGGCATCGTCCAGTGCCATCACCGCATCGGCCTGGTCGCGCGCAACACCATGCACGGTGCCGAAGTGACGATCCCCGCGCGGCAGCAGGGCCGTCGGGCCGGTATCGGTGAAACGCTCCCACGCGGTGCCATCCGGCGCGCGCTGGCTGCGTACACGGGCCACGAACAGGGTCTGCTGGAAATCATGGCGGTCGACCTCGATGCCCAGTGCACCACGCACGCCACTGGTCGTACCGTCGGCACCCACCACCAGCCGTGCCAGCAATACGCGCTCGCCGGCCTCATCGGCGACCCGCACCTGGCGGTAGCCGTCGACCACTTCACCCAGGCCCAGGAACCGCATCGGCCGGTAACGGCGCAGCCGCGGCAGCTCCTGAAGCCGCGCTTCCAGCGCCTGGCCGAAGTCGCGGGCGACCACCACCTGGCCGAACCAAGGCCGGTCGTAATCAGCCGCTTCCAGCTGCACACGGCCGAAATCGCCGGCACGGCTGACGTGGATGCGCCGGATCGGGCCCGGTGCCATCGCCAGCTTCTGCATCACTCCCAGCGCGGTCAGCGCATTGACGGTGGCAGCGGCGAAACTGAGATTGCGCTGGTCGAACACCGCCGGCAGCTCGCCGGCCGGGCTGGCCTCGAGCAGGCCCACGTCGCGGCCGAGGCGGTCCAGGGCAATGGCCAGGCTGGCGCCGACCAGGCCACCACCGACAATCAGCACGTCATGTCGTTCACTCATGCGTTCATGATACGCGCTCGCCCCGTCTGTACGCCGAACGGCCGGTCCTGCGCCAACCCGCGCGGCGGGCTAGAATGAAACCTGAATCCGCTCCGGGCCCGCCACCATGTCCGACACTGCCAACCGCGCCTTCGTCCTGTCCGTGCTCGTTCTGGTGCTGGCAGCGACCCGTGTCAATCACTTCGCGGCGATCCCCGATGCCTCATGGGCGGTGTTCTTCATCGGTGGCTTCTACCTGGCCCGCTGGACGCGCTGGGCGTTCCCGCTGCTGATGGTGTTCGCGGTGCTGGTGGACTGGATCGTGATCCGCAGCAGCGGCCTGGACTTCTGGCAGCACTACTGCGTGTCGCCGGGCTACTGGCTGCTGCTGCCGGCCTATTTCTCGCTGTGGGCCGGCGGCATGCTGCTGGGCCGCAACTACCAGAGCGCGCGCTGGCCGGTACTGGCCAAGGGCGCGCTGCTGCTGGTCGCCTCGGTGGCGGTCTGCCACCTGCTGGCGCAGGGTGGCTTCTACTGGACCAGCAGCAACGTGGCCGAGCCGACCCTGGCCGGCTGGGCACAGAACTACGCGCAGTGGTTCGGCCCCTACCTGCGCACCACGGCGATCTACGTGGCGCTGGCCGCCGCCCTGCAGCTGGCCGTGGAGCAGGTGTTGAAGCTCCAGCAGGCCCGCCGCGACATCCGCCACTGAGCCGCGACATGGGTCATCGCCTCTCGCGCATCTACACCCGCACCGGCGACGACGGCAGTACCGGCCTCGGTGACGGCCAGCGCGTGCCCAAGGATGACGCCCGGGTGGCGTCCTACGGCACCGTCGACGAGGCCAATGCCGCGCTCGGCCTGCTGCTGGCCGTGCCCCTGCCCGAGGATGTGCGCGCGCTGGTGGTGCATCTGCAGCACCAGTTGTTCGACCTGGGCGCCGAACTGTGCATCCCCGGCCACGCCGCGATCCACGCCGCCGATGTCTCGGCCCTGGAACAGCAGCTGGACCATTACAACGCCGACCTGCCGATGCTGAAGGAATTCATCCTGCCGGCCGGCGGCGAAGCCGCCGCGCGCTGCCATCTGGCCCGCACCATCGTCCGCCGCGCCGAGCGCGAAACGGTCACCCTGGCCCGCCACCAGGCCGTGCGCAGCGAGGCGTTGCAGTACCTGAACAGGTTGTCGGACCTGTTGTTCGTGCTGGCCCGGGTGCTGGCCCGTGCCGACGGCCAGGGCGAAGCGCTGTGGCAACCACAGCAGCGCCAGCGCTGAGCCTGCACGATGCTGGTCTACACCCATCCGTCCTGCCTGCTGCACGACCCCGGCCCCGGCCACCCGGAGTGCCCGCAACGCCTGCAGCATGTGCTGGACGCGCTGCACACCGCGTTCCCCGGCCAGCTGGAGTGGCGCGAAGCGCCACCGGCCAAGTTCGGTGAACTGACCCGGGTCCACGACAGCGCCCTGCTCGACTTCGTGCTGCAACCGCAGACCGCACCGCTGCGCCAGCTGGACATGGACACCTGGACCTCACCCGGCTCGGCCAGCGCCGCCGTGCACGCCGCCGGTGCCGGCGTGGCCGCGGTCGATGCGGTGATGCTGGGCGACGACCCGCTGGCCTTCTGCGCGGTACGCCCGCCGGGCCACCACGCCACCAGCAGCACGGCGATGGGCTTCTGCCTGCTCAACAACATCGCCATCGCCGCCGCCTATGCCCGCGACCGCCACGGCCTGGAACGGATCGCGGTGGTCGACTTCGACGTCCACCACGGCAACGGCACCCAGGACATCTTCCAGCACGACGCCCGGGTCTCGTACTACAGCACCCACCAGGCCGGGCTGTTCCCCAATTCCGGCCTGCGCCGTGACCGCGGTGCCGGCAACCTGATGAACATCCTGCTGCCGCCGGGCAGCGGTGGCTTCCGCTTCCGCAACGTCTGGGCCGACGAGATGCTGCCGGCCATCGACGACTTCCGCCCGCAGCTGCTGCTGATCTCGGCCGGCTTCGACGCCCACCTGCGTGATCCGCAGGCGGACCTGATGCTGGAGACCGACGATTTCGCCTGGATCACCGGTGAACTGCACGCGCTGGCACGCCGTCACGCGGCCGGCCGGGTGGTCTCGATGCTGGAGGGTGGCTACGACCTGCAGGCCCTGGCCGAGTGCAGCGTGGCCCATGTCCAGGCCCTGCTCACGCCGTCCGTGGGCACCTCCGCCGGATGAACCCGAACCGGCAGGCTCCGGCGTCCTTCATTGCCCCTATGCAAGGGATGGGGCAAGCTACCGTCCGTTTTCGCCCGAATCCGAACCGCGTGCGCCGAGCCCTCCGCCTGCTTCCCCTGCCTCTGAGCATCGCCATCAGCCTGCCGGCGATGGCCGATGAAAAGCCGCTCAACTGGGGCCTGTGCCCGGCCACCGACGTCATTCCCGCGTTCACTGACGCCCCCACCCCGGTCCCGGCCCAGGACAAGGCTGCCGCCGCGGCCGCCCGCGAGCAGCAGCCGACCGACATTGAGGGTGACCAGCTGCTGGGCACCACCACCGTGCCGCAGTACGAGGGCAACGTGGCGCTGCGCCGGGGTGACCAGTTCGTCGGTACCGACAAGCTCAGCTTCGACACCGAGACCGGCAACTACATCGCCGACGGCAATGTCCGCTACCAGGACGGGTCGATCCGGATGGTCGCCAAGCGTGCCGAAGGCAACCAGGAAAGCGATACCCACAAGATATCCGACATCAAGTACCAGCTGGTGTCGCGCCGGGGCAACGGCGATGCCGAGTCGGTCGACCTGCAGGGTGCGGTCGGCCAGATGCACCGCTCCACCTACACCACCTGCGACCCCTCGCAGCCGGTGTGGAAGCTGTCGGCGCCGCAGATCGAAGTGGACAACGACGAGGGCTTCGGCACCGCGCGCAACGCCGTGCTGCGCATCGGCAAGGTGCCGGTGCTGTGGGCGCCGTACTTCAAGTTCCCGATCGATGACCGCCGCAAGACCGGCCTGCTGTTCCCGCAGCTGGGCATGTCCGGGCGCAACGGCTTCGACTACGCCCAGCCGATCTACTTCAACCTGGCGCCGAACTACGACGACACGCTGACCCCGCGCTACATGAGCCGGCGCGGCCTGCTGCTCGACAACGAGTTCCGCTACCTCTACAACGGCGGCCGCGGCGAGGTGTTGACCTCGTTCATGCCCAACGACCGCCTGCGTGACCGTGACCGCGGCCGGGTGATGTTCACCGGCTACCACAACGTGGACAGCCACTGGCAGGCCCGCGCCAACCTGGCCTGGGTCAGCGACGAGCGCTATGTCGAGGATTTCGCCAACCGCCTGGTGGGGGTGACCGCCTCCAACCTGCAGAGCACGGTGGGCCTGTATGGCACCGGCACGAACTGGACGGCCGGCATCATGGCCGACCGCTGGCAGCTGACCGACTACACGCTCGACGAGCGCGCCCTGCCCTACAACCGCCAGCCGCGCCTGTACTTCAACTGGGACAAGCCGGTCCGGCCCTGGCTGGAAGCCGGCATCTACGCCGAAGCGGTGCGCTTCACCCACGACGACATCAACTTCAAAAACGCCGTCGGCACCGGTAAGGATCTGCAGTACACCCGCAACGGAGTGCAGTGGACCGACGGCGTCGGTGTCAGCGGTGGTTCGCGATTGGACGTGAAGCCGTATGTGTCGTTCCCGATCAGCGGCGCGGCCTGGTATGTGACCCCGACCCTGGCCTACCGCTACACCGCCTATCAGCTGGACCGAGGTCTGGTGGATGGTGTGAGAGGCATCCAGGCCCAGATCCTGCGTTCGCAGGGCATCGACCCGAACACGGCCACGCCCGAGCAGCTGCGCGGCAATACCTCGCCCAGCCGCAGCCTGCCGATCGGCAGCATCGACGCCGGCCTGTTCTTCGATCGCGAAACCAGCATCCGCGGCAAGTCGTTCCTGCAGACCCTGGAACCGCGCCTATTCTACCTGCGCACGCCGTACCGCAACCAGGACGAGCTGCCGATCTTCGACACCCGTGACTTCACCTTCAGCTGGGGCCAGCTGTTCCGCGACTCGCGCTACACCGGCGCCGACCGCCAGAACGACGCCAACCAGCTGACCCTGGCGGTGAGCACCCGGTTCATCGACCAGACCACCGGCAAGGAACGTTTCTCGGCCTCGATCGGCCAGATCCAGTACTTCGATGAGTCGCGGGTGACCGTCACCCCCGGCGGCGCCCCGGTGGAAAAGGGCAAGTCGGCCTGGATCGCCGACGGCAACTACATGATCAACGACCGCTGGACCCTGGGCGCCACCTACCAGTGGGACCCGAAGTACAAGCGCGAGGATCTGGCCAGCGTCCGTGCCCGTTACCTGATGCCCAACGACGGCGTGGTCAACCTGAGCTACCGCTACCGCATCAATGCCGGTGCTCTGCCCGGTGCCAACAAGCATGACCGCACCCTGCTGGAGCAGGCCGACCTGTCGTTCCTGTACCCGCTGAATGCGCGTTGGAGCCTGGTCGGCCGCTATTACTACTCGCTGCAGGACAAGGAGCCGCTGGAAATCATCGGCGGTGTCCAGTGGGACAGCTGCTGCTTGGCCGTGCGTGTGGTCGGCCGCCGCTATGTCCGCAATCGCGAAGGCGAGATGAACAACTCCATCCAGGTGGAGTTCGTCCTGAAGGGCCTGAGCTCCATCGGCCAGGACACGGACCGCACTCTGCGCCGTGCTATCCTCGGCTATAACCGCGACGACCTCTATCTCGTGCCGCCCAGCAACACCGGGGCGACCCGGGATGACTACGATCCGAACCTGATCCCATGACCAAGCGCTTCCCCGTTCTTCTCGCCTCGCTGCTGGCGGTGTCCAGCGTGTCCGCCCCCCTGCAGGTGCTTGCCCAGGAGGCGCAGCCGCTTGACCGCATCGCCGCCGTCGTCGATGAGGACGTGATCCTGCAGAGCGAGCTCCAGCGTGCGATCGCCAACATCAAGGCGCAGTACGCCGGCCGCGAAAACCAGCTGCCGCCGGAAGACGTGCTCAGCCGCCAGGTGCTCGAGCGCCTGGTACTGGTCAAGCTGCAGGTAGCCCGCGCCCAGGGCAGCGGCATCCGGGTCAGCGACCAGGAGCTGAACCAGGCGATGAACTCCATCGCCCAGCAGAACGGTTCGAACCTGGACGCCCTGCGCCAGCGCCTGGCCCATGACGGCATCGACTTCAACGATTTCCGCGCCTCGGTGCGGGACGAGATCACCGTGCAGCGCCTGCGCCAGAGCTTCGCGCAGAGCCGCATCAGCGTCAGCGAGGGTGAAGTCGATGCCGCGCTGAAGCAGCAGGCCACGGTAGGCAACCAGTACCACCTGGCGCACATCCTGGTCGCGTTGCCGGACGGCGCCAACGCCGACCAGATCGCCACCGGCCAGAAGAAGGCCGATGGCGTCAAGGCCCTGCTGGACAAGGGAGAGCTGGACTTCAACGCGGCGGCCGTGCGCTATTCCGACAGCCCCAATGCGCTGGAAGGCGGCGACCTGGGCTGGCGCAGCCTGGATGAAATCCCGCAGGCCTTCGCGCAGATGATGGAAAAGATGAAGCCCGGCGAAGTGGTCGGCCCGATCCGTGGCCCCAGCGGCTTCCAGCTGTTGAAGCTGGTGGAAGTGCGTGATGCCAGCGCCACCGCTGGCGCCAGCACCGTCACCGAGTACCACGGTCGCCACATCCTGGTGCGCGTGGACGATCATCAGACCGACGCGGCCGCCAAAGCCAAGATCGATACCCTGCGTGCCCGCATTGCCGGTGGCGCGGACTTCGAGACCGTGGCCAAGGAGTCCTCCGAGGACAACAACAGCAAGGGCCAGGGCGGCGATCTGGGCTGGTTCCCGGCCGATGCGTTCGGTCCGGCCTTTGGCCAGCAGGTGGCCGCCATCCAGGACGGCGGCGTCAGCCAGCCGTTCCGCACCGATGCCGGTTGGCACATCCTGCAGCGCGTGGCCACTCGCCAGACCGACGTGACCAACGACAACCAGCGTGCCCAGGTCCGCGAGACCATTGGCCGCCGCAAGCTGGAAGACGAGTACAACCGCTTCCTGCAGGAACTGCGTGGCGAAGCCTACGTCAGCTTCCGCAGTGGCGACCGTGCGGAAAACACCGCCACGCCGCCGCAGTCCTGATCGATGCGCCCCGAGCTCGCTCTGGTACCGGGCGAGCCCGCCGGGATCGGCCCGGAGCTGTGCGTCCGCCTCGTCCAGCAGCCGCGTGAAGATTGCCGGCTGCTGGCCTTCGCCGACCCGGACACCCTGCGCGCGGCCGCGGCCGCGCTGAACCTGCCGCTGCAACTGCTGCCCGAGGGTGCCGAAGCGCGCGTCCCCGGCGACCTGCGCCTGCGCGTGGTGGCCAATGCCACCCCGAGCCGTTTCGGCCAGGCCGATCCGGCCAATGCCGGCGCGGTCATCGGCGCCCTGCTCGGTGCCGGCCAGGCCTGCCTGTCAGGCGAACTGCACGGCGTGGTGACCGGCCCGGTGCACAAGGCCGTCATCAACGAAGGCGGCATCGCCTACAGCGGCACCACCGAACTGCTGGCCGACCAGGCTGGGGTGAAGGTGGTGATGATGCTGGCCAACCACATCGTGCGCGTGGCCCTGGCCACCACCCACCTGCCACTGCGCGAGGTGGCCGACGCGATTACCGCGCCCAGCCTGGAACACACTCTTCGCACCGTGCACGCCGCGCTGCGCCGCGAGTTCGGCCTGCCCGCACCACGCATCGCCGTGCTCGGCCTGAACCCGCACGCCGGCGAAGACGGCCATCTGGGCCGCGAGGAACTGGACCTGGTCATCCCGCTGCTGCAGCGCCTGCGCGCGGAGGGCATGGACCTGATCGGGCCGCTGCCAGCCGATACCGCCTTCCTGCCGGCCAAGCTGGCCGGCTTCGACACCGTGCTGGCGATGTACCACGACCAGGGCCTGCCGGTGCTGAAGTACTCGGGCTTCGAGCAGGCGGTGAACCTGACCCTGGGCCTGCCCTACCCACGCGTTGCAGTGGACCACGGCACCGCGCTGGACCTTGCCGGCCGTGGCGTTGCCGATCCTTCCAGCCTGCAGGCGGCAACGACGTTGTGTGCGCAGCTTGCGCGGCAACGTACACTGAGCGCATGAATTCCCCGCATTCCCCCTCCGGCCCGGTGTTCACCGCCCCGGCCAAGAAGCAGCTTGGCCAGCATTTCCTGGCCGACCGCCACTACATCGACAAGATCGTGATGGCGGTCAACCCGAAAGACGGTGACCGCCTGGTCGAGATCGGTCCCGGCCAGGGCGCGATCACGCTGCCGCTGCTGCGCGTGCATCCGAAACTGACGGTGATCGAGTTCGACCGTGACCTGATCGCGCCGCTGACCGCCGCCGCCGAGCCGCTGGGCGAGCTGACCATCGTCCACCGCGACGTGCTGCGCGTGGACTTCACCGAGCTGGCCGCCGGCCAGCCGATCCGCCTGGTCGGCAACCTGCCCTACAACATCTCCTCGCCGATCCTGTTCCATGCACTGGAACATGCCGCGGTGATCCGCGACATGCATTTCATGCTGCAGAAGGAAGTGGTCGACCGCATGGCCGCCGGCCCCGGCAGCAAGGTGTACGGCCGGCTCAGCGTGATGCTGCAGGCCTACTGCCAGGTGACCTCGCTGTTCGTAGTGCCGCCGGGCGCGTTCCGGCCGCCGCCGAAAGTCGATTCGGCCGTGGTGCGGCTGGTGCCGCGTGACCCGGCCACGATCAACATCAACGACCACAAGCGTTTCGCCGAGGTGGTCAAGGCCGCCTTCGGGCAACGCCGCAAGACCCTGCGCAACGCCCTGAACAACGTGGTGTCCGCCGAACAGTTCGTTGCCGCCGGCGTACGTCCCGATGCCCGCGCCGAACAGCTGGACGTGGCCGAATTCATCGCTTTGGCCAATGCCTCCTGATTACACTGCCGGTATGGAAGACGCTGACGTTTACGCCATCTCCGTCGAAGTCGCACCGCGCTTCCTCGACGATCAATCCGCGCCGGAAGACGGACGCTATGCGTTCGCCTACACGATCCGCATCCACAACCAGGGGCGTGTTGCCGCGCGCCTGGTCGCACGCCACTGGCGCATCACCGATGCCAACGGCCGCGTCGAGCATGTCGATGGCGACGGGGTGATCGGCGAGCAGCCACGCCTGCGTCCCGGTGAAGACTTCCATTACACGTCCGGTGTCATGCTGGGGACCGATCACGGGACCATGCAGGGCCACTACGACATGGTCGCCGACGACGGCACCGAATTTGCCGCGCCGGTCGCACCGTTCGTGCTGGCCATCCCGCGTACCCTGCACTGACAAGGAGGCCGAACGATGAGTGTGTGGGCGATCGGCGACCTGCAGGGCTGCTATGACGTCACCCAGCGACTGCTGGAGAAGATCCGCTTCGACCCGGCGCAGGACACCCTGTGGTTCTGCGGCGACCTGGTCAACCGTGGCGGCCAATCGCTGGAAACGCTGCGGCTGGTCCACTCGCTGCGCGCGCACAGCGTAGTCGTGCTGGGTAACCACGACCTTTCGCTGCTGGCCGTCGGTGCGCGCACCGAAGAGGAACAGCGCAAGGTCAACCCGGACCTGCTGCGCATCGTGCAGGCCGAGGACCGCGACGAGCTGCTGGACTGGCTGCGCCTGCAGAAGCTGGTGCACGTGGACCGCGAGCTGGGCTGGATGATGGTGCACGCCGGCCTGGCGCCGAAGTGGACCACGCAGATGGCCGAAAAGCATGCGGCCGAAGTCGAGGCGCAGCTGCACGGCGCCGGCTACCGCAAGCTGTTCCGCAACATGTACGGCGACAAGCCGAGCTGGGCGCCCAACCTGTCCGGCTACGACCGTTCGCGCGCGATCATCAACGTGCTCACCCGCATGCGCTACTGCACCCCGCGTGGGCGCATCGGCATCGAGGACAAGGGCACGCCGGGCACGCAGGAACAGGGACTGTACCCTTGGTTCGAAGTGCCGGGCCGGGTCGAGCGCGACCTGAAGATCGTCTGCGGCCACTGGTCGGCGCTGGGCCTGACCATCACCCAGGGCGTGCATGCCATCGACACCGGCGCAGTCTGGGGCGGCAAGCTGACCGCGATCCAGCTCGATACCGATGAACTGCGCGTGGTGCAGGTGCCGGGCCGCGATGTCCCCGCACCCGTGCCCAACGCACGCCCGCCAGCGCGACCGGCGCACGAGCGCCCCGTCGCTTCGGCGCCGGGCAAGGAACAGGCGGGCGGCAGTGCGCCCGCTGCCAACCCGGGCAATCGTGGTCCGCGTCGTCGTCGTCGTCGTGGTGGCGGTGGTGGTTCCGGCGGGCCCAACAACAACGGTGCAGCGCCGCAGGCATGACGCGACGCGGCTGGGCACCATGGACGGTGCTGCTGCTGACGCTGGCCAGCGTCAGCGGCTGCCAGCGCGATCCGTCCCCAGCGCCTGGCACTGGCGCAGACGCCGATCACGCGTCGGCATCCCCGCAGTCGCATTCTCCGCCATTGGTGGCCGCAGCGCGGGCGCAGATCGGCGTTACCACCCGTTACGATCCCGCCTACCGGGTCCTCTCCTATCCCGGCGGCGACGTCCCGCTCGATCGCGGTGTGTGCACCGACGTGGTGGTGCGCGCCCTGCGCAACCAAGGCCTGGACCTGCAAGCGCGCGTGCATGAAGACATGCGCGGCAATTTCAGTGCCTATCCCGCGATCTGGGGCCTGTCACGGCCGGACCGCAACATCGATCATCGCCGTGTGCCGAACCTGATGCGCTGGTTCGAACGGCAGGGTTGGCAGCAGCCGGTCACCGCCGCCGCCGCCGCCGCCGACTATGCGGCCGGCGACATCGTCGCCTGGAAGCTCAACGGCAACGGCCTGCTGCACGTGGGCATCGTCTCCGACCGTCGGCTGGCCGACGGCACGCCGTTGGTCCTGCACAACATCGCACGCGGCACGCGCGAAGAGAACCTGCTGTTCCAGCACGCCATCATCGGGCATTACCGGATGCCGCAGCGACAGCCCAGGTAGAGTCGACTGTCAGTCGACTATCACGCGCAGCGCGGGTTTTTCGGGTGACCGCCGAGAGCAGTCGACTAACAGTCGACTCTACCCCGTCGACATCCCCGTCGGTGTTTTCGTTGGTACTTGCGCGATCAGCGGCGCACGTAGTGCGCGAAGCGGAACGCGTAGGCATGGCGTTCGTCGGCCGGGTGCGGCTCGCTGCTCACTTCCCGCCAGTCCTGCATGTCGACTTCGGGGAAATGGGTATCAGCGGGGATTTCGGCATCCACCCAGGTCAGGTACAGGTCACTGGCCTGGTCCAGCAGCTGGTGGAAGATCTCGCCACCACCGATGATGCACAGCTCGCTGGCGCCCTCGCCTTCGGCAATCGTCTTGGCTTCGTCCAGCGACGCCACCGCGCGCATGCCCTCGAACGGCACCTGGCCGCTGCGGGTCAGCACCAGGTTGGTCCGTCCCGGCAGCACGCGGCCGATCGATTCGGCCGTCTTGCGCCCCATCAGGATCGGCTTGCCCAGGGTGAGCGCCTTGAAGTGCTTGAAGTCGTCCGGCAGGTGCCAGGGCATGGCATTGCCCTGGCCGATGCCACGGTTGCGGTCCAGCGCCACGATCATCGACAGCTTCATCGCGCTCATACCGCCACCGGCGCCTTGATGGCCGGGTGCGGATCGTAACCGTCGATGCGGATGTCGTCGAACTGGAAGCCGAACAGATCGGTCACCTCCGGGTTCAACCACAGCTTGGGCAGCGCGCGCGGTTCACGCGACAGCTGCTCGCGCGCCTGCTCGAAGTGGTTCGAATACAGGTGCGCGTCGCCCAGCGTATGCACGAAATCGCCCACGCCCAGGCCGGTGGCCTGCGCCACCATGTGGGTCAGCAGCGCGTAGCTGGCGATGTTGAACGGCACGCCGAGGAAGATGTCGCCGCTGCGCTGGTACAGCTGGCAGCTGAGCTTGCCGTCCACCACGTAGAACTGGAACAGGTTGTGGCACGGCATCAGCGCCATCTGCGAAAGCTCGCCCACGTTCCAGGCGCTGACCACCAGCCGGCGCGAATCGGGGTTGCGCTTGATCTCGTCCACCAGCCACTGCATCTGGTCGATCTCACGGCCATCGGCGGTGGCCCAGCTGCGCCACTGCTTGCCGTAGACCGGGCCGAGGTCGCCGTTCTCGTCGGCCCACTCGTCCCAGATCCTTACCTGGTTGTCCTTCAGGTAGCCGATGTTGGTGTCGCCCTTCAGGAACCACAGCAGCTCATGGATGATCGAGCGCAGGTGCAGCTTCTTGGTGGTGACCAGCGGGAAGCCTTCGGCCAGGTTGAAACGCATCTGCCAGCCGAACACGCTGCGGGTGCCGGTGCCGGTGCGATCGCTCTTCTCGGCGCCGTGCTCGAGCACATGCGAGAGCAGGTCCAGGTAAGCCTTCATGCCTTGCCCCCGGCAGTCACCGGCAGCTGCGGCTGCAGTACCGGCGCACGGCGCGACATCACCAGCAGCACCAGGCCGAAGGCAATCAGCGGCAGGCTGAGGATCTGGCCACGGGTCAGCCAGTCGAAGGCCACGTAGACGCCGTTGTCGGGCATGCGCACGAACTCCACCGCGAAGCGGAACAGTCCGTACATCAGCGCGAACAGGCCGCCCACCAGGTAACGGTGACGCGGCTTGGCCGACACGGCCCACAGCACCACGAACATCACCAGGCCTTCCAGGAAAGCTTCATACAGCTGCGACGGATGGCGCGCGAACTGGTTCAGCGCGCCGGTGGCGAACTGCGCCTGCAGGGTCGCGTGGTCCAGCTGGTTCAGCGGCGCCGGCAGGCCGGACGGGAACACCACGCCCCACGTGCCGTCGGTGTACTTGCCCCACAGCTCGGCACCGATGAAGTTGCCGATGCGGCCGAAGCCCAGGCCCAGCGGCACCAGCGGCGCCATGAAATCCATGGTGTCGAAGAAATGCAGCTTGTGCTTGCGCGACCACCACCAGCAGGCGCCCAGCACGCCCAGCAGGCCGCCGTGGAAACTCATGCCGCCATCCCACACCTTGAACAGCAGCAGCGGGTTGTGCAGGAAATCGCCCAGCGCGTAGAACAGCATGTAGCCGATGCGCCCGCCCAGCACCACGCCGAGCATGGCGTAGAACAGCAGGTCGGAGAAACCATTGGCGTCGACGCCCGGCAGGCGGCCGGCGGCGATGCGCTTGCGTCCCAGCAGCCAGGCGGCGGTGAAGCCCAGCAGGTACATGATGCCGTACCAATGCACCTTGATCGGCCCCAGCGAGAGGGCGATGGGGTCGATGTCGTGGAAATAGATCATGGAAGGTGCCTTGCGGTTGAACGCCTATTCTCGGGCCAGTGCCGCCCCGGCTCAACCAAGGAGCTGGGGCGAGTTCGGCAACGCGTCATCGTTCGACCGGGTCGAGGCCGGAAAGTGCCCTTCGATCAGGCTGGAGACCTCGTCGATGGCATCCTGCAGCGCTTCCACCGGATTGGAGCCACGCAGGCCCTCGCGCAGGTGGGTGCAGACCCGCTGCCATTGCGCCGGGCTGACCCGGCCCTGCAGGCCACGGTCGGCGACGATCTCGATGGCGTGGTCGGCCAGCAGCAGGTAGATCAGCACACCGTTGTTGTGGGTGGTATCCCAGGTGCGCAGGCGCGCGAAGGCATGTTCGGCGGCCTGGCGCGGGGTGACCTTGTGCCACAGCGCGGCCAGCGGCAGGTCCGCTTCCACCGCGAACATCACCTGGCCACCGTGGCGCTGCTCACCGGCTGCGATGGCCTCGGTGATCGCCTGCAGCGTGGCCGGCGGGAACGCGCGCCGTACCGACGGCGAAAATACATGACGACACAGTCGTTGGATCATCACCAGCCCCCCGAAGCACCACCACCGCCGGAGCGGCCACCGCCGCCGCCCCAACCGCCGCCGCCGCCGAATCCACCGCCCCCGCCGAAGCCGCCTCCGCCGCCCCAGCTGCCACCGCCCCAGCCACCGCCACCGGCAAAGCGGCCCGGGTGACCGGAGAGCATGGCAACAATCAGGCCCACGACGCCAGCCAGGCCACTGGCGAGTAGTGTGGAGGTGAACAGGAATGCCGCCAGCGCCGCACCGGCACCGCCGAGCAGGCCACGCAGCGGACGCGGCACGCGCGAGAAGATCCCGCGCAGGATGCTGCCGGCGAACACACCGATGAACAGCGCCAGGAACCAGGTATCGCCACCGCCGCTGGGCTCACGCCCGCGATGGCCGCTGACCGGCGCCGGCAGCGCTTCCCCGTCGATCAGCTTGACCAGCACCGCCGTGGCGTCGGTGATGCCACCGGCGTAGTCGCCGCTGCGGAAGCGCGGCACCAGGTACTCCTGGATGACCCGGTTGGCGATGGCATCGGGAATCGCTCCCTCCAGACCATAACCGGGTTCAATGCGCACGCGCCGGTCGTCCTTGGCCACCACCAGCAGCACCCCGTCGTCCACGCCCTTGCGGCCGATCTGCCATTGATCGAAGACCCGCGTGGTGTACTGCGCGATGTCCTCCGGCTGGGTGGTGGGCACCACCAGCACCTGCAGCTGGCTGCCCTTGAGCTGCTGCAGCTCAATCGCCTGCTGCACCAGCGCCTGCTTCTGCGCGGCATCCAGCGTGCCGGTGGTGTCGACCACCGGCGAATCCAGCGCCGGAACCGGCGCCAGCTGCTGGGCGTGCGATGCCAGCGGCAGCCATAGCAGCAGGGCCAGGAGCGCAGTGGCCAGGCGCATGGGTCAGTGGCCCGGCTGCGGTGCCGGCTGCTGCTGCGGCGCGCTGCCGAAATCGACCGCCGGCGCGTTGGAGATCTGCGCTTCGTTTTCCACGGTGAAGTTCGGTTTGGTCTTGTAACCGAAGAGCTTGGCGGTGATCACCTGCGGGAACGAGCGGATGTAGGTGTTGTAGTCCTGCACCTGCTGGATGTAGCGGCCGCGGGCGACGGTGATGCGGTTTTCAGTGCCTTCCAGCTGGGCCTGCAGGTCGCGGAAGTTCTGGTCCGACTTCAGCACCGGGTAATTCTCGGTGACCACCAGCAGCCGCGACAGTGCGCTGCCGAGTTCACCCTGGGCCTGCTGGAACTGCTTGAGCGAGGCTTCGTCGTCGGCGTTGACGTTGATCTGGCCAACACGCGAGCGGGCGTTGGTGACTTCGGTCAGCACGCGCTCTTCCTGGCTGGCGAAGCCCTTCACGGTCTGCACCAGGTTGGGCACCAGATCGGCGCGGCGCTTGTACTGGTTGAGCACTTCGGACCAGCTGGCCTTGACCGCTTCATCCTTCTGCTGGATGGCGTTGTAGCCGCAGCCGGACAGCAGGGAGGCCAGCAGCATCAGGGGCAGGACACGGGTGAACAGGCGCATGGCGGAGGTTCCGGGTGGACTGGGCACCGAGCATGCCACGGTTCGGGTGAAAGACCGGCCATCGGGCGCCGCCCCCTCCGCGGTGGCCATGCTCATGGATCGCCTGAGTAGTCCGGGCGGGTGGGCATGGCGGGGGACGCCGTGAATCCGTCCCTGGAGGCTTAGCCGCGCCATCCATGGCGCGGATACCCCCGCCACGCCCACCCGCCCGGCCTTATACGGTTTCCTGGGCACCGCGGGGAGATCAAAAGAAAAATCAAAAGCAAAACGCGGTTCTTCAGGCATTCGTGTCGACCAAGGTCGACACCTACCAGAGCAGAACGCCGTTCCGACAGACCGCGGGAATCTGTCGAAGGCGGGGTGGGTCCGGTTGTGGGGGCGTGAGCCGCATGGATGCGGCGACCGAGCTTACATGGACGTACTTGCAGCGTCCCCCTCAACCGGACCCACCCCGCCAACCCACGGAATGCAGGCTTTTGCCGTTGACGTTGACGTTGATTGCAGCGGGTGCAGGGCTGCAAGCCCTGCCGGAATCCAACACCCCTCAGCAGGCTTCAGCCACCGCAGTGCGGGGACGCCCCAGCCATGCCAGCAGCAGGCCCGATGCCGCCAGCAGGCCACCGGCCACCGGAATCGCCGCGTAACCCAAACCCGAGCTGATCACCGCGCCCCCCAGCGCGGCACCCACAGCATTGCCCAGGTTGAACGCACCCACGTTGATCGACGACGCCAGGCCCGGCGCCTCGCTCGCCGCCTGCATCACCCGGATCTGCAACGGCGGCACGATGGCGAAGGTCGCCGCGCCGAACAGCAGCACGCCCAGCGCCGCGGTGGCGTGACTCATGAAGGCCAGCGGCAGCACGAACATCAGCAGGGCCAGGACTGCCAGCAGGATGCGCGTGGCACCGTCCAGCGACCAGTCGGCCATGCGCCCGCCGATGCCGTTGCCGAAAGTGAAGCCGATACCGATCAGCGCCAGCGACATCGCGATGAAGGCGTTGGAGGCACCGGTCAGTTCGGTCAGCACCGGCGCCACGTAGGTGTAGAGGGTGAACATCGCACCCGCGCCGAGCACCGTGGTGCCCATCGCCAGCAGTACCTGCGGCTGCAGG
This sequence comes from Stenotrophomonas sp. YJH_SMC_6, assembly GCF_059371335.1. Taxonomy (NCBI): domain Bacteria; kingdom Pseudomonadati; phylum Pseudomonadota; class Gammaproteobacteria; order Lysobacterales; family Lysobacteraceae; genus Stenotrophomonas; species Stenotrophomonas sp. YJH_SMC_6. The sequence continues at coordinate 119,504 of NZ_JCAFUM010000011.1, read as the reverse complement.
ATGGCCTTCATCTCGCGGCGCACGTCCGGGCGCGGGCCCGGTGCCGATGCCGGCAGGGCCAGGCCCAGCGCGGTGATCGCTACCACGCCCAGCACCGCGGTGCCGGCGAAAGACAGGCGCCAGCCCAGCTGCTGGCCCACCCACGTGGCCAGCGGCACGCCGCCGATATTGGCGATGGTCAGGCCCATGAACATGGTGGCCACGGCGGCGGCCTGCTTGTCCTTCGGCACCAGGCTGGCGGCAACCACCGCACCGATGCCGAAGAAGGCACCGTGGTTGAGGCTGGTGACCAGGCGCGACAGCAACAGCAGGCCGTAGTTCGGGGCCAGTGCCGAGAGCAGGTTGCCGACCACGAAGATCGACATCAGCAGCATCAGCGCGGTGCGCTTGCCGAACCGTCCCATCAGCAGGGTCATCACCGGTGCGCCCAGCATCACGCCCACGGCGTAAGCGGTGATCAGCATGCCGGCAGTGGGAATGCCCACGCCCACGCCGTCGGCGATGACCGGCAACAGGCCCATCGGCGCAAACTCGGTGGTTCCGATGGCGAAGGCGCCGACGGCAAGCGCCAGCAAGGCGGCTCTGGAATTCATGGGGGGGTCCTGGGGGAGGGATTCGGGAGTGCGTAGCCTGCGCGCTTTGCTGTGGCGGATTAAGCCTCGCCCCGGGAAAACACTGTTGATTCTGGTTCACAAGTGGGGCACGGAAACCCGCTACAAGTGCAAAAACCGCAGCACCGTAGCAGAGCCGTGCCCCCCACAAACGCAGAACCCCCGGCCGGGCCGGGGGTTCTGAGGGACTTACATGCCAGAGGCGCTTACCAGTTGCCGGCGCCCGGCACGTTGTGCTCGCGGGCGCGACGGCGCATCAGCAGGTTCAGCCATTCCACCAGCACCGAGAAGCCCATCGCGGCGTAGATGTAGGGCTTGGGCACGTGCACGTCCAGGCCGTCCAGGATCAGCACCGCACCGATCATCAGGATGAAGGCCAGCGCCAGCATCTTCACTGTCGGGTTGGCGTCGATGAAGCGGCCCAGCGGGTTGGCGGCCAGCAGCATCACCAACACCGACAGCAGAATGGCGGCGACCATGACCGGGATGTGGTCGGCGATGCCAACCGCGGTGATCACCGAGTCCAGCGAGAACACGATGTCGATCACCGCGATCTGCGCGATCACGTAGCCGAACACGGCCGAGGCCTTGGTGGTGCTCGGATCTTCATCCTCGCCACCGCTGATCAGTTCCTTGATCTCCATGCAGCCCTTGATGATCAGGAACAGGCCACCGACGATCAGCACCAGGTCACGGATGGAGATGCCCATGCCGGCCACCGTGAACAGGTTGGCCGCCATGTGCGCCAGATACGCCAGCGACACCAGCAGACCGATACGGGTGATGCAGGCCACGGCGATACCGAGCTTGCGTGCGAACGGGCGACGTTCTTCTGGCAGCTTGCTGACCGCGATGGAAATGAACACCAGGTTGTCGATGCCGAGCACGATTTCCAGCGCGCTGAGCGTGAACAGGGTTACCCAGGCATTGGGGTCGGCGAGGAACTCAAAGGACATGGAATCTCTTCAAGGCAGTGGGGGAATGGGGTTTCAGCCGTAGCTGCCGGCCAGCGCGTGTGGAACCACGACCAGGGCCCAGCACAACAACACGTTCATCATCAGCACGAACACCGCCGCCGAGCCCATGTCCTTGGCGCGGCCAGCCAACTCGTGGATTTCGCTGCCGTAACGTTCGATCACCGCCTCGATCGCCGAGTTGGCCAGTTCCATCGCCAGCACCAGCAGCATCGAACCGATCATCAGCGCACGCTCGACCGGCGTCTGCCCCAGCCAGACCGCGACCGGCGCCAGCAGGATCAGCAGGTAGACCTCCAGCCGGAACGACGATTCGTGCAGCCAGGCGGCGCGCAGGCCCTGCCAGGACCAGCGGGCGGCCTGGAAGATGCGGCGCGGGCCGCGCGGCAGATGGCCGAACTGATCAGCCACGGGTGGAACATCCAGCAACAGGGGCGCGGCGCAGCGACCGCTCAGACGCACGGCAGGGAATCATGGGTGCACAGGAATAGGCAGATGGCCGCCATTTTGCCACAAGGCCACCAGCCGCATCCCGGCGCCGGCCCGGTGAATGGACTGCCAGGGGCAAGCCCCGGCCCGCCCCAGCTTCTATGATGGCGTTCCCTTCCCTGCTGGAGCGCCTGATGTCCCGTCGCCGTACCTGCCTGCTGATGCTGGGCCTGCTGACCGCCGCACCGCTGGCCCAGGCCCTGGGCCCGACCACGTCGCCCCAGGTACCCGAACAGGTCTCCAACGTGGCCTGGGCCGGCGACATGGCCCGGTTCGCCAGCGCCGACCAGGCCAACCCGCCGCCCCGCGGTGGCATCGAATTCATCGGCAGCTCCTCCATCCGCTTCTGGGAGAGCCTGGCCACCGACTTCCCCGGCCAGCCTGTATTCAACCGCGGTTTCGGCGGCTCGGAAGTGCGTGACAGCACCTGGTATGCCGGCCAGATCGTGGTGCCGTATGCGCCGTGCAAGGTGTTCTTCTACGCCGGTGACAACGACCTCAACAGCGGCCGCACCGCGACCCAGGTGCGCGACGACGTGGTCGCCTTCGTGCAGCGCGTGCATCGCGACCTGCCGAAGACCAAGGTCGAGTACCTGTCGATCAAGCCGAGCCCGTCGCGTGCGCACCTGCTGCCGGCGATCAACGAGGCCAACACGCTGATCAAGGCCGCGCTGGCCAAGCTGCCCAACACCGGCTTCACCGATATCTACACGCCGATGCTGGGCGCGGATGGCCAGCCGGATGCAACGCTGTTCCGCGAGGACATGCTGCACATGACCCCGGCTGGGTATGCGATCTGGACCAAGGCGCTGGCGCCGAAGGTCAACTGCAACTGAGGCACTGTGGACGCCGGGCATGGCCCGGCGCTACCGCACCCCATCCACGCATGGCGTGGATCTACTGCGGATCGCGGGAAACTGTCGAAGGCGGGGCGGTGTGGGTTTGCAGGACCGTTGGCGCCATGGATGGCGCCATCGAGCCCCCATGGGTGAGGGCGCTTTGCTTGCGAAGCACTGCTTCGCAAGCGCCCGAACGCACAGCCGCCAGCGGCTGGGCCGGACCCCGGAGGGGGGTTTACGGCGTGTCCTGCAAACCCACACCGCCCCGCCATTCCACGGAATGCCCGCTTTTGATGTTGATGTTGCCTCGGCGGGTGCCGGGCGCAGCCCGGCAAAATCCCTCTACCGGAAGATCACCGTGGCCTCGGTGCCCTGACCCGGCTCGCTGGCCAGGCTGACTTTCCAGCCGAAGCGATCACACAGCCTGCGTACGATCGACAGGCCCAGGCCGGTACCCTGCGGCCGGCTGGGTTCGGCGCGATAGAACGGCTCGAACGCCCGCGACAGCGCTTCGGGGGACATGCCGATGCCGGTATCGTGCACCACCACCCGGTCGTTGTGCACATGCACGTCGATGCGCCCCTCGTCGGTGTAGCTGCATGCATTGCGCACCAGGTTGCTGACCACCACCTGCAGCACCCGCGGCGGCGCATGCAGCTGCACCGGGCCATCGCTCTGCAGGTGCACCGACACCGGGCGAGACCCCAGCAGTTCGTTGGCGTTGTCCACTTCATAGCGGACGATGTCGTTGACGTCGAACAGCTCGATCTGCGGTTCGACGTCGGCCTCGCGGGCGAGGATCAGGAACGCATCGATCACCGCTTCCATGTCGCGGCCAGCCCGCTGGATGCGCTGCAGGCTGCGGCGCAGGCGCGGCTGCAGGGTTTCATCACCCAGTGCCATGTCGCTGGCAACGCGGATGACGGTCAACGGCGTACGCAGTTCATGGCTGGCATCGCGGGTGAAATTGCGCTCGCGCGCCACGTGCGCGCTGACCCGGTTGGCCAGCGAGTGCAGCGCCGCCGCCAGCTGCCGGGTCTCGCCCTGCATGTCGGCGGGCAGCTTGTTGGGCTCCAGGTCAGCCGCTTCCGGATGCCCCGGGTCCCAGCGCGAGACGCGCCGAGCCAGCCAGTTCACCGGCGACACCAGGCGCTTGGACGCGCGGTAGGTCACCCAGCTGGCGCCATACACCGCCAGCAGGGTCAGCAGCACCGGCACGATGCCGAACCAGAACGCCAGCATCTCTGCGCGCGAGCGCAGGAACACCAGATACAGGCGGCCAGCCGGGCGCACATCAACCAGCACCAGCTGGTCGTCCTTGGGCAGTTCGTGGAAGCCGGGCTCCAGGTTGCGCAGGTTGGCCGGCAACGACAGTGCCGACTGCCCGCTTTCCAGCAGGTAGCCGCGGATGTTCTGGGTATTGGGCGGTGGCTGCACCGGGGACGCTTCGTGCAGCGTCCAGTAGTACGCCGCCTCCTCGCGCAGGGCAGCGCCCACCAGGCTGTGCTTGATCACCAGCGAGACCAGCCACGCACCCAGCAGGATGCCCAGGCTGGCCAGCACTGCCTGCAGGATGAAGGCGATACGGATCTTGCGCGGCAGGCCGTGCGGCATTGCGGAGTCCCGGTCAGAGCGCTGCGATTATAGGCAGCGCGCCACGCCGTGCGGGTGCATGGGCGATGACCGGCGGCAACGCCGGCCGGTCATGCCCTGCCCTCGTACGTGGCCACAACCCGGCCGGGCCTGCTGCTGCACCGGCGAGTATCCTGCTCAGGCCATCGGCTGGGCGATGTCGGCAATGCGGTAGCCGGCACTCTGCACGGTGTGCAGCAGCGGACGGTCGAACGGCTTGTCGATGATCTTGCGCAGGTTGTACAGGTGGCTGCGCAGGGTGTCCGAATCCGGCAGGCCATTGCCCCAGATCTCGCGCTCGATCTCCTGGCGGGTGACCACGCGCGGCGATTCGCGCATCAGGATGGTCAGCAGGCGCAGGCCGATCGGCGAAAGCTGCAGCTCGGTGCCGGCACGGGTCGCACGCATGCTGACCGGATCGAGCACCAGGTCGGCCACCTTCAGCACTTCCGAACCGACCTGGCGACGTTCGCGACGGATCAGCGCGCGCAGGCGGGCTTCCAGCTCCTGGATCGCGAACGGCTTGGTCAGGTAGTCATCGGCACCGAAACCCAGGCCGGTGAGCTTGTCGTCCAGCGTGTCGCGTGCCGTGAGCATCAGCACCGGGGTGGACTTGCGCGCATCATTGCGCAGGCGACGGCACACTTCGATGCCATCCAGGCGCGGCAACATCAAGTCGAGCACCACGACGTCATAGCTGTTCTCCGCCGCAAGGCGGTAGCCATCCAGGCCGTCCTGTGCATAGTCGACTTCGAAGCCGCGACCTTCCAGGTATTCCCCGATCATCTCGGAGATGTTGCGGTTGTCTTCGACCACCAGCACCAAGCCGGAGGTCTCCTTCGTCTGACGCATGTGATTCCCTCTAACTTCAGCTTTGTGAAACATGCCGGATCGACGGTGGACGCGATGTGAAGTTCCGTCAAGAGGTAAACAAACGATTCAGAGCAGTGGCCTGAGCAGCGGCCAGACGTTGTCCAGCACCTTTGGCTGCGCCTGTGCGGTCGGGTGCAGGCCGTCGGCCTGCATCATGCCCGGCTGCAGGGCCACCCCCTCCAGCAGGAAGGGCAGCAGCGGCACCTTGTACTGCGTGGCCAGCGCCCTGTAGGCCGCCGCCAGGCGCTGGCGATAGGCCGGCCCGTAGTTGGGCGGCACGTCAATGCCCAGCAGCAGCACCTTCGCGCCGGCCTTCTGGCTGGCCTGCACCATCTTTTCCAGGTTGCCCTGCACCTGCGCCGGGGTCAGCCCGCGCAGTGCGTCGTTGCCGCCAAGGGCGATCACTACCACGGTCGGCTTTTCCTTCGCCAGCAGGGCCGGCAGGCGGGTGAGTGCGCCGGCGGTGGTCTCGCCGCTCATGCTGGCGTTGACGATGCGCGCCGGGGTTTTCGACTGCTGCCTGACCCGCTGCTGCAGCAGGCTGACCCAGCCGGCGTCGGCAGGGATATTGTGGGCAGCACTGAGGCTGTCGCCGAGCACCAGCACGGTGCCGGCCGGACCTTTGGCACAGGCCAGCCCCGGCAACAGCAGGAACCCTAGCAGCAGCACCATCATCGCGCCGGCTCGCCGGCTCCATCCCGTCTTGCGCATTGGAGTCTCCTCATCGACAGCCTGTCCCCCCGCAGCGCGCCCGTCGCCATCGCCGTCGACCAGGTCGGCAAGTCCGTGCAGGGCCCGGAGGGTGAAGTCCACATACTGGACAACATCACCCTGACGGTCCATGAAGGCACCAGCGTGGCCATCGTCGGCGCCTCCGGTTCCGGCAAGACCACCCTGCTTGGCCTGCTGGCCGGGCTGGACCTGCCCAGTCGCGGCCGCATCGCACTGGCTGGCCAGGACCTGTCGGCGCTGGACGAGGAGGCCCGCGCCCAGCTGCGCGCGCGTGAGGTCGGCTTCGTGTTCCAGAGTTTCCACCTGCTGCCGGCGCTGACCGCCGCCGAGAATGTCGCGCTGCCGCTGGAACTGGCCGGACGCGAAGACCGGGCGCGGGTCGATGAAGTGCTGGCCCAGGTCGGGCTGGCCCATCGCGCCCGCCACTATCCGCGCCAGTTGTCGGGCGGCGAGCAGCAACGCGTGGCATTGGCACGTGCGTTCGTCACCCGCCCGTGCATCCTGTTCGCCGACGAACCGACCGGCTCGCTGGACCACGCCACCGGCCAGCACATCAGCGACCTGCTGTTCGAACTCAACGCCGGCAGCGGCACCACTCTGGTGCTGGTCACCCACGACCTGCGCCTGGCCCAGCGCTGCCAGTACATCCACCGCATCGACAACGGCCGCCTGCTGCCGGTCGAGCGTGGGGCGCAGGCATGAACCTGCTGCGGCATGCGTGGCGCGCGCTGCGCCGCGAGGCGCTGGCCGGTGACCTGCTGACCGTGTTCGTCGCACTGGTGCTGGGCGTGGCGGTGATGACCGCGGTCGGCACGCTGGTGAACCGGGTCAACCTGGCACTGACCGGCAGCGCGGCGGAAATGCTCGGCGGCGACCTCGGCATCGCCGGGCGCGATGACCCGCCGCAGGCATTCGCCGACGAGGCGCAGCGGCGTGGACTGGCCTTCACCCGCATCGCCAGCTTCGGCAGCGTGCTGTTCAACGGTGATGCCAGCCAGATGGCCAGCATCAAGGCGGTGCAGGCGGGCTATCCGCTGCGTGGCACGCTGCGGGTGCGCAGCACGCCCGGTGGCGCGCTGATCGCCAACGCCGGCATGCCGCCCAAGGGCCAGGCCTATGCCGACCCGCGCCTGCTGCAGGGGCTGGGACTGAAGGCCGGCGCCGATCTCGAGTTCGGCGCTGGCACGCTGCGCATCGCCGGCATCATCGAGGCCGAACCGGATACCGGTGGCGACCTGCTGACGCTCTCCCCCACCCTGCTGGTCAACCGCGCCGATGTGGAAGGCACCGGCCTGCTCGGCCCTGGCAGCCGCATCAGCTACCGGCTCATGTTCGCCGGCTCCGCCGACCAGGTTGCCGCGTTGCGCCAGTGGCTGCTGCCACAGGTAAAAGGCCTTCGCCTGCTGAGCGTGGACGACACCCAGCGCGGCGTGCGCCAGGCCTTCGATCTGGCCGGGCGCTTCCTCGGCCTGAGCGCACTGCTGGCGGTATTACTGGCCGGCGTGGCGACCGCGCTGGCGGCCAACCGTTTTGCCCTGCGCCGCATCGACCAGGTGGCGATCCTGCGCTGCCTGGGCGCGCGCCAGCGCGACATCCTGCTTGGCCTGGCGCTGCAGCTGCTGATGCTGGCGCTGCCGGCCTGTGCGCTCGGCATCGGCTTGGGCATGGCCGCGCAGGAAGGCCTGGTGCAGGTGCTGGGCAGCCTGGTGCCGCAGCGCTTGCCGCTACCCGAGGCGATGCCGGCGCTGACCGGCGCCGGCATCGGCCTGTTGCTGCTGTTCGGCTTCGGCCTGCCACCATTGCTGCGCCTGCGCGGGGTGCCGCCGATGCGTGTGCTCAACCGCTCTTTCGCCGCCCTGCCGCCAGCCTCGCTGCTGGCCTACGTAGCAGCGCTGGCGGCGAGCCTGCTGCTGGCGGTGCAGGTGACCGGTGATCTCAAGCTGGCGCTATGGGTGCTGGGCGGCCTGGCCGCGTTGGCGGTGGCGGCCGGCGTGGTCGGTTTCGCGCTGCTGCAGCTGCTGCGCGGCCTGCAGCACCGTCTGCACGGCCACTGGCGGCTGGGCCTGGCGGCGCTGACCCGGCGCCGGATGCTGGCGGTGATGCAGCTGGTCGGGCTGTCGCTGTCGCTGTGCGCGCTGTTGCTGCTGGCGGTGACCGGCCCCGGCCTGCTGCAGCAGTGGCGCGAGCGACTGCCTGCGGACACGCCGAACTACTTCCTGATCAACATCCAGCCCGAACAGCGCGACAGCGTGCTGGCCGCGCTGCGCGGACTGGGCGCCAACGACGCCAGCATCGAACCGATGGCCACCGGCCGCCTGATCGCGATCAACGGCAAGCCGCCGCTGCGCGTGGATCGCTCGCCGGACCAGAGCGGGCAGCCGGCGTCAGGCGAAGCCCAGCGCGATGACGACGACGAGAACCGGCCGTTGAACTTCAGCTGGCGCAGCAGCTTCCCGCCGGCCAACACGCTGATGAACGGCACCTTCTGGACGCCCGACAGCACGGCATCGGAGGCGTCGGTTGAGATCGGCTGGGCCAAGCGCTACGGCGTATATCCGGGCGACCGCATCACCATTGCAGTAGGCGAGCAGGAGCGCGAGTTCACCGTGACCAGTGTGCGCAAGGCCGACTGGAACACCTTCCGCCCGAACTTCTTCGTGCTGCTGAACCCGAACGCGGTGGGCGATACACCGCACAACCTGCTGTCGGCATTCCACCTGCCGGCCGGCAAGGCAGCCGGACTGGGCGAGCTGGTGCGCGCTCAGCCCAACCTGTCGCTGCTGGACGTGGACGCGGTGATCTCGCAGGTGCGCGATGTGATGGAGCGGCTGGCACAGGCGGTGAAGCTGGTGATGGTGTTCAGCCTGCTGGCCGGCGTGCTGGTGCTGCTGGCCGCGCTGCAGGCCACGGCGGGCGAGCGTCGCTACGACAGCGCGGTGCTGCGCACGCTGGGCGCGACCCGGCGCCAGCTGCGCGGTGCGGTGCTGGTGGAGTTCGGCGCACTGGGCACGCTGGCCGCGTTGCTCGCGGTGGGCGCGGCGGCCGCCATCGGCGTGGCAGTCTCGCAGAAGGTGTTCGAGCTGCCATTGCTGCCGCCGTGGCCGGGCCTGCTGATCGGCGGCGTGGTCGGCATCGGGCTGAGCCTGCTGGCAGGCTGGTGGGGTACGCGGGCGATCCTGCATACGCCACCGGCATTGGCGCTGCGCGAGGCCTGAGGCGGCGCCGGACCGGGGCGCGTGCCGAGCAAGCTCGGCACCTACCAAGAGCCCAGGACGGCGCTGCCAGTGTTCAAGGAACAAGCACATCCACGCATGGCGTGGATCTACTGGGCCTTTTCCACGTACTTGGCGAACACGTCGTCGATCTGCTTGTCCTTCACCTTCTTGCCGGACTGGATCGCTTCGGCCTGGGTGAACAGCGGAATGATCATCGCCATGCCGTCGATCCTGGTCTTCAGGTGCACGCCCGGGGCCTGGGTCAGGAAACCGTCCCAGCGCTGGCGAACCTTGGCCCAGTAGCCGGCGGTGGCCTTCCAGTAGTTGCGCGCCGGGGTGAAGTCGACCTCGGTGGTCTTCACATAGTCGTTGAAGCCGAACTCGCGTGCGATCTCCACTTGGCTGCCATCGGCGTTGCGCTGCACCTTGGTGTTGAACTGCTCGTGGGTCCAGCCGTTCGGGGTCAGCGTGTGGCGGTTGACCACAGCCAGCGCGTTGTAGTCGCTGCGCTTGGTGTACTCACGGCGCGGCAGCGGGCGCCAGCTCAGGTCGCTGGTCCAGCTCGGCACGTTGTTGGTGTAGGTCCAGGTGCCGGTGCCACAGTAGCGCGGTGCGTCGCTCACTTCGTACACGCACTGGGTCCAGGCGCCCTGGTTCACCGCCGACGGAATACTGCGCACCCTCCAGGTCTGGTCGGCGCTGAACTCGAAACGGTTCGGTGCTTCGTACACCCAGTCCTGGCGCCAGTGCTTGGTGATGTGGCCGCTCTTTTCATCCAGCAGCAGGTGCTGCAGCACGATGCGCTTCGGCGTGTCCTCGACCACGATGACCACTTCACTGCCGCCGCTGCGCATCGCCGGTGCACGCTCGTAGCCCGGCTTCAGCAGCACGGTCTCGTCGAAGGCGAAGTCCACGGTGTACTCACCCTGCATGGCGAGGATGCTGTCGTGGTCGCGGGCGATATCGGAGGGCTGCGCGCTGGCCACGCCGCTGGCGGCGAGCAGCAGCATGGCGCTGGCTGTCTGGAGCTTCATCGGGGTTTTCCTTCGGGGTTGCAGTTCATCGAGGGGCCATCCGTGGCCAACGGGCGTTCCATCAGGAGAGGGTCACAGGCGGATCAGCGGCAGGTCGCCGGGAATCTGGGGCGCCGGACGCCGGGCGGCGTCGGCACAGCAGCAGTCGTCGATCGCCAGCTCGCCTTCAGCACCTTCCAGGCGTGCGATGCGGCGCGCGGTGGCCGCGCCCAGCGAGGACAGGGTCGACAGACTGGCGGCCAGCGTGCGTCCGTCGTCGGCGGCATGCAGGCGCAGCGCGCACAGGCGCCAGCGCTGGCCGCCAAGATGGCCGGCCAGACGCCGCCACAAGCGTTCGCCAACGCTCGCCTCGACGTCGTGTTCCGGTCCCGGCGGCAGCGGCGCGACCAGACGGTCCCAGGCCAGGAAATCGCTGTCGGGCAGCAGGTACAGGCGCCACACGCAGCGGCCGCGGCCATCAAGGAAGCACAGGCTTTCGCGCAGGCCCTCGCTGTCCACGCCCTGACAGGCGTGTACGCGTACGGCCTGGCGCCAGCCGCCCAGCTCGTTGCCGTCGGCGTGGTACAGGCACAACACGGTGCCGAGCGTGGCCAGCTGTGCCGGGGTCGGCCAGGCCGCGCTGTTCGGCGCGGCGATGGAGTCATTCCTGCGTGCGGACAGTGCTCGGCTCATGAGGTCACCAGGAAACGGCAAGGCTGGCGGAGAAGGTGCGGCCCGGGCTGCTGAAACGATCGCTCAGTGCGCGATCGGTGATCAGGCTCGGGGTGATCGACGACCATTCGATGTAGCGCTTGTCGGCCAGGTTGAACACGCCGACATTGAAGGTGGCACCCGGCGCGAAGTTCCAGTGCGCCATCAGGTCCAGCACGCCGTAGCCGGCCGGCTGGTAGACGAACGGCGCCGGTGCGTTCGGATTGGTCTGCGCTGCAGGCGGCGACAGGCGCTTCTTGCGCTGCACGAAGGTACCGGCCAGTTCGACGCCCCAGGTATCGGTGTCGTACATCAGGCCCAGCGTGCCACGCAGCGGATCGACCGAGGCCAGCGGTTCGTCATCGGTCCGGTTGTCACCACGCGACCATGCCAACGCACTGCGCAGCGCCCAGCCCTTCAGCGCCGGGCTGAGTTCGCCGAACTCGATGCCGGCCTTCATTTCCGCGCCATAGATGCGCGCGTCGGCGATGTTCTGCGACTGGAACACGGTCAAACCCTGTGCGTTGCGACCGGTATCGACGTTGGACTGGATGAAATCCTTGTAGTCGTTGTAGTAGCCGCTGACGCTGACGTACGCCGCCGGCGCGATGAAGCGCAGGCCCAGTTCGTAACCGTCGCTGGTTTCCGGCTTCAGATCCGGGTTGGCGATGGCGGTATAGCGGAAGGCGACGTTGGTCAGGCCGATGTTGACGTCGTTGTACGGCGGCGAACGGAAGCCACGCGCATAACCGGCGAACAGCGACCATTCGTCGGTGAAGCGCCAGACCATGCCCAGCTTCGGCGACACGCTGGTCTTCTTCAGCTGCGCCACGGCCGTGGTCGGGTTGTCTTCGGCGAAGATGCTGTCCACTTCCGGCTTCAGCTCGTAGCGGTCCACGCGCACGCCCGGTACCAGCGACAGCCGGCCATCGGCAAAGCGCATCTCATCCTGTGCATACAGGCCCAGCTCGGTGGTCTTGCTGATCGGGAAGTCACGCACCGGGAAGGTGTCCGGCAGCACCGTGTTGCTGACCACGCCAGCCTTGCTGACCTGATAGCCGTCGCGCTTCTGGCGGATCTCGGTACGGGTGCCTTCGAAACCGTAGGTCAATGCGTGCTCGACGCTGCCGGTGGTGAACGCCTTGTTGAACTGCGCCTGCAGGCCATAGGCATGCTGGTCGAAGGAGAACACGCGGTGGCGGCGGGTGCCGTCGGTGCGGGTCTCGTCGGTCTGCTGCCGGGTTTCGCTGTTCTGCGCGTACACCTGCCAATGCAGGCTGTCGGCGAACGGCTGGTCCAGCGCATCCATCTCGTGGGCGAAGGACACGCGGTTGCGCTTCTGGGTGTCGTGGGACTTCATGCCAGTGGCCGCAGCCATCGCGCCGGGGCGCGGTGCAACGCTGGCGATCGCCGACAGCACATTGGTATCGGTGGTGTCTTCGTTGCCTTCCACGGTCAAGCGGAAGCGCTGGTCCTCGCTGGGTGCATAGACCAGTTTGCTGAGCAGGCTGCGGCCGTCGCGATCCTGCGGATTGGACGCGGTGCGGGTGTCGTTGTCGCTGCGCACCGTGCCCTTGTTGTCCGTTTCCTGGCCCTGGTGATGGTTGACGTTGACCAGGCCGCTCCAGTGGTCGCCACCGAAGGCGGCGGTGGCACCGCCGAGCAGGCCCTTCCACTCACCGTCGTAGCCGAACTTCAGGCCGAAGTAGCTGTTCTTGCCGTCCTTGAGATAGTCGGCCGGGTCTTTGGTCACGAACGCGACCACGCCACCGAGTGCGTCGGAGCCGTACAGCGAGCTGGCCGGTCCACGCACGATCTCGACGCGCTTGAGCGTATCGAGGTCGGTGAAGTTGCGGTTGGAACTGGCGAACGAACCGATGTCGAACCGGGTCGGCATGACGATGCCGTCGGTCTGGATGCGCACGCGGTTGCCGTCCAGGCCACGGATGCGGAAACCATCCAGGCCGAAGCGGGTCGCGCTGCGGGTGACCGACAGTCCCGGCTCGTAGCGCACCAGATCCTTGATGTCCTGCACCAGGTGCCGGTCCATCTGCTCACGGTCGATGACATCCACCGTGGCCGCCACGTCGCTCACCGCCCGCTCGGTGCGGGTGGCGGTGACCTGCACCCGATCGAATTCGCGCGCATCGGGGGCAGCAGTGGCAGCAGTGGCAGCAGTGGCAGCAGCGTGGGCGGACAGCGGCAGCGCCATCCAGACAGCAAGGCAAAGGGCGGTATGGCGGGTCATCGGGTTCGTTCGGTCAGGCAGGGGAACCCCCGGTTACCGGCACACCCGGAAGGTGCACGCGGTAGACCGAGGGGGAGAGAGCGGGAGCGGACGGGTCGCCCACCCTGTCGGCGCTGCCGGCAGGAGGGAGGGAGGCGGGCGACCAGACCGCGATTACTTGGTCAGGATCAGCTTGTCGTTGCTGGTGTGCCGCAGGCGATAGAAGCGGTCGCCGTGCTGGATCAGGATTTCACGACGGCCCTTGAGCAGGGCTTCGCTGTCGATGACCTCTTCCGGCGGAACGACGCGGACCGGTCGATCGCGGAGGGTCAGCGTTTCGGGGCGCAGCAGTACAGGTTGAGCATTCATGAGCATCTGGACTCGTGCGAGGGACGAGTCAAATGATAATGATTCTCAGTTGACAATCAACAACCATTCTCAATTTGATTGATGAGATTAATGATCGAATTCTGAAATTCGATAGATGTTGCCAATCAATTGGCGACATATGTGTAGAGTCGACTGTCAGTCGTCTGCTGTTGCTGGAAGCAGTCGGTTATTCGAAGCAGTCGGTTATTCGAAGCAGTCGGTTATTCGAAGCAGTCGACTATTCGAAGCAGTCGACTAACAGTCGACTCTACAACCGAGGCCCGAGCCCGAGCCGGCCCGACCGAGGCCCCCAGGCCCGGTCGGCCCCGGGGTTCAGGCGAAGACGGCTTCGACCTCGGCCCAGCCGGCCGCATCGACCTGCTCCAGCACTTCCAACGCCTGCAGGTTCTGCAGCAGCTGGCTGACCCGGCTGGCGCCGAGGATCACGCTGGAAACGTTCGGGTTGCGCAGGCACCAGGCAATGGCCAGCGTGGCCGGGGCGTGGCCCAGCGCGCGTGCCACCTCGCTGAAGCGCCGCACCTGGCCCAGGCGGGCCCCGGCGTCGGCCCCCAGCACCAGGTTCTGCAACCACTCCATGCCTTCCCGCCCCAGCCGTGCATCGGCCGGAATGCCCTGGTCGTACTTGCCGGTGAGCAGGCCCGACGCCAGCGGCGAGAAGATGGTGGTACCCAGGCCGGCACCGGCATACAGCGGCGCGTACTCGACCTCGACCCGCTCGCGGTGCAGCAGGTTGTACTGCGGCTGCTCCATCGACGGGCCCTGCAGGTTGCGCGCCTCGGCGATGTCCAGCGCCTGCTGGATCTGCACCGCCGACCACTCCGAGGTGCCCCAGTAGAGGATCTTGCCCTGCCGCACCAGGGTGTCCATCGCATGCACGGTCTCGGCGATCGGCGCGTCCGGATCCGGGCGGTGGCAGTAGTAAAGGTCCAGGTAGTCCACCCGCAGGCGCTTGAGTGCAGCGTGGCAGGCGTCGGTCACGTGCTTGCGCGACAGCCCGCGCTGGGTCGGCCGCGGGTCCTTGGCGCTGCCGAAAAACACCTTGCTGGACACGCAGAAACCGTCGCGCGGCAGGCGCAGGTCGGCGATCACGTCACCCATGACCTGTTCGGCACGGCCGTTGGCATAGCCCTCGGCGTTGTCGAAGAAGTTGACACCATGATCCCAGGCGGCGGCCACCAGGTTGCGGGCCTCATCACGCGGGATCTGGTCACCGAAGGTCACCCAGGCGCCGAAGGAAAGGGCGGAAATCGGCAGGCCGGTGGAGCCCAGGCGACGGTATTGCATGCGAATCTCCTGCTGCGGGCCCGCATCCGGGCCGGGATCGACCCCCATTCTACCTGCCGCCGCCAGCCGCAAGCCCTTGCCGTTGCTGGCCTGATCGGTACCGTTGGCCGCGCGCACGCTGCTTTTTCTTGCCCCGGCCCCTGCCCTGCACTAGGCTTCCCGTTTTTCGCGACGCCCCAGGGGAGTCACTCACATGGTCGAAGGTTTGGGCAGGATCGGCTTCGGCCTGTTCGGGTTGGCGGTGCTGATCGGCATCACCTGGTTGTTTTCCAATAACAAGCGCGCGGTTGACTGGAAGCTGGTTGCCACCGGTATCACCCTGCAGATCGCCTTCGCGGCGCTGGTGATCCTGGTGCCGGGCGGGCGCGACGTGTTCGACGCGCTGGGCCACGGCTTCGTCAAGGTGCTGAGCTTCGTCAACGAGGGTTCCGGTTTCATCTTCGGCTCGTTGATGGACACCAAGAATTACGGCTTCATCTTCGCCTTCCAGGTGCTGCCGACCATCATCTTCTTCTCGGCGCTGATGGGGGTGATGTACCACCTGAACATCATGCAGGCGATCGTGCGCGTGATGGCGTGGGCGATCACCAAGGTCATGCGTGTGTCCGGTGCGGAAACCACCAGCGTCTGCGCCAGCGTCTTCATCGGCCAGACCGAGGCGCCGCTGACCGTGCGCCCGTACATCGCCAGGATGACCCAGTCCGAGCTGCTGACCATGATGATCGGCGGCATGGCACACATCGCCGGCGGCGTGCTGGCGGCCTACGTGGGCATGCTTGGCGGCGGCGACCCAGCGCAGCAGGCCTTCTACGCCAAGCATCTGCTGGCGGCCAGCATCATGGCCGCGCCGGCCACCTTGGTCGTGGCCAAGCTGCTGATCCCGGAAACCGGCACCCCGCTCACCCGCGGCACGGTGAAGATGGAAGTCGAAAAGACCTCCAGCAACATCATCGACGCGGCTGCGGCCGGCGCCGGCGACGGCCTGAAGCTGGCGCTGAACATCGGCGCGATGCTGCTGGCCTTCATCGCCCTGATCGCGCTGCTGAACGCCCCGCTGACCTGGATCGGTGAAGTGACCGGCCTGGCTGCGCAGATCGGCAAGCCGACCAACCTGTCGACCATCTTCGGCTACCTGCTGGCCCCGATCGCCTGGGTGATCGGTACGCCGTGGGCCGATGCCACCACCGTCGGTTCGCTGATCGGCCAGAAGGTCGTGATCAACGAGTTCGTGGCCTACACCGAGTTGTCGCAGATCGTGAACGGCCAGGTGGCTGGCGTCAGCCTGTCCAGCGAAGGTCGCCTGATCGCGACCTACGCGCTGTGCGGCTTCGCCAACTTCAGCTCGATCGCGATCCAGATCGGCGGCATCGGTGGCCTGGCTCCGGAACGTCGCCACGACCTGGCCAAGTTCGGCCTGCGCGCGGTGCTGGGCGGTACCATTGCCACCTTCATGACGGCGACCATCGCCGGCGTGCTGACGCACTTCAGTTGAACCCTTGGTTGAGAAAAGATTCCCTATGAGCAGCAGTGTCGTTGTCGTCGGTTCCTTCAATGTCGATCACGTGTGGCGGTGCGAGTCGCTGCCGGCACCGGGCGCGACCATTGCCGGCCGCTACAGCACCGGCCCCGGTGGCAAGGGCTTCAACCAGGCCGTGGCGGCCTGCCGCGCCGGTGCCGAGACGCACTTCGTGTGCGCGCTGGGCGACGACGCCGGTGGCGCCACCGCGCGCGAACTGGCGGCGCAGGATGGTTTCGACCTCATCGCCGA
Organism: Stenotrophomonas sp. YJH_SMC_6; assembly: GCF_059371335.1. Lineage (NCBI taxonomy): Bacteria > Pseudomonadati > Pseudomonadota > Gammaproteobacteria > Lysobacterales > Lysobacteraceae > Stenotrophomonas > Stenotrophomonas sp. YJH_SMC_6. The sequence goes on along the minus strand of NZ_JCAFUM010000011.1, from coordinate 102,746 downwards.
AGCCAGCAGCGAACCGACCGGCACCGCCGGCATCTACGTCGATGCCCGTGGCCGCAACACCATCGTGATCGGCCCGGGTGCCAACGCTGCGCTGAGCACCGACTTCCTGCAACAGCAGCAGGCCCTGCTGACCGGCGCCAGGGTGGTGCTGGTGCAGCTGGAATCGCCGGTGCAGACCATCGAAGCGGCACTGGCCACGGCCCGCGAGGCCGGCGTCACCACCGTGCTCAACACCGCACCGGCCGATGCCCCCTCGACCATCGGCCTGCTCAAGCTGGCCGATGTGATCACCCCGAACGAGACCGAGTTCGCTGCCCTGCTCGGCCGCCATGTCGGTGAGCGCGTGGATGCCAACGACGTCGCCGCGCTGGATGGCGCCAGCCTGCACGCGCTGTGCCGCAAGCTGGTCGGCAACGGTACCGTGGTGGTCACCCTGGGCTCGGTGGGCGTGTTCGTGTCGCATGCCGACGAGAACCTGCGCGGCGATACCCAGCCGTACTACCGCGTGGGCGCCGAACAGGTACAGGCCATCGACACCACCGGTGCCGGTGACGCCTTCAACGGTGCGCTGGCCGCGTCGCTGGCGCAGGTGGCCGACGCCCCGTTCGCCCGCCACGTGCGCTTCGCCAACCAGTTCGCCGGTCGTTCGACCGAGAAGGAAGGTGCTGCAGCGGCGATGCCGCGCTTCACCCCGGCCGACGCCGAAGCAAAGTAGATCCACGCCATGCGTGGATGAAGAAGCCCGGGTGTGCAGACACCCGGGCTTTTTTTGTTTGCCTTTCAATGAGGCAGATCCACGCCATGCGTGGATGAGCGAGACCGGGCAAGCTGCCGCAGCAGCAGGCCCGCGACGATTGCCAGCAGCGCCACGGCAGCGGCCACCACGCCCAGCGAGGCAAGCCCGAAGCGTTCGATGGCCCCACCTCCCAGCAGCGCGCCGAGGCCGATGCCGGCGTTGGCCGCGGACACATTCAAGGTTCCCGCCAGCGCCTGCGCCTGCGGCGCCGCACGCATCACCCGCACCTGGCACAGCGGGAACAATGCGGTATGCGCCACACCCCACAGGGCCAGTGCGATCAGCACGAACGTGCCGTGGCCGGCCAGCCCGACACTGGCCAGCACGCCCAGCGCCAGCACCGCGCAGAACACCAGGGTCGCGCCCAGCGGCGCACGATCGACCCAGCGCCCACCCAGTGCATTGCCGATCAACCCGACAGCTCCGAAGCCCATCAGCCACCAGCCCACCTGTGCCGCCGGTACCTGCATCAGCCGCTCCAGCACATCGGCCAGGTAGGTATAGGCAGCAAACATCGCGGTGAACACCAGCACCGACAGCAGCACATCGCCCAGCAACTGCGGCTGGCGCAGTACTCGTGCCTGTTCGCCCAGCGCGCGCCGCGGTCCGGCCACGGTGTCCGGCATCCACAACGCCAGCGCGCCGGCCATCAACAGCGACAGGGCCGCCAACAGCCAGAAGCTGCCGCGCCAATCGAGGGCGTCGGCAGCCAACGTACCCAGCGGGATACCGAACAGCATTGCGGCGGTGATACCCAGGTAGACCCGCGCGACCGCACGACCGCCCTGCCCTGCAGGGGCCAGCTGCGCAGCAGTCTCACTGGCGGTGCCCCAGAACACCGGCAGGGCCAGTGCCGGCAGCACCCGCGCCAGCGCCAGCAGCCACGGCTGCGTGGCCATCGCGGCCAGCGCGTTGGAACCCGCGAACAACAGCAGGATGGCCACGAACAGGCGGCGCCTGCCGACGTGTGACAGCAGCGCGGTCAACGGTGGCCCGGCCAGCATCACGGTGAACGCGAACAAGGTAACCAGCTGCCCGGCGCGGGCGATGCCCAGGCCAATGTCGCGCGCCAGCGCCGTCAACAGGCCGACGATCAGGAACTCGGTGGTGACGATGACGAAGGCGGACACCGCCAGCAGGACAACCGAAAGGCGTGCGCGGCCGTTTGCGCGGACAGCGGCCGCGGCGGAATCGAGGGAGAACATGGGCAGGCATCAGAACAGGGGCCGCCAGCCTATTTCCTCCCCGGATTCCGATTGCTGCTATGTTTTCCATCGATTCCGGACAGAAATTCCCCATGCTTCCCACCGAGCGCCTGCGCGGCATCGAGGCCTTCGTCGCCACCGCCGATGCCGGCAGCTTCACTGCCGCCGCCGAACGCCTGCACCTGACCAGTTCGGCGGTGGGCAAGACCATCGCACGGCTGGAGACACGCCTGGGCGCGCGGTTGTTCGAACGCAGCACGCGCCGCCTTCGCCTGACCGAGGCTGGTGAGGGCTTCTATCGCACCTGCGTGCGGGTGCTGGGCGAGCTGGCCGATGCCGAGTCGGTGCTGGTCTCGCACGCAGACGCGCCCGTGGGCCGCCTGCGGGTGGATGCGCCGGCCACCTTCGGGCGCCTCAAAGTCTGGCCGTTGCTGCTGCAGCTGGCCGCCGAGTTTCCACAGTTGCATCCGCAGGTGACCTTCAGCGACCGCTTCAGCGACCTCGCCGAGGACGGCGTCGACCTCGCCGTACGCATCGGCGGTCCCGAGCCGCTGCCCGCCATGCTGGGCAGCCGCCTGCTCGGTTACGAATGCCTGCGCTTCTGCGCCTCCCCGGCCTACCTGCTTCGGCATGGCCAGCCCCGCTCGGCCGCCGAGCTGGCCGGGCATGACGGTGTGCTGTTCGGACGCGCGGACGGCAGCATCGGGCCGTGGCAGGTGGCCGATGGCAGGCAGCGCAGTACACCGCTGCAGGCCCGCGCGCGCCTGGTGGTTGGCAGCGCCGAGGCCCAGGTGGCGGCGGTCGAGGCCGGCTTCGGCATCGCGCAGCTGGCCACCTGGCTGGTCGATGACGCGCTGGCGCGCGGCAGCCTGGTCTCGATCCTGCCGTCACTGGACTGCCGCGGCCTGCCGCTGCGCCTGCTGTGGCCGCAGGGCCGGCAACGGCTGCCACGCGTGGACGTGGCCCTGGACCGTCTCGGCGCCGGGTTGCAGATCGATCCGCCGCGCTGAGCGAAGCGCCATCGGCGGCGGTCGCATCGAACAGCTGCGACTGCCGGTCGCATTGCCCGCATCCCGCCCCTCACCCACCATCCGCGCAGCGTTTCAGCGTGGGCAGGACATGGACGGATTCCCCTGGTTGCTGGTTGCCGCCGCCGGTAGTGCCATCGCAGCCTTGCTGCATATCGGCTGCATTGCCTTCGGCGCCGCGTGGTACAGGTACTTCGGTGCTGGCCAGCGCATGGTCCGGCTGGCACAGGCCGGGCATTGGTGGCCGCCGCTGATGACCGCCGGCATTACTGCCGTGCTGGTGGCCTGGGCGCTGTACGCACTGGCCGCCGCGGGCTGGCATTCGCCGCTGCCGGCCAGTCGTCTGGTCCTGACGGGCATCGCCCTGCTGTTGCTGCTGCGCGCGGCGATGGGCTTCGGCCTGGCGCTGCTCCGGCCCGGCTACAACGGCCGGCGCTTCTGGGTAGCCAGTTCACTGGTCTGCCTCTGCCTGGGGCTGGCCTTCGCGCTGGGGACCCGGCAGGCCTGGCAGAGCCTGGGGTAGCCGCCTACCATCGCCCGCCCTTGGGGGCGGCGGAAGCAACCGTCAAGCATCTGCTGATGCCGGTACGGCATGAGGTCGGTGCCGATCGGCCTGAACCGGACCGCGCCCGACGCGGCCGTACCGCCGCGCGCGCCCTACAATGGGCGCATGCAGATCGGCCCGTACACCATTGCCCCCAACGTCGTGCTGGCGCCCATGGCCGGCGTCACCGACAAGCCCTTCCGCCTGCTGTGCAAACGGCTGGGCGCGGGTCTGGCCGCCTCGGAAATGACCATCAGTGATCCGCGCTTCTGGAACACGCGCAAGTCGATCCACCGCATGGACCATGACGGCGAACCGGCCCCGATCAGCGTGCAGATCGCCGGCACCGAGCCGCAGCAGCTGGCCGAGGCCGCGCGCTACAACGTCGACCACGGCGCGCAGATCATCGACATCAACATGGGGTGCCCGGCCAAGAAGGTGTGCAACGCCTGGGCCGGTTCGGCACTGATGCGCGACGAGCAACTGGTGGCGCGCATCCTCGAGGCCGTGGTCAACGCGGTGGACGTGCCGGTCACGCTGAAGATCCGTACCGGTTGGGACTGCGATCATCGCAATGGCCCGCTGATCGCACGCATCGCCGAGGACAGCGGTATCGCGGCACTGGCGGTGCACGGCCGTACCCGCGACCAGCACTACACCGGCCAGGCGGAGTACGCCACGATCGGCGAGATCAAGGCCGCGCTGCGCATTCCGGTGATCGCCAACGGCGATATCGATTCGCCGCAGAAGGCCGCCTACGTCCTGAAGGAAACCGGCGTGGATGCGGTGATGATCGGTCGCTCGGCGCAGGGCCGGCCGTGGATCTTCCGCGAAGTGGCGCACTACCTGGCCACCGGCGAGGAACTGCCACCGCCATCACTGGCGGAAGTGCGCGACATCCTGCTTGGCCACCTGCACGCGCTGCATGCGTTCTATGGCGAGCCGCAGGGCGTGCGCATCGCGCGCAAGCACCTGGGCTGGTATGCCAAGGACCGGCCGGAGAATGCCGCTTTCCGCGCGGTGGTCAACCGTGCCGAGGATCCGGCCAGCCAGATCGCATTGACCACCGAATACTTCGACCGCCTGATCGCCGGGGAACCGGCGCTGCCTTCGGCGGCCTGAGCCGCCAGCCCCGCGTTTGCGAACAGTCGAGCCAGCTCGACGCTACAAGAGCCCACCATGACCCCGCCGATTTCCTCCCCGACCTATCTGCACGGGTTTTCCGGCACCGAGCAGCAGCGCCTGATGACCCAGGCCCGGCTGCTGGAGTCAAGCATCTTCGGCCAGATCGACTACAGCGGCGCACGTCGCCTGCTGGAAGTCGGCAGCGGCGTGGGCGCACAGACCGAGATCCTGCTGCGCCGCTTCCCCGAGCTGCACGTGACCGGCGTGGACCTGAGCGAAACGCAGCTGGCCACCGCGCGCGAGAACCTGGCGCGCACGCCGTGGTGCAGCGACCGCTATACCCTGCAGCAGGCCGATGCCGGTGAGCTGCCGTTCGAGGCACGCAGCTTCGACGCGGCGTTCCTGTGCTGGGTGCTGGAGCACGTGCCGTCACCCGCACGTGTGCTGAGCGAAGTGCGCCGGGTGCTGGCACCGGGTTCGCCGGTGTACATCACCGAAGTGATGAATGCCTCGTTCCTGCTCGATCCGTATTCGCCGCACATCTGGCGCTACTGGATGGCCTTCAACGATTTCCAGTACGACCACGGGGGCGACCCGTTCGTCGGCGCCAAGCTGGGCAACCTGCTGCTGGCCGGCGGCTTCCGCGACGTGCACACCGAGATCAAGACCATCCACCTGGACAACCGCGAGCCGGCGCGTCGCAAGACGATGATCGCGTTCTGGGAACAGCTGCTGCTGTCGGCCGCCGACCAGCTGCTGCAGGCCGGCTCGGTGGACGAGGAAACCGTGGAGGGCATGCGCCGCGAGTTCCGCCTGGTGCAGAACGACCCGAACGCGGTGTTCTTCTACTCGTTCGTGCAGGGCCGCGCGACGGTGTATTGAGGCCCATCCTCGCCACAGGATGGCCTGCGGCTCCGGCGGCAACCGGCTAGAATCCCGCAGTCCCGGCCTCGAAACGGCGCGTGCCGGGATCCCCCTCTATTGCCCTCAGGCATCGGTGTGCGGGTACGTCGCGCATGGATGGACCTTACCTGCGAGCGCATGATGAGTGACAGCGGACGAACGCCTTTCTCCACCCATGATGTGAACCTGCCGGGCGGACTCCTGCCCAGCCAGACGCGCCTGCTCGCCGGGATCATCGCGCTGTTGTGCATTCTCTACGTCGCATTCGCGCTGACGCCATCCTCCTACTCGCTGGCCTACGAGTATCTCGGCCTGGCGCCACAGAACCCGGTACTTGGCAGCGCCCGCATGATCCGCAGCGATGAGTGGATCGTGTTCACGCCCTACATCCAGATCGCGGTCAACAACGATTTCGGCCAGTTCAACGCACACTCGCCGTACCACGAGTCACTGCGCACCTTCCAGGCGCTGCCGCTGCTCGACTGGGGCCTGCTGTTCAAGCCCTACCACTGGGCGTTCTTCGTGTTGCCAGCAGCGAACGCCTATTCGTTCTTCTTCATGTTCATGGCCATGGCCTTCCTGAGCGGATGGGCCCTGTTCCTGCGCCAACTGCGGATGCCGGTACCAGCCGCAGTGCTGGTTTCGGCCACGCTGTTCTTCGCGCCATTCGTGCAGGTCTGGTGGACCAGCAATGCCGGTGCCTTCGCTCTGGCACCCTGGGCCGCCGCAGCCTGGCTGTGCATCGGCAATCGCTGGGTTCGCATCCTGGCCAGTGCGTACGCCCTCGCTGTCTGGGTGATCGCAGTGTCCTATCCGCCCTTCATCATTTCCTCGCTGCTGGCCATGGCGGTGCTGGTCCTGGCCTTCCGTCGCGATGCCCTCACGCTTCCACGACTGATCGATGCCGGCATCGCAGGCGCGCTGGCATTGGCCGTGTTCATCGGTTACTTCCACGACATCATCCCGATCGTGCGCAACACGGTTTATCCGGGCCAGCGCCAGAGCGCCGGAGGTGGGGTCGGGCTGACGTCCCTGTTCGCGCACGTCTTCCCGAACCTGATGACCTACCGGTTTGCACCGCTGCCAATGTTCAATGGCTCCAACGAGTGCGAGATCGCCGTACTCGGCAGCCTGTTGCCGCTGTTCACCCTGGTCCTTGCTGACGGCGCACGACTGCGCGAATGGGTGCGGGGCCACCGCGGCAGCGTGCTGGCCCTCGCCGCTGGCGTACTGCTGATCGCCTGCTGGATCTTCCTGCCCGTGCCCGTTCTGGTCGGCAAGTTGACCGGGCTCTCGATGGTGCCACCCGCACGCGCGCTGCTGGCGTTCGGCCTGCTGCTCAACATCGGCTGCGCGATGATCCTGGTCCATTGCGGCGTACGCCTGGAGCGCAGGCGTCTGCTGCTGCTGGCTGCGCTGCTGATGGCTGGCAGCGTGGCCAAGTTCCTGTTCGGCGAAGGCCAGTTCAGCCGCCTGCACAGCGCCGCCGATGCCATTCCCTATCTCTGCTTGGCGGGGCTGGCCGTTGCCGCCCGCCGCCCAAAGCTGTCGGCGCATGCGGCCACCTTGGTCCTGGCCACCGCCGCCTTGGCCAATCTGCTGGGCAATGGCTTGTTCAACCCTGTGCAGCCTGCCGGGCCGATCTTCGCAATGGACCGCACTGCCGTCCTGCACTCCCTGCAAGCCCGGGGCTCAGCCACCACGCCCGAAGGCGCGCTGGTGGCTCCCGGTGGGTTCGGGGCCCTCCTGCCGGGTGTTGGTATTCCCGCCGTGAACCATGTGCTGTACCTGCCACAGATGGAATACTTCCGCCGGTACTTCCCATTGATGTCCGACGAGGCGTTCAATTTCACCTTCAACCGCTACCACCACATCACCGTAGCGCCTGAGGGCGACGCACCACGGGTGCTGCAGGGGGATCTGGTGGAACTGCCGGCAAAGGCCCTGCTGGCCCACCCAGCCCCATGAGTCCGATGACCACCATTACGCCCTCCGCATCCACGCCGGCTCGGATCGCCGTAATCATCCCCTGCTACAAAGTGACCCGCCACGTGCTGTCCGTCCTCGCGGCGATCGATGATGCGGTAACGGCGATCTACTGCGTGGATGATGCGTGCCCCGACGGCAGCGGCCGCCTGATCCTGGCCGAAGCCAACGACCCGCGCATCGCCGTGCTGTTCCATCAGCACAACCTTGGCGTCGGCGGTGCGATCAAGACCGGGTACCGCGCGGCCATCGCAGATGGCATGGACATTCTGGTGAAGGTCGATGGCGATGGGCAGATGGACCCGGCGCTGCTGATGGACTTCGTCGCGCCGATCGCCGACGGCCATGCCGACTACACCAAGGGCAACCGATTCTGGAACCTGACCCACATCCGCCGCATGCCCCCGGTGCGGCGTCTGGGCAACCTGCTGCTGTCCTTCATGACCAAGGCCTCATCCGGGTACTGGCAGGTGTTCGACCCGACCAACGGCTACACCGCCATCCATGCCAAGGTCGCCAGCCACCTGAAGCTCGAGGCGGTCAGCGACCGCTATTTCTTCGAGACCGACATGCTGTTCCGACTGAACACCGTGCGCGCGGTCGTGCAGGATGTGGCAATGGACGCCCACTACGGCGACGAAACCAGCAACCTGCGCATCGGTCGCATCCTGGGAGAGTTCAGCTTCAAGCACCTGCGCAACACGCTCAAGCGCATTGCCTACAACTATTTCCTGCGCGACCTCAGCATCGCGTCACTGGAGCTGATCGCCGGCAGCAGCCTGCTCGCCTTCGGGGGGCTGTTCGGGCTGTACCACTGGGTGCGGTCGGCCCAGGCCGATGTCGCCACGCCGGTGGGTACCATCATGATCGCCATGGTCGCGCTGATCTCCGGGCTGCAGTTCCTGCTGGCGTTCGTTGGCTTTGACATTGCCAACGTCCCACGCCAGGTGCTGAACCGTTCGATCAAGCTCAACCGCCAACCGCAGTAGAGCCACGCCATGCGTGGCTGCCACTGCCGATGTCCCGCCATCCACGCATGGCGTGGATCTACGGGTGCGCCGCACCAGTCGCGGAGGCTGCAGGCTCGTGCCAGATCCGCTGCCACATCGCCGCCAGCCGGCGCCCGGCATCCGCGCGCGCGGCCGGGCTGCTGTAATCCGTCCGCACCTGCTCGGGCGTGATCGGTCGCCACTGCCCGTCGACCTGCTCGGCCACGGCGAAGTTGAAGGTGTAGTCCGGCTCCAGCCCCATGCGAAGGTCGCTCAGGACCAGCCGCCCGTCCACCACCTGTGCACGCATGAAGCCCCGGTTGAACCACGTCAGCTGCTGCACTGCCGGGATGCTCCCTGCTTCGCGCAACGCCTGTACATTGGACGCATGGCCTTCGAACTGCATCGGTCCATGGTCGGCCACCAGCGAGCGGTCGCCCACCACGTAGCCGTTCGGCGTCATCGCCACCACGCGCCACAGCAGGGTGTTGAACGGCATCGGCACCGAGAAGCGCGGTGCATCGCCCAGACCCATCGCCGCCAGGCTCTGCTGGGCAGCACGGTCGACCTGGGCCTTTGCGATCAGGCCCCAGCCCAGGTAGCCGCTGCTGACCAGCAACGCCACGCCCAGCACCTTGCCAGCCCAGGGGCGGGCGCGGCCAAACCAGGCCAGCACGCAACCCAGCAGCAGCCACACCGTGTAGCCAAGATCGATGATGAAGACACTGGAACCCATGGTCGGGTGTGGGCGCAGCGGCCACCACAACTGGGTGCCGTAGACGGTGAACGCATCCAGCACGGGATGGGTGACCAGCGCCAGCTGGATCGCCCAGAACCAGCGCACCGGTGACTGCGCGACGCGGCCGTTGCCGAAGCGCTTGAACAACCACCAGATCAGTGCCGCCACCCAGGGCAACACCAGCAGCGAATGGCTGAAGCTGCGGTGCTCGATCATGTTCGCCACCGGGTCGGCGGCGGTGAAGCCCAACCACAGGGCATCGAGGTCCGGCAGGGTGCCGAGCGCGGCACCGGCCAGCAGGGCCGCGCGGCGCTGGCCGGGCGGAGCGATGGCAGCAGCGACGGCGCCGCCGAGCACGATCTGGGTCAGGGAATCCATGGACCGATGCTAGCGGCTTGCGGGCGCGCCGTCTCACTCCCGGACACCGCGTCTGTAGAGTCGACTGCTGGTCGACTGCTCTCCCATCAGGCCGCGGAAACCACGCGCTACGCGCGACAGTCGACTCTACGGAACGGGTTACGCCGCCTGCGACAGCCGCGCGCCCGGCAGTTCCACCAGGGTCTGGCCATTGTGATCGAGCAGGCGCAGCGCGCCATCGTGGTCTTCGGCCAGTGCGGTCAGGCTCTCCACCCAGTCGCCGTCGTTGGCATAGACCAGGCCATCGCGTTCGACCAGCGCCGCGCGGTGGATGTGGCCGCAGACGATGCCATCCAGACCACGCCGGCGCACGTCGTCCAGCCCGGCCTGCACGAAGCGCTCGATGTAGCGCTCAGCCGCACCACTGCGCTTCTTCAGGAACTCCGACAGCGACCAGTAGCGCATGCCCAGCCGGCGCCGCACTGCATTCAAGGCCTGGTTGCCGGTGAGGATGCGGTAGTACAGCCAGTCGCCGAATCTCTCCTGCAGGCCACCGAAGTGGGTCACGCCGTCGTACTCGTCGCCGTGCGCGACCAGCAGGCGACGGCCATCGGCGGTCACGTGGATGGCGCGGCGGCGCACCTGCATCGCTGGCAGCATCAGCCCGCACACCTGGCGCAGCGAGGCATCGTGGTTGCCGGGAATGTAGATGATCTCGGTCCCGGCACGGCGCAGCGCGTGCAGGGCCTGGATGACCTCGCTGTGCGACTGCCGCCAGTTGGCACGGCGATGGGCCATCCACCACAGGTCGATGATGTCGCCGACCAGGTACAGACGCTCACAGCGCAGCTGCGAGAGAAAGCGTGCCAGTTCGGTGGCATGGCAATGACGTGAACCCAGGTGCACGTCGGAGACGAACACTGCGCGCCGGTGCGGCGACAGGTTCGCCAGCACGCTCATGCCGGCGTCCCCGCATCGCGCAGGTAGCGTTTGCGCTTGTTCGGCCGGATCGCGCACAGGTCCACTTCGATCAGGCCGTCGATCGAATCGCTGAAGTCCGGGTCGACACCGAAGGCGAGGAAGCGCGCGCCACCGGGTTCGCACAGATCTGTGTACTGGCGATACAGCGTCGGCACGCCGGTGCCGAGTGCGGCCAGGTTGGCCTTGAGCACATCGAACGCGGCGCCTGCATCCAGCTCGCCAAAACTCGGCGGCGCGGCGAAGTACTGGAACGGGCGGTTCGATTCGGCCAGGCCGGCGGTACCGCCGTAATAGCGCTGGTAGTACGCCACCAGCTGCTCGCGCGCATCGCGTGGCAGCGCCGCGCTGATCGACACGGCGCCGAACAGGTAGCGGATACCCGGCCGGCACTGCAGGTAGGCACCGATGCCCTGCCACAGGTAGTCCAGGCTGCGGCTGCCCCAGTAGTCGGGCACCACGAAGCTGCGGCCCAGTTCCAGGCCTTCGGCGATGTGGGTGATGGCATCGTCGGAATAGCGGAACAGCGACGCGCTGTAGAGCCCGGACAGGCCGTGCCGGGCCAGCGCATGGGCGCCGCGCATGATCCGGTACGCGCCGGCGATGCGCTGCGCGGCCGCGTCCCAGATCACGATGTGCTCGTACTGCGGGTCGTAATCGTCCAGGTCCCGGCTGCGCCCAGTGCCCTCGCCCACCTGGCGGAAGGTCAGTTCGCGCAGGCGCCCCAGCTCCAGCAGCAGCGGCGAATCGGCAGTACAAGTGGCCAGCAGAATCTGCTTGCCGTCGGCGGTCTGGCCCTGCTGGGTGGCTGCGGCAATGCCGACGGCGACCTGCGAGGGTGGCACCGGGGCCGCCAGCGGCTCGGGGCCTGCGAAGGCAGCGGCATTGCCGGCCGCGCCATTGCGGCCCAGCGCATACAGCGCGCGGCGTACGGCCAGCAGCTGCGCGCCCGGGTCACCGCCCTTGCCCAGCTGCATCGGCTCACCGATGCTCAGCCGCAACGGGCGGCCGCGGCGGGTGAACATCTCGCGCGCCAGCAGCGCGGTGCCGGCCGGCTTGAACAGGGTCGAGGCGCCGTAGAACAGCGCCGAGTTGCGCGCTTCCACCCGTACCGGCAGCACCGGCGCGCCGGCGGCACGGGCAAAGCGGACGAAACCGCGCTGCCAGCGACCATCACGGATGCCGCGCAGCGACAGCCGCGAGACCTCGCCGGCCGGGAACACGATCACGCACTGCTCGGCGGCCAGCGCCTCCTCCACAGCGTGCAGGCTGCCACGCTGGGCCTTGCCACCGAGGATGCGCACCGGCAACAGCAGGTCCTGCAGTGGCGCGATCGCCCCCAGCAGGTCGTTGGCCACGATCCGCACATCGCGGCGGATGCGGCCGACCGCGTCCAGCAGGGCCAGCGCGTCCAGTGCGCCGGACGGGTGGTTGGCGACGATCAGCAAGCGACCGGTGGCCGGGATCTTCGCCAACGCGGCCGGATCCACCTGGTACTGGCCATCGATGAACTCCAGCCCGGCGGCGACGAAGCCGAATCCGCGCAATCCTGCACTGCGCTGCAGGAACGCTTCGATCTGGTCCAACCGCGACCAGCGCCCGACGCTGCGAAGCAATGGCCGCGCCAGTTGGCCACGACGGCCATGGAACCAATCGGGAAAGCGTTGCTGGAGACGCTGTTCAAGTTCCTGCATGGCGGATCCACTCATGCCCGGCGGCCGGATTGGCCGACAGCCTGCGCCCGGCAGGCGGCAGCCAGATGGCGGTTTCGGGGCAGAACGATGACGGTCGTCCCCGGCCTGAGGAGGCCGCAACCGCCCCCCTCGCCACCCGCCCCGCTGTCACGCTGGTGGAACACTGGGCCTCGAGGCCGGGGCCCAATCCCGTCAGGACGGCCCTTGCCGGGCCTACGCGGGCTTAACCACCGGCAACCGGTACAGGTTCACAATGCACAGGCGGCGCACCCCGTGTATCATTCGCGCCCATCTTTCCATCCGAATCAAGGGATATTACGCCTGATGTCCAGCTATCTCTTCACCTCCGAGTCGGTCTCCGAAGGCCATCCGGACAAGGTTGCCGACCAGATCTCCGATGCGGTGCTGGACGCGATCCTGACCCAGGACCAGCGCGCCCGCGTGGCCTGCGAAACCATGGTCAAGACCGGCGTTGCCATCGTGGCCGGTGAAATCACCACCAGCGCCTGGATCGACCTGGAAGCCCTGACCCGCAAGGTCATCACGGACATCGGCTACGACAGCTCCGACGTCGGCTTCGACGGCGCCACCTGCGGCGTGCTGAACCTGATCGGCAAGCAGTCGCCGCACATCGCCCAGGGCGTGGACCGCAAGAAGCCGGAAGAAATGGGCGCGGGCGACCAGGGCCTGATGTTCGGCTACGCCACCAACGAGACCGACAGCTACATGCCGGCCGCGATCCACCTGTCGCACCGCCTGGTCGAGCAGCAGGCCAAGATCCGCAAGAAAAAGAACTCGCCGCTGTCGTGGCTGCGTCCGGACGCCAAGAGCCAGGTCACCCTGCGCTATGAAAACGGCGTGGTCTCGGCCATCGACGCCGTGGTGCTGTCGACCCAGCATGCCCCGGGCATCAAGCAGAAGGACCTCATCGAGGCCGTCCGCGAAGAGATCATCAAGCCGGTGCTGCCGGCCAAGTGGCTGCACAAGGGCACCAAGTTCCACATCAACCCGACCGGCAAGTTCGAGATCGGTGGCCCGGTGGGCGACTGCGGCCTGACCGGCCGCAAGATCATCGTCGACACCTACGGCGGCTGGGCCCGTCACGGTGGTGGCGCCTTCTCCGGCAAGGACCCGTCCAAGGTCGATCGTTCGGCGGCCTACGCGGCCCGCTACGTCGCCAAGAACGTGGTTGCCGCCGGCTTGGCCGACCGTTGCGAAGTGCAGGTCTCCTACGCCATCGGCGTGGCTGAGCCGACCTCGATCTCGGTCACCACCTTCGGCACCGGCAAGATCAGCGACGACAAGATCGAGAAGCTGATCCGCAAGCACTTCGACCTGCGCCCGTACGGCATCATCAAGATGCTGGACCTGGTGCACCCGATGTACCAGCAGACTGCGGCCTACGGCCACTTCGGCCGCAAGCCGAAGGAGTTCAGCTACCTCAACGGCGAAGGCGAGACCGTCAACGCCACGGCCTTCTCCTGGGAGAAGACCGACCGCGCCGCCGCCCTGCGCGCCGATGCGAAGCTGAAGTAAAGCCGGCGAGAGCCGACCGGTAGAGCCGACTGTTAGTCGGCTGACGTTGAGGAAGGGCCGCGCAAGCGGCCCTTCTGCTTTCTGGTAGAGCCGGCCGCTGGCCGGCTTTTTCATGGCCTCCGGAAACAATCGCGCGGTTGCCGATACAATCCGCCGCATGTCGACCGAACTGAAAACCCACCAGCTGTCCATGACCGTGCTGATGTCGCCGGAAATGGCCAATTTCTCCGGCAAGGTCCACGGTGGTGCAATCCTGCGCCTGCTCGACCAGGTCGCCTACGCCTGCGCCAGCCGCTATGCCGGCAGCTACGTGGTCACTCTGTCGGTGGACCAGGTGATGTTCCGCCAGCCCATCGCGGTGGGCGAACTGGTCACCTTCCTGGCCTCGGTGAACTACACCGGCACCTCGTCGATGGAGATCGGCATCAAGGTGGTGGCCGAGGACATCCTCAAGCGCAGCGTGCGCCACGCCAACAGCTGCTTCTTCACGATGGTGGCGGTGGACGAGGAAGGCCGGCCGACGCCGGTGCCGCCCCTGCAGCCGGCCACATCCGACGAGAAGCGCCGCCAGGCCGCCGCACAGATCCGCCGCCAGCTGCGCCAGGAAATGGAGCAGCGCCATCTGGAACTGCTGGCATCGAATCCGCCGTCGCCGGAGGAATGAGGTAGTGCCGGCCGCTGGCCGGCAACCTCGTGCGTGCCGCCAAACATCATGAGGTTGCCGGCCAGCGCCCGGCACTACCGCGACACCTCACCCGGTGTTCTGCACGCCCTGCGAAACACCGTTCACGCACGCCACCAGCGCGCGCAGCAACGCGTCATCCTCGCGGCCGCTGGCCCGCCAGCGCTGCAGCAGATCCACCTGCAGCACGCTGATCGGATCGACGTAGGGATTTCGCAGGCGGATCGACAGCGCCAGCCGCGCGTCGTGGTCCAGCAGCGTCTGCTGGTCCATCAACGCCAGCAGCCAGTGCCGGGTCAGGTCCAGCTCGCGCTGCACCTGCGGGAAGAAGCGTTCGTGCAGTTCGCCCGACAGCTTCGAGAACTGCTCGGCGATGGTGATATCGCCCTTGGACAGCACCATCGCGATGTCGTCCAGGAAGGTGCGGAAGAACGGCCAGTCGCGCGCCATCTCGCGCAAGGTACCCTCGTGACCGGCGTCCACGGCCGCCTGCAGGCCACTGCCCACGCCGTACCAGCCCGGGATGACCGCCCGCGCCTGGCTCCAGGCGAATACCCAGGGAATCGCGCGCAGGTTGCCCAGCGCGGCGTCCTGGCCGAGCCGGCGCGACGGCCGCGAGCCCAGCGTCATCCGTTCGATCACATCGATCGGCGTGGCGGTGCGGAAGTAGTCCATGAAGCCGGCCTGGCCGACGAAGCCACGGTAGACCTCGCTGCTGGCAGCGGACACCACGTCCATCACCGGCCGCCAGTCGTCCTCGCGCGGCTCAGCCGCGCGCGGGCGCAGGCTGGCGCGCAGCACCGCGCCGGTGGCCTGTTCCAGCGAACGCAGCGCCAACGCACGAATGCCGTATTTGCGATGGATCACCTCGCCCTGCTCGGTCACCCGCAGGCGGCCATCGATGCTGCCGCGTGGTGAAGCATCCACCGCGTGCGTGGTCTTGCCACCGCCACGGCTGATCGAGCCGCCACGGCCATGGAAGAAGGTCAGGCGGATGCCCGCCTCGGCCGCCACCTCCAGCAGCTCCACCTGTGCACGCTGCAGGCCCCAGCGCGAGGCAGCGATGCCACCGTCCTTGCTGCTGTCCGAGTAGCCCAGCATCACCATCTGCACGTCGTCGCGTGCCTGCAGGTGCGCGCGATAGATCGGGTCGGCCAGCAGGTCACGCAGGGTCGCGGTGCCGCGCTTGAGATCATCCACCGTCTCGAACAGCGGTGCGATATCCAGCGGTACTGATCCGTTCTCTTCCACCAGGCCGCCACGGCGTGCCAGCGCCAGCACCGCGAGCACGTCGCTGCGGTCGTGCGCCATCGAGATGATGTAGCTGCCCAGCGCATCGCTGCCATGCCGCGCACGCGCATCGGCCAGTGCAGCGAACACCGCGTCCAGCCGCTGGTTGCCCTCGTCGTCGCCGTTGGGCAATGCCGTTTCACCGCTGGCATGCGGGCTCAGCAGCCGCGCACGGCCCGCCACATCCAGCGCCTGCCAGGCCTCTTCGCCACCCAGCACGGCGGCCAGCGCGCGCGCATGCACGCTCGACTCCTGGCGCACATCCAGCCGCGCCAGATGGAAGCCGAAGGTCTTCACCCGCCACAGCAGGCGCTGCACGGCAAAACCACCAGCGTGCTCGCCACGGTTCGCAAGCAGGCTGTCGAGGATCAGCTGCAGGTCGTCGATCAATTCGGCGGGGCCGGCGTAGGCGCCCCCGCCATTGTCCAGCGTGGCCTGCAGGCGTGCGCGCATGCGGTCGTTGAGCAGGCGGTACGGCATATCGGCGTGGCGCGGGCGCGACTGCACCTGCGGCAGCAGCTGCTGGTACTGCGCCACGCGCGCCTGCAGCGCATCGCTCACCCCTACCCGCTCGGTGGACTGGCTGAGCAGGCTGGCCAGCTGCAGCAGTTCCTTCTGGTAGCGCCCGAGCACCGCCTGCCGCTGCGCATCCAGCGTATTGCGGATGGTGTGGGCATCCACGTTCGGGTTGCCGTCCATGTCGCCGCCCACCCACGTACCAAAGCGCAGCAGGCGCGGCAGCGGCAGTTCTTCGCCGTAGGTATCGCGCAGCGCCTGCTGCAGCGATTCGTACAGCACCGGGATCACCCGGTACAGCACCTGCACCAGGTAGAAGCCGACGTGCTCGCGCTCGTCATCCACGGTCGGCCGCACCGGTGAGGAATCGGTGGTCTGCCACGACGCGGTGAGCGCCATGCGGAAGCGCGCGGCATCGGCGGCGGCCTCACCCGGGGTGCGCTGGCCGTCGAGGTTGTCGACCAGGCTGGCCACCATCAGCTGCTCTTTTTCCAACAACGCGCGGCGCACGGCTTCGGTCGGATGCGCGGTGAACACCGGCTCGATGTCGATGCGCGGGAGCCACTGCGCCAGTTCGTCCAGGCCCACGCCCTGCACCTTCAGGTGCTGCAGCGCGTCCTGCAGGCCATCGGGCTGCGCACCTGCGGTACCGGCGCGCTGGTAGTCACGGCGACGGCGGATGCGATGCACGCGCTCGGCGATGTTGACCACCTGGAAGTAGGTGCTGAACGCCCGCACCATGGTCTCGGCCTGCTGCGGCGTGCGCCCGGCCAGGCCTTCGGCCAGCTCGGACAGGGGCGCCTGATTCTCGCGGCGGGCGATGGCGCGGGTGCGCACGTCTTCGACATCGTCGAGAAACGCTGCCGAAACCTGTTCAACCAGCAGGTCACCGACCAGCGCGCCAAGTCGGCGCACATCATCGCGAAGCGGAAGATCGGGAGAAGCAAATTCGATGCTGCTGCGGTACTCGTTCATCGGCGACGCACAGGCCTCGGTCAACGGATCCAGGCCCCAAGCCTATCCCAGATCGGGCGTCGTGCTGCGATGCAAAAATGGTTTCATCTGGTAGTGCCGGCCGCTGGCCGGCAACCTCAGGTTGCATGTCCATGAGGTTGCCGGCCAGCGCCCGGCACTACCAGGCCCGGTCAGCGCTTCTTCTTCGCCTTGCCCTGCTCGGCCGGGCCGATGGTCTGCTCCAGCCAGCGCTCGCTCTCGGCCAGCATGGTCATGATCGATTCGCGTGCGCGGTAGGCGTGCGATTCGTTCGGCAGCATCACCAGCCGCGCGGTGCCACCCAGGCCCTTCACCGCAGCAAACATGCGCTCGCTCTGGATCGGGAAGGTGCCGGAGTTGTTGTCGTCCACGCCGTGGATGAAGAGGATCGGGTCCTTGATCCTGTCGGCGTAGTTGAACGGCGCCATCTTCTGGTAGACGTCCTGCGCCTGCCAGTAGTTGCGCTCCTCGGCCTGGAAGCCGAACGGCGTGAGCGTACGGTTGTAGGCGCCGCTGCGCGCGATACCCGCCTTGAACAGGCGCGTATGCGCCAGCAGGTTGGCGGTCATGAACGCACCGTAGGAATGGCCGCCGATGGCGATGTGATCGCGATCGGTCACGCCACGGCGCACCACTTCATCCACCGCTGCCTGCGCGTTGGCCACCAGCTGTTCAATGTAGGTGTCGTTCGGCTCCTTGTCGCCCTCGCCGATGATCGGCATCGACGGGCTGGCCAGCACCACGTAGCCCTTGGCCAGGAACGCCTGCGGGCCCCAGTAGCTGACCGCGTTGAAGCGGTACGGCGAATCAGTCACCTGGCTGGCCGCGGCTGCGCTCTTGAACTCACCCGGGTAGGCCCACATCAGCAGCGGGCGCGGGCCGTCGCGCTTCGGGTCGTAGCCCGGCGGCAGCAGCAGGGTCGCGGTCAGGTCGACGCCATCCTTGCGCTTGTAGCGGATCTGCTCCTTCTGCACGCCCTTCAGCTGCAGCAGCGGATGGGCGAAGCGGGTCAGCGCACGCGGCGCAGCACCCGCATCGGCCAGCGACTGCACGTAGAAGTTGGCCGGCTCGTCCGGGCTCTCGCGGCTCAGCAGCAGCGAACTGCCCTGGTTGTCCAGCAATGCCACCGGCAGCGAATAGCTCGGCGCCTGCGAGTGGAACAGGCGGGTTGCCTTGCCCGTGGCGATGTCGAAGCGGTCCACGAACGGACGATCGCCTTCCGGCGATGCACCGGCACCGGCCAGATACAGGCTGCTGCCATCGGCGCTGGTCTGCAGCAGCGAGCGCCCGCGGTCGTCGCTGGACAACAGCGGCCGGCCCGGATCGGAATAGCGGTCCTGCCCGTCTCGATCCCACAGCAGGCGCGGCTCGGCACCGGCGTTGTCCGGGGCGATCAACCAGGTCTTGGTCCTGCGGGTCTTCCACCACGATTCGGTCAGCAGGGCCAGGTCTCCGCGGCCCCAGCTGATGCCGGCCAGGCGGCTGCCAAGCTGGGCCAGGGTGACCGGCGGTTTGTCGAACGGCGCGGCCTGCATCAGCACCGCATCGCGTACCTTGGCGTCCCTGTTCGGGTCGCCGCCGTCCTGCGCTTCGGCCCAGACCAGGGTGGCGTCGGCATCGCCGCGCCAGCGGATGTCGCGCACGCCGGTCACTTCGGCGTCGTTGCCGGTCGGCAGCCCTTCCACCAGCGGGCGCACGGCCACGGTGTGCACCAGCTTGCCGCTGGCACGGTCGATCACTTCGATGCGGCGCGGGAAGCTGTCCACCGGCACCACGTACGAATACGGGCGCTGCACCGGCTGGCGCAGCACGAAGCGGCCATCCGGCGACACCGAGAAGCCCATGAAGATGCCGGCCGCGCCGATCGCGCGGGTACTGCCATCCAGGCTGACTTCCATCGGCTGGGTGGTCGCGTAGTAATCGAACTGGCGCGCATCGGCCTCGTTCTTCAGCAGGTCCTGGTAGGTACGGATCGACACCACGCCGCCACCCTGGCTGGTCTGCTGCACGGCCGGGCCGGTCGGAATGCCGTCGGCGGCCGGGGCCGCACCGAGGTTGGCCGGGCGGGTGAACACCACCAGTCCGCGGCTGTCCGGCAGCCACTGGTAGCCGCTGCCGATCACCGTGTTCAGGCCGGCAACCAGGCGACGGGCGCTGCCGCCGGCCACGTCCACCAGCCACAGTTCATTGGCGCCACTGCCGGCGTCGACCTGATTGAAGGCCAGCCACTTCTGGTCCGGCGACCACGTCACACTGGCGATCGACAGCTTGGCAGGCAGGCCGCTGATCTGCCGCTCCTTGCCGTCGGCCACGTTCATCAGCCACAGCTTCTCGCCGAAGCTGAAGCGGCTGTCGGAGAACGTGCGCGGGTTGATGCGCAGGCCGGCCAGCTTCAGTTCCGGCTGCGCCACCACCTGGATCGAAGGCAGCGACGGCATCTGCATCATCGCGGCCACGTCGCGGCGCGGCGACAGGTACAACGAGGGTGCACGCGGCGCGTCCACCACCGCCTGCAGCGCGGCCGACGGCAGTTCGTAGCCGTTGACGCCCTGGGCCTGTGCGGCCACCGGCTGCGGCGCTGCGGCCCAGGCCAGCGGGGCCACCGCCAGCAGTCCCATCGACAGTACCAGGCCGGTCCAGCGCCGAGTACGGCGCGCGTGCATGCTCATCGTTCCACCTGTGTGATGCGTGAAAACACCGACCTTAACAGGCCATGCACGCGGCCCCATCTGCCGATGGTTGGGTCATCCGGATGTCACGCCGGGGCCGCGATATAATGGGGGTTCTCCCCTGCCGAGGGGCGCTGCGACCGGATCCCACGAGGCCCGGCCAGGCTCGGTAAGGTGGCTTTGTAACAACGGCGCCCGGCTAGATGCGAGCATCCGCTCGTCCACAACCGGAGCACACGAATGAACGCTGTTGCCAAGACCTTCTCCACCGAAGGTGACTACAAGATCCGCGATATCACGCTGGCCGACTGGGGCCGCAAGGAACTGGACATCGCCGAGCACGAAATGCCGGGCCTGATGTCGATCCGCCGCAAGTACCAGGCCGAGCTGCCGCTGAAGGGCGTGCGCGTGACCGGGTCGCTGCACATGACCATCCAGACCGCGGTGCTGATCGAGACCCTGAAGGACATCGGCGCCGACGTGCGCTGGGCCTCGTGCAACATCTTCTCGACCCAGGACCACGCCGCTGCCGCCATCGCCGCCACCGGCACCCCGGTGTTCGCCTGGAAGGGCGAAACCCTGGAAGAGTACTGGGACTGCACCCTGGACGCGCTGACCTTCACCCTGGCCGACGGCACCCTGACCGGCCCGGAGCTGGTGGTGGACGACGGCGGCGACGTGACCCTGCTGATCCACAAGGGCTACGAGCTGGAAAACGGCAGCGACTGGGTCAACACCGCCTCGTCCTCGCACGAAGAACAGGTCATCAAGAACCTGCTCAAGCGCGTCGCCAAGGAACGCCCGGGTTACTGGGGCCGCGTGGTCAAGGACTGGAAGGGCGTCTCCGAAGAGACCACCACCGGCGTGCACCGCCTGTACCAGCTGGCCCAGGCCGGCACCCTGCTGATCCCGGCGATCAACGTCAACGACTCGGTCACCAAGAGCAAGTTCGACAACCTGTACGGCTGCCGCGAGTCGCTGGCCGACGGCCTGAAGCGCGCGATGGACGTGATGCTGGCCGGCAAGGTGGCCGTGGTCTGCGGTTACGGCGACGTCGGCAAGGGCTGCGCGGCCTCGCTGCGTGCCTACGGCGCGCGCGTGATCGTCACCGAGATCGACCCGATCTGCGCCCTGCAGGCGGCGATGGAAGGCTATGAAGTCAACACCATCGAATCGACCCTGGGCCGTGCCGACCTGTACGTCACCACCACCGGCAACAAGGACATCATCCGCATCGAGCACCTGAGCGCGATGAAGGACCAGGCCATCGTCTGCAACATCGGCCACTTCGACAACGAGATCCAGGTCGATGCGCTGGTGTCGTTCGCCGGCATCAAGCACGTCAACATCAAGCCGCAGGTGGACAAGTACATCTTCCCGAACGGCAACGCGATCTTCCTGCTGGCCGAAGGCCGCCTGGTGAACCTGGGCTGCGCCACCGGCCACCCGAGCTTCGTGATGTCCAACAGCTTCGCCAACCAGACCCTGGCACAGATCGACCTGTGGGCGAACAAGGACAGCTACGAGAAGAAGGTCTACCTGCTGCCGAAGAAGCTGGACGAAGAAGTGGCCCGCCTGCACCTGGAAAAGATCGGCGTGAAGCTGACCACCCTGAGCCAGGAACAGGCCGACTACATCGGCGTGCCGGTGGAAGGCCCGTTCAAGCCGGACCACTACCGCTACTGATGCCTGCGGGGTGCCGGCCAGCGGCCGGCACCACCGGCGCATGCAACACACGGAACGGGCGCCTTCGGGCGTCCGTTCTGCGTACACCCCGCATCCAGTCCCCACGGTAGATCCACGCGACGCGTGGATGCTCTCCAGCAGTAGCCTCGGTCAAGGCAACGCGCCCAGCGCGCGCTACCATGCCTACATGACCCCGGCCATCAACCTGCTCAAGCGCGAGAAGATCGCCCACACCGTGCGCAGCTACGTGCATGACGCCCACGCCGAATCGTATGGCGGCGAAGCTGTCGACAAGCTCGGCCTCGATCCGGCCCAGGTGTTCAAGACCCTGCTGGCCAGCACCGAGACACACGAACTGCTGGTGGCGATCGTGCCGGTGGCCGGCCAGCTGGACCTGAAGGCACTGGCCGAAGCGGCCGGCTGCAAGAAGTGCGAGATGGCCGCCGCCGATGCCGCGCAGCGCGCGACCGGTTACCTGGTCGGTGGCATCAGCCCGCTCGGGCAGAAAAAGCGCCTGCGCACATTCCTGGACGCCAGCGCCGAAGCGCTGCCCAGGCTGCATGTCAGCGCCGGACGCCGTGGCCTGGAAGTGGAACTGGCACCCACCGATCTGCTGCGCCTCACCGCCGGCCACTACGCCGCCATCGGCAAGTCACGCTGATGCGCTGGCCGTGGTCTGCAGCGCCGATACCCCGGCTCGACGATGCACAGGCCGATGTGCTGCTGCAGGACCTGTTGTCGCGCGACGCAACGCGCATCACCGATGCCGCCCGCGTTGTCGCACGACTGTTCAGTGCCTCATCGTTGGACGCGTTGAGCGCACATGTGGATCTGATCGAACAACGCTGCCAGGGCATCGCGCTTGGCGGCATGCTGATCAGCAACCAGGCGTATCTGAAGGCCGCCCTGCGTCGGCTGCGTTACTGGCGTGCACGCGAGGGTTGCCTGTGCGCGCTCAACCCCGGCTACCCGTTCTTCGATCCCCGTCGCCTGATTGAACAAGGACAGATGCAGCTGCTCTCGGTGGAAGAGGCTGAGGGCTGCTGGGGCGACTGCCACACCGTTGCCTGCACGCAATGCGGCCAGCATTGGCAGGCCATCGACCGCGAGTACCATTACCCGTGGTGGGAATGGAAAGCTGCCTGAAGGCCAAGCGGCCACGCATGGCGTGGCTCTACTGCGGTCCGCACATTCACGCGATGCGTGGATGACAAATGTTGCTCACGGCCGCCAGTTCGCGTTGTTCTCCCAGAACTCGACGGAACGCCGGTAGGCTTCGCGGTCCAGCGGCACGCCGGATCCGCCCTCGTCCACGCCCAGCGCATTGCGCATCATCGTGATCGGCGCCATCGGTACCTCTTCCGGTTCGGCGGTGTAGATGCAGCCGACGATGCCCCAGTCGGCCTCGATCGGCGAGCCTTCCCTGGCCAGCTGCCCGGCGCTGTACAGGATCACCACCAGGTAGTTCGCACGCGGTGATTCCACGCCCTCGAACCAGCGCACCAGGACCGGTAGTTCCTCGCGGTTGCGCGCTTCGTAACCACTGCGCAGCAGGTGGCGGTTGGCCTCGGTGATCGGTACGGTCAGGCAGCGCGTGCTGGTCCAGTTCTCGTAGACGAACAGCTTGCAGAACGGCGCGTAGCCATCCAGCACCTTCAGCGGCGCATGCGCATTTAGGTGTGCCTCGAACTGCTCGGCAGTGCAGTCCTGGATGGTGTTGCCACGCGGCACGCGCGGGAACAGGCGGAAACGGGCGAAATCGGTGAGGACGATGGACATGGCGCGGGTGTGATCAGGAGTTCTGCTGCACAGGGTAACCGCCCCGGAGGCAGACAGGGCCGGATGCCGATGGTCACTGGCGCCAGCGTCCCGCTTGCAGCACCCTGCGGGCGACCCACTACAAGGATCGCCGGCTCATGGATGCAGCATGCGCATTGCCCCGTTCCGCCCACCGTCGGCAGTGGCCGATCGTACTGGTCATCCTCCTGCTGGCGCCGCCATTGCTGTTCGCCGCCGCTCTGCTCTGGCCGCTGTCGGCTCCGCCGTTGCCCGAGCCGGGCAACAGCCGCGTGATCGTCAATGCGCGGGTGGTGGACGTGGCGCGCGGCCAGGTCAGCGAACCCACCACCGTGACAGTGCGCCACGGCACCATCACTGCCATTGGGGAAGATCCGCAGGACGCGCGGCTTCCCGTGCTCGACGCCGGCGGCCGCTGGCTGCTGCCCGGTTTCTGGGACATGCACACCCATGCGCTGCAATTGTCGCCGCAGCTGCAGTTCCCGCTGATGCTGGCCAACGGCATCACCGGCACCCGTGACATGATGGACTGCCCGCAGACCACCGATCCGCTGATCGCCTGCGTGGCCGACAAGCGCCGCTGGACCGCACAGGCCATTGCCGGGCAGCAGGTTGCACCGCGCTTCGTACAGATCGCCAGTTTCTACTTCGAAGATCCGTCACTCACGCCGGAGGCCGCCGCTGCGCGTGCACGGACGTACAGCGCGCGCGGGGTCGAGGCGTTGAAGGTCTACAACCGGCTGCGTGCGGACACCTATCAGCGGCTGGCCACCGAGGCGCAGCAGCTGCGCCGTCCGTTGGTCGGCCACCTGCCCAAGGCGGTGCCTCTGGACGACGCGGTGCAGGCGGGCCAGCGCAGCTTCGAGCACGCCCATCTGTTCGTGCGCCACTGCTTCGACAACGCGGCGGCATGGCGCGGTGGCACGCTCGACGGCGAAGACCCGATCGTACTGGCCGAACGCATGGTTGCCAGCTATCAGCCCACGCTCTGCAACAAGGCGTTCGCTTTGATGCAGGCCAGCGGTGCCGCGTTCGTACCGACCCATGTCACCCGCGAAGAAGATGCACGCGCAAGCGACCCCGCCTTCGTCGACGATCCGAGCCTGGCCTATCTGGACCCGCTTTCACGCTGGGCGTGGCGTGATGACCTGCAGGCCACCGCAGCGCGCTATCCCGGCCGACGCGGCCAAGACGCACTGAAGACCTACTTCGAGCATGGCCTGGCTCTCACCGGTGCGGCCCATCGTGCCGGCGTCACCGTGCTGGTCGGCACCGATACCGGATTGGGCGGCTTCCGCTACCACGATGAACTGCAGTGGCTGCGACAGGCCGGCCTGAGCCAGGCCGACGTGCTGCGCGCAGCTACGCTGCAGGCCGCACGTCATCTGCAACGGCAGGCATCGCATGGAAGCGTCGAGGTCGGCAAAGCCGCAGACCTGGTGCTGCTTGATGGCAACCCGCTGCACGACATCGCCAATACCCGCCGCGTGCATGCCGTGCTGCTGGCCGGCCACCTCTATGACCGCCCGCGGCTGGATGCGCTACAGACTTATGCGCGCAGGCAGGCACGCTCGCCCGCAGTGATGGCACGCCTGCTGTGGGGATTCATCACCAGCCCGGTCAGTGCCGAGCTGTAGCGGCAGCTACAACGCCATCCGCTCGCGCAGTTCACGTGCCTGCCGCCGCGATACCTCCACCTCGCTGCCGTCGTCCAGCGCCAGATCGTAGCCATCTGCAATGCTGGGCGTCACGCCACGAATGCGGCGCAGGTTGACCAGCGTGTTGCGGTTGGCGCGGAAGAACAACTCCGGCGGCAGGCGTGCTTCCAGCGCGCTCAGGCTGCGGGTCAGCAGGGCGTTCTGGTCGCGGAACCATAGCCGTGTGTAGTTGCCATCCACCACCAGCCGACGGATCTCCGAGACCGCGACGAACCAGCAGCGTTCGCCCTCGCGCACGAACACCTGGTCCTGCGCGCCCAGCGTGCTGCGCGGCTCCGGCGTTTCGCCCGCCACCACCTCGCGCTGGCGCGCCCGCTGCAACGCTTCCAGCAAGCGCGGCGCCTCGACGGGCTTTACCAGATAGTCCAGCGCATTGGCCTGGAAGGCGCGCACCGCGTAAGTGTCGTAGGCAGTAACGAAGACCACCGCCGGCACCGTCTCCAGCCCATCCAGCACATCGAAGCCGCTGCCGGAGGGCATCTGCACATCCAGCAGCACCAGGTCTGGCGCCAGTGTGGCGATCGCCTCGCGTGCAGCGGGCACATCGTCGGCCTCGCCCACGCACTGCACCCATGGCAGCGCCGACAACAGCGTGCGCAGCTCCTGGCGCGCCAGCCGTGCATCATCAACGATCAACACACGCAGCACGCCACTCATTGCGGAATCTCCAGCAGGGCCTGCATGCGGTCGCCGACCGGCTGCAGGGTGAAACGACCCTGCGTGCCGAGCTGCGCACGCAGGTAGGCAAGGCCAACGCCATGGCCATGGGTGGGCTCGTTGGCGCTGCCCAGCGGATTGTCCACCTGTAGGCGCAGCACGTCATTGTCCAGCGTGGCACGGATCTGCACCTCACCGCCGCCCGGGCGGCTGGCGATGCCATGCTTGATCGCATTCTCCACCAGCAGCTGCAGCGCCATCGCCGGCAGCTGTGCCTGCATGGCATCGGCATCAATGTGCTGGCTTACCTGCAGGCGCTGTTCGAAGTGGACTGCCTCGATGGCCAGGTAGTCGTCCACTACCACCAGTTCCTCGGCCAGGGTGACCTGCTCGCTGCGGTTGTGCGCCAGCGCTTGGCGCAGCGTGCGCGACAGGCGGGTGACCATATCGCGCGCACGCTCCGGGTCTTCCAGGATCAGCGCGCGCAGGTTGTTCAGCGCATTGAACATGAAATGCGGGTTGAGCCGTGCACGCAGTGCATCGCGCTCCAGCGCGCTGCGCTCGGCCTCGGCACGCAGGCGCGCCAGTTCCGCACTGCGTATCCGGCGCAGGCTGTGCAGGCCTGCCCAGAGCGCTGCCCACAGGGCCAGCATCACCGCAGTGGTGTACCAGTAGAGCAGCAGCGCCTTGGGGCTGAAGTCGGCCGTCTGCCGTCCCAGGCTCACCCAGTTCCAGGCCAGCGCCGAGTGCAGCGCGATGTTCACCAGCAGCTGCGCCACTGCCGCGCCCAATGCCACCGACAGCGCCAGCCGCAGCAACAGCCCGGCCGTGCCGCGCGCCCACCAGTCGGCACGCAGCGCCAGCGCGCGGATGGCACCGCTGCACCCGAACAGGGCCAACGCCAGACCCAGCGTGATCAACACGCCTGCGCTTCCGGCATCGCTGAAATAGGCCTGGCGCAGGCCGATTCCGGCAACGCCATAGAGCACCCACACCAGCGCATTGAGCAGCCAGAAGCGTACCGTCGAGGAGGAATCCGGCATGTCCATTCCGAGGCGTGTTGAAACTCAGTGGTGGTGGTCGAGGAAGGCCTGCACCTGACCGCGCAGCCAGCGCGGATCATCCCACATCAGGAAGTGGAAACCCTGCGCGCTCATAGCGATCTGCACGCCCTGCAGTTTCGCGTACTGCGCCTGGAACACCGCGCGCGTGCTGTCCTCGGTGCCGCCCATCGGCTGGTAGCCGGCCCAGCTGCCCAGCACCAGCGTCGGTACGGTGATCGAGGCGATGTTGTCACGCAGGTCGGTGGCCATCACCGCATGCATGGCGTCAGCGGTGGTCTGGCGGTCGCTGGCTTCGCCCCAGCGCCCCAGCTCGGCCTGCCGCTGTGGATCGCGGGTCATGCCCGGCAGGCCGGCCTTCAGCTGCGCCTGCCACTGCGCGGCATCGGCGGCGAGCATGCCCTTGCGCAGCTGGTCGGCCATTGGCCGCACGCTGTCTGCGGTGGCGTTCGGGTCACGCGCGGCCGGCAGGAACGGCAATGCGTCGACCACCACCAGCGCACTGACTGCCTTCGGCTCGGCCTGCGCCATCTGCAGCCCCAGCAGGCCGCCAAGACTGTGGCCGATCACCACCACCGGGCCCAGCTGTTGGTCATGCAGGTAGGCCAGCAGCTGCCCACGCATGGCCGGCAGGAGTTCGGCCGGGCGCGGGTCGGCTGGCGCAGCGCCGGCAAAGCCCGGCAGCTGCACCAGATGGCACTGCACGTCCTTCAGCGCCAGGCAGGTCTCGCGCCAGACCTCGGCGCTGCTGTTCAGGCCGGGGATCATCAGCAGCGGACGGCCCTTGCCGACCACCTCAACCTGCACCTTGCCGGTGCCGGTGGCGGCCGCCGCATGCGCCGAGCCGGAACCGAGCACGGCCATCGCCATGCCGATCATCGCCAGCCGGGCCAGGGCCTTCATTGCGTACCAGAGTGCCAGGAAGATCTTCATCGTCTGCTCCTTCATTGGGTGGGTGGTGCCGGGATGGGAGCAGCGTGGGCCTGGCGGAGGCACCCCGGTTGCGATTTCGGAGCAGCGGCCGCACGGCGGGGCGAACGGTCGCGGGCCGGGGACGGCGGGCCCTCACGTAATTCTCATGCATCCATCTTGATGAAGAGATATACTGTTTCGCACCGACCGCCGCCATCCGCGCCATGACCGCCATCAGCTTCGAGTTCTATCCGCCCAAGACCGACGAACAGCGCAGCCAGCTGGACCGTGCTGCGGCCAAGCTGAAGGACTACGCCCCCGAATACGTGTCGTGTACCTTCGGCGCCGGTGGCTCGACCCTGAGCTACACCTCCGAGACCGTGCGCCACCTCAACCAGCACCATGGGTTCGATGCCGCGCCGCACCTGTCCTGCGTCGGTGGCACCCGCCAGGAGATCCGCGAACTGCTCAAGCTGTACCGCGCCATCGGCTGCCGCCGCCTGGTCGCGCTGCGCGGTGACCTGCCCTCGGGCATGGGCTTCCCCGGCGACATGCGCTATGCCGCCGAACTGATCGACTTCATCCGCGCCGAGCACGGCGATGCGTTCCACATCGAAGTGGGCGCGTATCCGGAAACGCATCCGCAGGCGACCGATGCGCTGGCTGACCTGAAGCACTTCAAGGCCAAGATCGATGCCGGTGCCGATGCGGCGATCACCCAGTACTTCTTCAACCCGGATGCCTACTTCCACTTCGTCGATGAAGTGCGCCGGCTCGGCGTGCAGGTGCCGATCACGCCCGGCATCATGCCGATCGCCAACTTCAGCCAGTTGCGCCGCTTCTCCGAGCAGTGTGGTGCGGAGATTCCGCGCTGGATCGGCCGCAAGATGCAGGCCTACGGCGATGACGCCGAGTCGGTACGTGCATTCGGCACGGAAGTGGTGGCCCGGCTGTGCCAGCGCCTGATCGAAGGCGGCGCGCCCGGCCTGCACTTCTACACCTTGAACCTGGCCAAGCCGACCACTTCAGTGCTGAAACTGCTGCGGGGCTGAAAGCACGCCATGCGGACCGGATCGGCGCTACCCTGCGAGGATGATCCGGCTTTCCTTCCTGCTGTTGCTGCTGCCGCTATGCGTGCTGTCGAGCGTCGCCCACGCACAGTCCACGCGCCTGAACCGCTGCACCGATGCGCAGGGCCAGAGCGTGTATACCGACCGGCCCTGCGACAGCGTGGGTGCACGGTCACGGCTGCCGCCGCCCTCCCCGACCGGCAATACCGCAGCGCGCGACACGCTGGGTGCACGCTGCCCGCGCCGGCTGAGCGAGCTCGTGGACGCATTGCGCAACGGCATCCTCAGCAACGACGTCAATCGGCTGTCCTCGCTGTACCTGTGGGGCGCGGTTTCTGATGCGGGCGCGCAGCGCATCCTCGGCCAGCTGGAATCGTTGGCGCGGCGGCCGCTGGTGGACGTGGTGCCGGTGTATCCGCGGCAGGACCAGGTCGCAGTGCCGGAGGAGGGTCAGAGCCCTGCTGCGCAGGGGTCCGACCCTGAGCCGCCGGCCGTGCGGCATCCGGTCGGCCTGCGCCTGGAGCAGACCTTGCCGGGCAGCGTGGCGCGCGCTTCGACGGTGCTTGGGCTGCGGCGGCAGTATGGGTGTTTCTGGATCACGCTGTGATCGGGAGGGGTCAGAGCCCTGCTGCGCAGGGATCTGACCCCGCATGCCGGCTCACTCCGGCCACAGCCCGCGAATGGCGGCGATGCCCTGCCCGCCATGGCGACGCGCTTCGGCGACGTGACCGCGGCCCATGCCGCCCAGCGCATAGATCGGCAGTGACACCTGCGCCCGCAGCTCGGCGAACGCGTCCCAGCCCAGCGGCACCGCGTCCGGATGGCTGGCCGTGGCCTGCACCGGGCCCAGCACGGCGAAGTCGCAGCCCAGCTGCTGTGCTGCCTGCAGCTGCTGCAGGTCGTGGCAGGACGCGGCCACCAGCTTGCCCTCGGGCAGCGGGCGCTGCGACAGCTGCAGCAGCTGTTCGCTGCCCAGATGCACACCCACGCCCAATGCGCGTGCCAGTTCGATATCGCGATTGAGCAGCCACTGCACCCCGCTGCGACGATGCGCGCGCACGGCCTGTTCGACCATCGCCTGCCGCTGCGGATGCGCCGTCGGCAACCGCAGCTGGATGCGCTGCTGGCCCGCGGCCACCACGCGCTGCAGCTGTTCATGCCAATCCTGCAAGCCGCCCTCATCATCGGCCGGCGCCGGGGTGATCAGGTAGCTGTCGGGCTGGCGCAGGGCAGCCACCACCGGCAGGTCGGCCGGT
Organism: Stenotrophomonas sp. YJH_SMC_6; assembly: GCF_059371335.1. Lineage (NCBI taxonomy): Bacteria > Pseudomonadati > Pseudomonadota > Gammaproteobacteria > Lysobacterales > Lysobacteraceae > Stenotrophomonas > Stenotrophomonas sp. YJH_SMC_6. Next base: position 72,559 of record NZ_JCAFUM010000011.1, on the reverse strand, counting down.
GGCATTGAATAGCGGCCCAGCTTGTCCGGCGCCACCCAGGTGATTGCCTGGCCCTCCCGCCCGCGCGGCGTCCCCTTCCAGCTGCGCACATGGCGCACCTCCAGGGTCAGGTGCTTGTCCGGATAGCGCTGCGGCACATCCATCAGCCACTCGCCGACATCGGCCTCGATGCCCAGTTCCTCGCGCAGCTCGCGCACCAGCGCCTGTTCGGAGGTCTCGCCGGATTCGCGTTTGCCGCCGGGAAACTCCCACAGGCCGGCCATGTCGCGGTTCTCGGTACGGCGGTTGAGCAGCACGCGGCCACGGGCGTCGGTGATGACGGCGGCCACGACATGGATCGATCGGGTGGGGGAAGGCATGGGGGGAAGCATGCCCAGAACAGGGCGGCCGGCGCAATCACGGATCCGCTGCAACTCCCCTGCCACAAACGAAAAGCCCCGCTTTCGCGGGGCTCTTCGGCATCAGTTCAGCTGGCCGTGGCAGTGCTTGTACTTCTTGCCACTGCCGCACGGGCACGGATCGTTGCGGCCGATCTTCGGCTCGTCGCGCTGCATCTGCGCCACGCCCTGCTGGGCAGCCTGCACCTGCGCGGCTTCCTCGTCGGCGCTGTAGCCGCCCACGTCCTGGTGCTGGAACTGCGACTGGCTCAGGCGGGCTTCGGCCTGCTGGCGTTCGGCCGCTTCCAGCGCCTGCACTTCCTCGTCGCTGCGGATGCGCACGCGCGACAGCAGGGTCACCACTTCGCGCTTGACGTTTTCCAGCATGTCCGAGAACAGCTCGAAGGCTTCCTTCTTGTATTCCTGCTTGGGCTGCTTCTGCGCGTAACCACGCAGGTAGATGCCCTGGCGCAGGTAATCCATGCGCGCCAGGTGCTCCTTCCAGCTCTGGTCCAGCACGGTCAGCATCACGTGTTTCTCCAGCGCGCGCATGGTCTCTTCGCCCACGCCGGCTTCCTTCTCGGCGAAGTGCTGGTTGACGCGTTCCTGCACCTTGGCGGCAATCGCCTCGGCGTCCAGCTCCTCGTGTTCCTTGACCAGGTCGGTCAGCGACATCTGCAGGCCGAAGTCCGACTCGAGGGTCGCTTCCAGGCCACGCAGGTCCCACTGCTCGTCGATCGAGTTCGGCGGCACGAAGCGGGCCACCACGTCGAAGATCACATCGTCGCGGATGCCGTCGACGTTGTCCTTCACCGACTCGGCGTCCAGCAGTTCGTCGCGCTGGGCGTAGATCACCTTGCGCTGGTCGTTGTTGACGTCGTCGAAGTCCAGCAGGTTCTTGCGGATGTCGAAGTTGTGGGCCTCGACCTTGCGCTGCGCCTTCTCGATCTGGCGGCTGACCAGGCGGTCTTCGATGACGTCGTCTTCCTTCATGCCCATCATGCGCATGGCCTTCTGCACCCAGTCGGAGGCGAAGATGCGCATCAGGTTGTCTTCCAGCGACAGGTAGAAGCGGGACGAACCCGGGTCACCCTGGCGGCCCGAACGGCCACGCAACTGGTTGTCGATACGGCGCGACTCATGGCGCTCGGTGCCGACGATGTGCAGGCCGCCCGCCGCCTTCACTGCCTCGTGGCGCTTCTGCCAGTCGGCCTTGACCGCGGCCTTCTGCTCGTCGGTCGCGTCCTCGCCCAGCGCGTGGAGCTCTGCTTCCAACGAACCGCCCAGCACGATGTCGGTACCACGGCCGGCCATGTTGGTGGCGATGGTCACCGCGCCCGGACGGCCGGCGTTGGCGACGATGGTCGCTTCGCGGTCGTGCTGCTTGGCATTGAGCACTTCGTGCTTCACACCGGCCTTGCTCAGGTGCTCGGACAGCATTTCCGAAGTTTCAATCGAGGTGGTACCGACCAGCACCGGCTGGCCGCGCTTGGCGCACTCTTCGATGTCGGCCAGCACCGCATTGAACTTGCCCTTGCGGTTGAGGAACACCTGGTCCGGGCTGTCCTTGCGGATGGTCGGGCGGTTGGTCGGGATCACCACCACTTCCAGGCCGTAGATGCTCTGGAACTCGAAGGCTTCGGTATCGGCCGTGCCGGTCATGCCGGACAGCTTCTTGTACATGCGGAACAGGTTCTGGAAGGTGATGCTCGCCAGCGTCTGGTTCTCGCGCTGGACCGGCACGCCTTCCTTCGCTTCCACCGCCTGGTGCAGGCCATCGGACCAGCGGCGGCCGGCCAGGGTACGGCCGGTGAACTCGTCGACGATGACCACTTCGCCGTCGCGCACGATGTAGTCAACGTCACGCTGGTAGATCGCGTGCGCGCGCAGGGCGGCGTTGAGATGGTGGACCACGGTCAGGTTCTGCGCCGCGTACAGGCCTTCGGTTTCGCCGTTGAGGATGCCGGCTTCCACCAGCAGCTGCTCGGCGTGCTCCATGCCCGCTTCGGACAGGTGCACCTGCTTGCCCTTCTCGTCGACCCAGAAGTCGCCTTCGCCGTCTTCCGCTTCCTGCTTGACCAGGTGCGGCACGACGCGGTTGACACGGATGTACAGCTCCGGGGAATCATCGGCCGGGCCGGAGATGATCAGCGGGGTACGCGCTTCGTCGATCAGGATGGAGTCGACTTCGTCGACGATGGCGTAGTGCAGGCCGCGCTCGTAGCGGTCGGCCTTGGACAGCGCCATGTTGTCGCGCAGGTAATCGAAACCGAATTCGTTGTTGGTGCCGTAGGTGATGTCGGCGGCGTAGGCTTCGCGCTTGTCGCTGTGCGGCATGCCCGGGTAGACCACGCCCACGCTCAGGCCCAGCCAGTTGTACAGCTTGCCCATCTGCGCGGCGTCGCGGCGGGCCAGGTAGTCGTTCACGGTGACCACGTGCACGCCCTTGCCTTCCAGCGCGTTGAGGTACACCGGCAGGGTCGCCACCAGGGTCTTGCCTTCACCGGTGCGCATTTCTGCGATCTTGCCCAGGTGAAGCACCATGCCGCCGATCAGCTGCACGTCGTAGTGGCGCATGCCCAGCACGCGGCGGCCGGCTTCACGGCAGACCGCGAAGGCTTCCGGCAGCACCTTGTCCAGGGCTTCACCATCGGCGATGCGCTGCTTGAACTCCGGCGTCTTGGCCTGAAGCTGCTCGTCGGAAAGCTTCTCGATCTCCGGCTCCAGCGCATTGATCTTGGCGACGATGCGGTTGAGCTGGCGCAGCTGTCGTTCGTTACGACTGCCAAATACGCGGGTAAGCAGGCTGTTGATCATTGAAGGAACCGGGTTGGAAGGACACGACGCCCGGCCTCCCCCTTGGGATCCGTCCGCCGCAAACGAAACAGGGCGCCTGGCGCCCTGTCGATGGCAACACCCATTGTAGCTTGGGACGGGCGGCTGAGGTTTCAACCCCGAGAGGTAGTGCCGGCCGCTGGCCGGTGATCCGCGATGCTGCCGAAGATCATGAGGTTGCCGGCCAGCGGCCGGCACTACCAGATCAACCGCATCGGGTCAGAGCCCTCCCGCGGCGCGGAAGGGATCCGACCCGGGCATCAGCCGCGGCTGATGCGGCCGACCGGCGTGTTGCCGCCGTCGCCGAGGAACTTGCGCGGGTTGACCACGTTGCCGTTCTCCCACACCTCGAAGTGCACGTGGGCGCCGGTCGAACGTCCGGTGGAACCGGCCTTGGCCACTTCCTGACCGGCACGGACCAGGTCACCGGCCTTCACCACCAGGCGCGAATTGTGCGCGTAGCGGGTGACGTAGCCATTACCGTGGTCGACATCGACCACGTTGCCGTAGCCGCCCTTCACGCCGGCGAAGCTGACCACGCCTTCGGCCACGGCCATCACCGGGTCGCCGACCTTGGCGTGGAAGTCCATGCCCTTGTGGGTGGCGGCACCGCGGCCGAACGGGTCGGCACGGGTGCCGAAGCCGGAGGTCACGTAGCTGTTGCGGATCGGCATGCGCGACGGCACGGCGTTCTGCTGCAGCTGGTGGTCGAACATCAGCGATTCCATCACCGACAACTGGCGGCCTGAAGCAGCGAAACGCTGCTCCAGCACCTGTAAGTCGGCGTTGACGTCCTTGACCGGGATGTCGCTGGTCGGGCCGCCGGCATCGCCGTCACCGAGGCCAGGCGTCTCGTTGAAGTCGAACTCGCCGTCTTCCAGCTTGCCCATCTGGGTCAGCCGTTCGCCAAGGGCGTTCAGGCGGGTAGCCTGCGCCTGCAGCTCGCCGAGGCGTGCCGCCAGCGCGTTGACCTGGGTCTGCGCATCGCGCTTGACCTTGGCCAGTTCCGCATCCTGGCGCTCGACCTTGGCCTGCAGCCGGGAATCATTCAGCGCGCTGGCGCCAATGCCGCCAGCAAGGCCGATAATGCAGCCTACCCCGAGCACGCTGCCCAGCAGGGCGCGGGGGCGGTCCTCGAAATAGAACCGCAAACGCGCGATCGGCGACGACTTGGCCTGTCCTTCACGCGTTTTGATTACGATCTTTTTGAATGCCATCAGTGAGTTTTCATGTCTGAGCCGAAATCCAGCGTTCGCCCCGCGTCAGTGCCGAAGCCGGCGCTGGATGCGGTGATGGCGGACAAAAGCGGGAACCCGCTGCGGCGTGCCTTGTGGCTCGACGCGCTGGACCGTCAGTTGCGCCCCCAGTTGCCGCCACCTCTGCGCAGCCGTTGCCGGCTGGCCAATGTGGACGGGGAACACCTCGTTTTTCTCGTCGAGTCCCCGGTCTGGCATGCCAAGTTGCGGCTTGCCGAAGCCCAGTTGCTCGACGCGGCCCGTTCCATCGGGCTGAAGGCCACCAGGGTGACCATCAAGACTGCGTCTCCCACTCCCACGCGCTCCCCAGCGCTCGACAACCGGAATGGACCCCACGCAGTTTCAGCCGCCACGCACAAAGGGCTACGCGACGCCTTGGCTTGCCTGCAGGACGTTCCTTCGAAGCCGAAGAAGCGGTCCTGACGACAACGGAGCATCCGGCTCCGCTCCCCGTCGCGCGTGTCACCACGGCGTGAAACATTTCGGGGGCCGGGTCGCATCCTAGCTGCCATCCGGGGGCCTGTCGTTAGATTGTTGTTAAAACTGCGTTAAATTCAGGCTTCCGATCCAACAGGTTCACAAAACCGTGACCTCGAACCGGCCTTGACGCGTGTCAAGCATGCTGAATGCGCCAAACACGCCTGAAACGACAACGCCGCACTGGAAGGCGGCGTTTTTTCTTTTAATTCAACAACCTACAGAAATCAGGCGTAGGCCGGAGTGGCATATTCGACCGGATCCGGCGTCGCCGGCGAGTCGAAACTGACCCATTCCCAGGCAGTGGCGTCGGCCATCAGCGCCCGCACCAGCTTGTTGTTGAGGGCGTGACCGGACTTGAAGCCTTCGTAGGCACCCAGCACCTGGCCACCGGCCAGGTAGAGGTCGCCGATCGCATCGAGGATCTTGTGGCGCACGAATTCGTCGGCATAGCGCAGGCCGTCTTCGTTGAGCACGCGGAACTCGTCCAGCACGATGGCGTTGTCCATCGAACCGCCAAGGCCCAGGTTACGCTCGCGCATGTATTCCAGGTCGCGCATGAAACCGAAGGTGCGCGCGCGGGAGATTTCCTTGGTGTAGGCCAGCGTCGAGAACTCGATTTCCTGGCGCGACTGCTTGGCCGGAATCATCGGGTGGTCGAACTGGATGGTGAAGCCCAGCTTGTAGCCCTCGTACGGGCTGAAGCGGGCCACCTTGTCGCCTTCGGTCACTTCCACGGTCTTCAGCACGCGGATGAAGCGCTTGGGCGCATCCTGTTCCACGATGCCCGCCGACTGCAGCAGGAACACGAACGGGCCGGCCGAACCGTCCATGATCGGCAGCTCGGCCGAGGACAGTTCGACAATGATGTTGTCCACGCCCAGGCCGGCCAGCGCCGACATCAGGTGTTCGACGGTCTGGATCTTGGCGTCGTTGCAGGTCAGGCCGGTGCACAGGGTCACTTCGGTGACCAGCTCGGCCTTGGCCGGCACTTCCACCACCGGGTCCAGGTCCACGCGGCGGAACACGATGCCATGGTTGACCGGTGCCGGGCGCAGGGTCATGTAGACCTTGTCGCCGCTGTGCAGGCCAACGCCGGTGGCGCGGATCGTGTTCTTGAGGGTGCGTTGCTGGATCATGGGGGATGGACCGGAAGTGACACATTAGATTAACACGCACGGTCCCCTACCCCGGCTGAAAGGCAGGCAGGACACACCGGCGCGCCAATGGGACGCACATGAAGCAGGGCGGCCGGGCCCATCCTGGCCCGGCGCCCGCGTTTTCAGGACATGGTGGCGCAACCCGGGGAGGACAACCCCGGGCCGCCCCGCTCAGTCCGCCTGGCGGCGCAGGAACGCCGGGATGTCCAGGTAATCGTTCGGCAGTTCTGCCGCGGCCGGGGCCGAAGAGGACGGCGCCGACGGGGCCGAAGCCGCCGCGGTATCGCTGCTGGCGCGACGCAGGCCCAGGCCCATGCCGCCGACGGCCTTGGACACGGCGTCGCCGCCGTTGTCGAAGTCGCCGAACTCCGGCTGGCCGGTGGTGGCGTTGCGGACCAGCTTGATCGGCGCACGCTCGCCCGGACGCTGGGCCTTGCTGGCCGACACGCGGTTCAGGCCGGTGGCAACCACGGTCACGCGCACTTCGTCCTGCATGTCCGGGTCGAGCACGGTGCCGACCACCACGGTGGCGTCTTCCGAAGCGAAGCCGTCGATGGTGCGGCCGATCTCGTCGAACTCGGCCATGGTGAAGTCCGCACCGGCGGTGATGTTGACCAGGATGCCGTTGGCACCGGCCAGGTTCACGTCGTCCAGCAGCGGGTTCTGGATGGCCGATTCGGCAGCGGCCTGGGCGCGGTCATCGCCACGGGCGGTGCCGGTACCCATCATCGCCAGGCCCATTTCGGACATGACGGTGCGCACGTCGGCGAAGTCGACGTTGATCAGGCCCGGACGCACGATCAAGTCGGCGATGCCCTGCACGGCGCCCTGCAGCACGTCGTTGGCGGCGCGGAATGCCTGAATCATGGTCGCATTGCGGCCCAGCACGGTGATCAGCTTCTCGTTCGGGATGGTGATCAGCGAGTCGCAGTGCTGGCTCAGTTCCTCGATGCCCTTCAGCGCCACCTGCATGCGGCGACGGCCTTCGAACGGGAACGGCTTGGTGACCACGGCCACGGTCAGGATGCCCATCTCCTTGGCCAGCTGCGCCACCACCGGTGCAGCGCCGGTGCCGGTGCCGCCGCCCATGCCGGCGGTGATGAACACCATGTCCGCGCCCTGCAGGGCGTCCATGATGCGCTCACGGTCTTCCAGCGCGGCCTGGCGGCCGACTTCCGGGTTCGCGCCTGCGCCCAGGCCCTTGGTCACGTTGGTACCCAGCTGCAGCTGCAGCTTGGCACCGCAATTCTTGATGGCCTGCGAGTCGGTGTTGGCGGTGATGAATTCCACGCCGTCCACCGCCGAGTTGACCATGTGCGCCACGGCATTGCCGCCGCCGCCGCCCACGCCAACCACCTTGATCACCGCATTGGGTGCCATCTTTTCGATCAGTTCAAAATGCGCCATGTCCGTGTCCTCGTTGTATCCGCTTGTCGGTGGCATGGACGGTCGGGCCTCCTGCCTTCGCGTGTCATGTTGCCGTTGCGGCTGTGTGGGTTGTGTATTGCGTTGCTGCGTTGTGATGCGGGTACTGCAGGTGCTGCGCCGGGGTGACCCCCGGTGTTACGGGTTCCGCGTCAGAACTCGCCGCGGAACCAAGTCTTGAGTTTCTTGAACATGCTTCCGGCGCGCCCAGTCGGCAGCGACGGCCGCCGCGGGTGCTCGATCTGGCTGCCCATCAGCAGCAGGCCCACGCCGGTGGCATGCACCGGGTTGCCCACCACTTCGCCCAGGCCGGTAACGTGCTGCGGGATGCCCACGCGCACCGGCATCTGCAGCATTTCCTCGGCCAGCTCGACCACGCCTTCCATCTTCGAGGCACCACCGGTCAGCACCATGCCGGCGCGCACCAGTTCCTCGAAGCCGGAGCGGCGCAGTTCGGCCTGCACCATCTCGAAGATTTCCTCGTAACGGCCCTGCACCGCCTGCGCCAGCGAATGGCGCGGCATGCGGCGCGGCGGACGGTCGCCCACCGACGGCACCTGGATGCTTTCCTCGGCGGTGGCCAGCTGGGCCAGGGCGCAGGCGTAGCGCACCTTGATCTGCTCGGCTTCCGGGGTGGGCGTGCGCAGCATGTGCGCGATGTCATTGGTGACGTGGTCGCCGGCGATCGGCAGCGAAGCCGTGTGGCAGATCGCGCCCTGCACGAACACCGCGATGTCGGTGGTGCCGGCGCCCATGTCGACCAGCACCACGCCCAGCTCGCGTTCGTCGGCGGTCAGCACCGCAACGCTGGAGGCCAGCGAGGACAGCACCAGGTCATCCACCTGCAAGCCACAGCGCTGCACGCACTTGCTGATGTTGGCCGCGGCCGACTGCGCGCACACCACCAGGTGCGCATGCACCTCCAGGCGCACGCCGGTCATGCCGACCGGATTGCGGATGCCTTCCTGCGAATCGTCCAGCACGTACTCGCGCGGGATCGCGTGCAGGATCTTCTGGTCGGCCGGAATCGCCACCGCCTTGGCCGCATCGAGCACGCGATCCAGGTCGCCCCAGGTCACTTCCCCGTCGCGGATCGGCACGATGCCCGGCGAGTTCTTGCACTGCACGTGGTTGCCGGAGATCGAGGCGTACACCGAGCGGATCTCGCAGCCGGCCATCAGCTCGGCTTCTTCCACCGCGCGCTGGATCGACTGCACGGTCGATTCGATGTCCACCACCACGCCGCGCTTCAAACCGCGCGACTCGTGCGAGCCGATGCCGATCACTTCGATCGGGTTGCCCGGCGAATACTCGCCCACCAGCGCCACCACCTTGGAGGTGCCGATGTCCAGGCCAACGATCAGCGATTTGTCACCCTTGCGATTCATGTCCTTTCCTGCGTGCTTCTGGCCGGGGTCGCCGGCGCTTTCGCCGGCGTGGCCGGGGTACCCCAGCTCAGCGTGAAACCATTGGTGTAACGGAGGTCGGCGCGCTCGATCGGCGCGTCCTGACGGTTGAGCTGCGGCAGTACCTTGACGAAGCGCTGCATGCGCGAGCGCGCGTCGTCGCGGCCGACCACCACTTCGGTGCCGTTGCTCAGCACCAGCGACCAGCTGCCGCGTGCATCCATCGTCACCCGGCGCACATCGACGCCGGCCGGTGCGAACAGTGCACGCGAGTCGCTGTACAGCTTCATCACTTCTTCGGTCTGGCTATCCGGGCCATCCAGTTCGGGCAGCGCAAGGTCGGCCAGCTTCTTCGGCGTGGGGAACAGCTTGCCCTGCTCGGAAACCAGGCGGTCGTTGCCCCAGCGCGCGAACGGCTTGTGCTCGACCAGGGTTACTTCCAGCACATCCGGCCACTGCTTGCGTACCCGTGCGCTTTCCACCCACGGCAGCTTTTCCAGTGCGTCCTGGGCATCCTGCAGCTTGACCGCGAAGAACCCGGCGCGCGCATACGGCAGCAGCACCTGCTGCAGCTGTTCGGCCGGTACCCGCTTGAACTCGCCATGCACGCGCAGCTTCGCCAGCGGCCAGCGCTCGGCGCCGACCCAGCCATTGACCACGGCCACCACCGGCAGTGCAACCACCGACAGCGCCAACAGCCAGACGAAGATGCGCAGCACCGCGTTCATGCGTGCGGGGCCTCCAGGGTCTGTTCCAGAACGCGCCACACCAGCTCTTCGAAGCTGATGCCGGCCTGGCCTGCGGCCTTGGGCACCAGCGAATGGCTGGTCATGCCCGGCGCGGTATTCACTTCCAGCAGGAAGAAGCGGCCGCTGCTGCGGTCGCGCATCACGTCCACGCGGCCCCAACCACGGCAGCCAGCAGCGCGGAACGCGGCCAGCGCGATGCGGCGGATTTCCTCTTCGTCGCCACCGTCCAGGCCCGGGCACAGGTACTGGGTGTCCTCGGCGATGTACTTGGCGTTGTAGTCGTACCACTGGCCCTTGGGCACGATGCGGATCGACGGCAGCGCGACGTCGCCGAGAATGGCCACGGTCAGTTCGTCGCCGACCACCATCTGCTCCATCAGCAGCTGGCCGTCGTAGCGCGCAGCCAGGGCCACGGCCTCATCCAGGCCGGCGTCGTCGGTGACCCGGCTGATGCCCACGCTGGAGCCTTCGTTGGCCGGCTTCACCACCACCGGCAGGCCCAGCTCGGCCGCCAGTGCATGCACGTTCGATGCGTCGACCTTGCGGTATTGCGGGGTCGGCAGGCCCAGCGACAACCACACCTGCTTGGTACGGATCTTGTCCATGCTCAGCGCAGAGCCCAGCACGTCCGAGCCGGTGTACGGCACGCCGAAGGCGTCCATCAGGCCCTGCACGATGCCGTCCTCACCACCACCGTTGTGGCCGTGCAGGATGTTGAACACACGGTCGATGCCGCCGGCAGCCAGCGCCTTGGCCAGCGCCGGAATGCCATCCACCGCGAACGCATCCACACCGCGCGACTGCAGTGCTTCCAGTACGTTGCGGCCGGAATCCAGCGACACCTCGCGTTCGCTGGAAGTGCCACCGAGCAGCACGGCGACGCGACCGAATACAGCCGGGTCGGTCACGCGCAGCGGCGGGAAGGTCAGCGCGCTCACGCCTCGCCCTCCCCCTTGAAGCCTTCCACCGCGATATGGGTAGCCACGGCGCCGATGTCGCCCGCCCCCATCATCAGCAGCAGGTCACCGTCCTGCAGCACGTCCGGCAGCACGCTGGCCAGCTCGGCGGCCTTGCCAACCACCACCGGTTCGCTGCGGCCGCGCGCGCGGATGGCGCGGGCCAGCGCATGCGAGTCGGCACCGGCAATCGGTTCCTCGCCAGCCGGGTAGACCTCGCTCAGCACCAGCGCATCGACGCTGGACAGCACCGCGGCGAACTTGTCGAACTGGTCGCGGGTTCGGCTGTAGCGGTGCGGCTGGAAGGCCACCACCAGGCGCTTGTCGGCCCAGCCACCACGGGCGGCGGCGAACACGGCTTCCAGCTCGCTCGGGTGATGACCGTAGTCATCGATGATGCGGACCTTGGCGCCACTGGCGGTGGTCACTTCGCCCAGATCGTTGAAGCGACGGCCGACACCGGCGAAGCCTTCCAGCGCACGCGCGATGGCGTCCGGGGCCACGCCCAGCTGCCAGCCCACTGCGGCGGCGGCCAGTGCGTTGAGTACGTTGTGCCTGCCCGGCAGTGCCAGTACCACTTCCTGGCTGGTGCCCTGCGGCAGGCGCAGGGTGAAGCGCATGCGCGACCCTTCCTGCACCACGTTCTCGGCGCGCACGTCGGCCTGCGGGCTCATGCCGTAGCTCATCACGTGGCGCGGGGTCCTGGCGGCCAGCGCAGCCACTTCCGGGTCGTCGATGCACAGCACCGCCAGGCCATAGAACGGCAGGCGCTGCAGGAACTCGGCGAACGCCGCCTGCACGCGGGCAAAGTCGTTGCCGTAGTTCTCCAGATGATCGGCATCGATGTTGGTGATGATCGACATCAGCGGGTTCAGGCGCAGGAAGCTGCCATCGCTTTCGTCAGCCTCGGCCACCAGCCACTGGCCACCGCCCAGCTTGGCGTTGGCGCCGGCGGCCAGCAGCTGGCCACCGATCACGAACGTCGGGTCCAGGCCACCTTCGCTCAGCACCGCAGCGGTGAGGCTGGTGGTGGTGGTCTTGCCATGGGTACCGGCCACGGCGATGCCGCGACGGAAGCGCATCAGCTCGGCCAGCATGGCCGCACGCGGCATGATCGGAATGCGCTGGCTGCGCGCTTCCATCAGTTCCGGGTTGTCTTCGCGGATCGCGCTGGAGACCACCACGCAGTCGGTGCCCAGCACGTTGGCCGCCGAGTGGCCGCGCATGATGCGCGCACCCAGGCTGGCCAGGCGGCGGGTCGCCACGTTGTCGGCGTTGTCCGAGCCGGACACTTCATAGCCCAGCGTCAGCATCACTTCGGCGATACCGCTCATGCCGGTGCCGCCGATGCCGACGAAATGCACGCGCGGGAACGCGCGCACCAGGTCGTTGGTGTCGTGCAGGCGGCGGATCATGCGCGGCCTCGCGCAGGGCAGGCGCGGTGGCATGCCTTCTTCATACAGCTTCCTCGAGAATGATATCGGCGATGCGCTCGGCGGCATCGACCTTGGCCAGGGCACGCGCGGCTTGCGCCATCTGCATGCGGCGGGCGGGATTTTCTGACAGATCGCGCAGCAGTGCGGCAATGCCGTCGGCCAGCGTTCCGTCCTGCTTCAGCAAAACCGCCGCGCCGCGCTCGACCAGGTACTCCGCATTGCGGGTCTGATGATCGTCGACGGCAGCGGGGAATGGCACCAGCACACTGCCGACGCCGACCGCGCACAGCTCAGCCAGCGTCGACGCACCGGCACGGCACACGACCAGGTCGGCCCAGGCAAAGGCTTCGGCCATGTCGGCGATGAACGGCGTGATTTCAGCCTGCACGCCGGCCTTGGCATAGGCCTCGACTGCTTCGGCATGCATCTTCTCGCCGCTCTGATGGCGCACCTGCACCGGAACCCCGGCACCGAGCGCGGCGATCGCCTGTGGCACGCCGGTGTTGAGCGCACGCGCGCCCTGGCTGCCACCGACCACCAGCACGCGCAGCGGACCCTGGCGGTCGGCGAAGCGCTGTTCCGGCGGTGCGATGGCGGCGATCTCCGCACGCACCGGGTTGCCGACAAACTCCTCGCCCTTGGCGAAGGTACCGGGGAAGCCGGTCAGCAGCCGGCGCGCATAGCGCGACAGGATGCGGTTGGTCATGCCGGGAGCGCGATTCTGTTCGTGCACCAGCAGCGGCAGGCCGTGCAGGCGCGTGGCCATGCCACCGGGACCGGAGGCGAAGCCACCGAAGGCGACCACCGCACGCGGCTGGCGCTTGCGGATGATCATGCCGGCCGCGCGCAACGCGCGCATCAGCCGCCACGGCGCACCCAGCAGGGCCAGCTTGCCCTTGCCGCGCAGGCCGGTGATGGCCAGGGTGTCGATCGGAATGTCGTGCTGCGGCACCAGACGGGTTTCCATCGCGCCGTCTGCGCCCATCCAGGTGACCGGCACGCCGCGTGCGCGCAGCACGCGGGCCACGGCCAGGCCGGGGAAGATGTGGCCGCCGGTGCCACCGGCCAGGATCATCACCGGGCGCACGTTGTCGGTGGCTGCGCTCATGACAGCCTCCCGAAGGTCGGTTCGATGCGCGACTGCAGGCGACTGGTACCGCGTGCAGCGTTCGCTGCAGCAGCCACCGGCTCGGCGCTCATCGGTACGCTGGCGGCCACCGGCGCGGCCGGCTCGTCGCTCGGCTCGGCAGCGGCGTCTTCGGTGCCGCCGATGCGCACGGCCTGGCGGCGCTCGGCGCGCTTGAGTTCATAGGACACGCGCAGCAGCAGGCCCATCGCCACGCAGGTCATCAGCACCGACGAGCCGCCGGAAGAGATCAGCGGCAGGGTCAGGCCCTTGGTCGGCAGGATGCCCAGGTTCACGCCGATCGAAACGAAGGTCTGCATGCTGATCCACAGGCCGATGCCGAAGGCGATGTAGCCGGAGAAGTGCCGCTTCATCTCCACGCAGCGCATGCCCAGCCAGAAGGTCCGGCCGACCAGCAGCGCGTACAGGGCCACGATCACGCAGGTGCCCAGGAAGCCGAATTCCTCGGCGGTGACCGAGAAGATGAAGTCGGTATGCGCTTCGGGCAGGTAGTACAGCTTCTGCACCGAGTTGCCCAGGCCGACGCCGGTCCACTCGCCACGGCCCACCGCCATCAGCGCGTTGGACAGCTGGTAGCCGTCGCCCTGCTGGTCGGCCCATGGGTCCAGGAAGGACGTGATGCGGCGCATGCGGTACGGCTCGATGATCGCCAGTGCGCTCATGCCGACCAGGCCGATGATCACCGGCATCGACATGCGCGGCATGTTCACCCCGCCCAGCACCAGCATGCCGGCGGTGATCGCCAGCAGCAGGGTGGACGAGCCGAAGTCCGGCTGCAGCAGCAGCAGCACCACCAGCGCCCCGGCCACGCCCAGCGGCTTGAGCATCGCCGGCCAGGTCGCATTGACCTCGTCGCGGAAACGCACCAGGTAGCTGGACAGCCAGACGATGTAGAGCACTTTCACCGCTTCGACCGTCTGGAACTTGGAGATGCCCAGGTTGATCCAGCGGCGCGCACCGTTGACCGTGCTGCCCAGGCCCGGTGCGAACACCGCCAGCAGCAGCACGAAGCAGCCCAGCAGCAGCATCTGGTTGTACTGCTCGATGGACTTCAGTTCAGTGCGGGCGGCGATGACCGCCAGCACGATACCCACCGCCAGGAAGATCAGGTGGCGGTTGAGGTAGTAGAACGGACTGCTCATCAAGGCGATCGAGCTGGACGCCACCATCACCACGCCCACGCCGGTGAGCGCGATGATCGCGCCCAGCAGCCACTTGTCGTAGCTGCCTTCGATGGCTTCAAGGCGTGTTGCCTGGCGGGACAGGTCGTTCATCTCAGCGCACCTTCAACGTGGCCAGGCCGATCAGCACGAGCACGACGGAGATGATCCAGAAGCGCACGATCACGCGCGGCTCGGGCCAGCCCTTCAGTTCGAAATGGTGGTGGATCGGCGCCATGCGGAACACGCGCTTGCCGGTCAGCTTGAACGAGGCCACCTGGATCATCACCGACAGTGTTTCGATGACGAATACGCCGCCCATGATCACGAGCACCAGTTCCTGGCGGGTGATCACCGCGATCGTGCCCAGCACCGCGCCCAGCGCCAGCGCGCCGATGTCGCCCATGAAGACCATGGCCGGATAGGTGTTGAACCACAGGAAGCCGAGGCCCGCACCGGCGATGGCCGCACAGATGATGACCAGCTCGCCGGCGCCCGGAATCTGCGGAATCTGCAGGTAGTTGGCGAATACCACGTTGCCCGAGGCATACGCGAACACGCCCAGCGCGCAGGCCACCAGCACGGTGGGCATGATCGCCAGGCCGTCCAGGCCGTCGGTCAGGTTCACCGCGTTGGAGAAGCCGACGATCCAGAAGTAGGCGATGGCCACGAAGCCGATGCCGGCCAGCGGCAACGCCACCGACTTGAACATCGGGATGTAGAAGGTCAGCGCCGCCGGCACGTCGGCCGTGTAGAACAGGAACAGGCCAGCAGCCAGGCCGAAGATCGACTGCAGCAGGTATTTCCAGCGCGACTTCAGGCCGTTCGGGTCGCGGCGGACGATCTTGATCCAGTCGTCATACCAGCCGATGGCGCCGAAGCACAGCATCACCGCCAGCACCAGCCACACGTAGCGGTTGCGCAGGTCGGCCCACATCAGCACCGACAGGGTGATGGTGAGCAGGATCAGCGAACCGCCCATGGTCGGCGTGCCGGCCTTGGAGAAATGGGTCTGCGGACCGTCCTTGCGGATCGGCTGGCCGCCCTTGAACTGGGCAAGCTTGCGGATCATCGCCGGGCCAAGCCACAGCGACAGGAACAGGGCCGTCAGCGCGGCAAGGATGGCGCGGAACGTCTGGTAGTTGAACAGCCCGAACAGGCTCTCCAACTGCTGCAACCATCGAGCCAGTTCATACAACATGCGGGGATTCCTCTCCTTGCGCCAGCAGCGCTTTGACGATCAGGTCCATGGCACTGCCACGGGAACCCTTGACCAGGCAGCGCACACCAGCGTGCAACTCGTCCTGCAGCGCCTGTGACAGCGCACCATGGGTATCGAAATGGCGTCCGCCTTCACCGAAGGCGGCCGCAGCGGCGGCACTGAGCGGACCCAGTGCATACAACCGCTTCAGGCCGGCGGCGCGTGCACGGATGCCGGCCTGCGCATGCAGCGCCTCGCCGTCCGGACCCAGCTCGCGCATGTCGCCCAGCACCAGCCAGCCCTCTTCCGGCGCGGCGGCCAGGGCGTCGATGGCCGCAGCCAGCGAACCGGGGTTGGCGTTGTAGCTGTCGTCCACCAGCACCGCGCCATTGCGCAGCTGATGGGCAATCTGGCGGCCCGGCACCGGCTGCGCTTCGGCCAGGCCGGTCGCGATCAGCGCCAGGTCGACACCGGCGGCCAGCGCCAGGCTGGCGGCGGCCAGCGCATTGCTGACGTTGTGGCGACCGGGCAGGCCGAGCACCACGCGGGCTTCGCCGCTCGGTGCGACCAGGGTGAACTGGCTGCCCTGCGCGCCGGCGCGGATGTCGCGCGCGGTCACCTCGGCGGTATGTTCAAGGCCGTAGCGCAGCACGCGGCAACGCGGCGGGGTGCCGACGAAATGCTGTTCGAACCAGCGGCCGTAGGCATCGTCCACATTGATCACCGCCACGCCATCGGCCGGCAGCGCTGCATAGATCGCGCCCTTGGTCACCGCCACGCCGAGCAGGCTGCCCATGCGTTCGAGGTGCGCCGGGGCAATGTTGTTGACCAGCGCATAGCGCGGGCGGGCGATGTCGGTCAGATAGGCGATATCGCCCGGCTTGCCGGCGCCCATCTCGTAGACGGCGTAGTCGGCATCTTCCGCCGCATCGATCACCGCCAGCGGCAGGCCGATCTCGTTGTTGCGGTTGCCCGGGTTGGCGTAGACCACCTTGTGGGCGTGCTGTGCCACCTGCTGCAGGATCGACAGCAGCAGGCTCTTCACGCTGGTCTTGCCGTTGCTGCCGGTGATCGCGAACACCTCGGTGCCGCGGTCGCGCTGCATGCCGGTGGCGATCTTCGCCAGTGCCAGTTCGCTGTCGGCCACCAGCACCTGTGGCAGTTCGATCGGCAGCAGGCGCTCGACCAGCAGTGCGCTGGCACCGCGCGCCTGCGCGTCGGCGGCAAAGTCATGGCCGTCGAAACGCTCGCCGCGCAGCGCCACATACAGGCTGCCCGGGCCGAGGCTGCGGGTGTCATTGCTGACCGCATCGATGGCCACGTCGTCGCCGTGGATCTCACCGCCGGCCCAGTGTGCGATCAGCGAAAGCAGGGTGCGCTTCATGCGGTGCCCTCCCCGGCCTGCGCCTCTAGTACACCGGCCTTGGCCGCCAGTGCAGCGGCGGCCACTTCGGTGTCGTCGAAGTCATGGCGCACGCCATTCACTTCCTGGTACGGCTCGTGGCCCTTGCCAGCGATCAGGATGATGTCACCGGCACCGGCACGCTTCACCGCCAGGCCGATCGCACGCGCGCGGCTGCGCTGCACGGTCACGGCGGAGGCATCGGTGAAGCCGGCCAGGATGTCGGCCACGATCACGTCGCCATCCTCGCCACGCGGGTTGTCGTCGGTGACGATGACCTGGTTGGCCAGACGCTCGGCAATGGCCGCCATCTGCGGGCGCTTGCCGGTATCACGCTCGCCGCCGCAGCCGAACACGCAGAACAGCGTGCCCTGCAGGTGGCCATGCAGGCTGTCCAGCGCCTGTTCCAGCGCGTCCGGGGTGTGTGCGTAGTCGACCACCACGGTCGGCAGGCCGTCTTCGCCGCCCAGGCGGTTCATGCGGCCACGGATCGGCTGCAGCGCCGACAGTACTTCGGCGATGCGCGGCAGCGGCTGGCCCTGCGCATGCAGGGTACCGGCCACCGCCAGCAGGTTGTCCACGTTGAAGCGGCCCAGCAGCGGCGACTGCACCGCCGCGCGCTGGCCGTCGATAACCAGTTCGAAGGCAATGCCACGGCCATCCAGCTGCAGCGCCTCGGCGCGCACGCTGGCGTCGGTGGCACCGCGCGAGCTCAGGCCGATCGGCTGCACGCCCGCCGGCAGGCCGGCGAACAGCTGGCCGCCGAACGCGTCGTCCAGATTGATCACCGCGGCCTTCAGGCCCGGACGGTGGAACAGCCGCGCCTTGGCCGCGCCGTAGCTGGCCATGTCGCCGTGGTAGTCCAGATGGTCGCGGGTGAGGTTGGTGAACACCGCCACGTCGTAGTGCACGGCATCCACGCGACCCTGGTCCAGCGCATGCGAGCTGACTTCCATCGCCACCGCGCGCGCACCGGCGTCGCGCAGCTGCGCCAGCAGCGCATGCATCTGCAGCACCAGCGGCGTGGTGAAGCCGGTCGGCTCGACCGCACCATAAAGTCCGGCGCCCAGCGTGCCGATACTGCCACTGGGCGTACCGAGCAGGTGCCAGGCCTGGGCCAGCAGCTGCACGGTGGAGGTCTTGCCGTTGGTGCCGGTGACACCGACCATCGCCATCGACCGCGACGGCGCGCCATGGAACTGGTCGGCCATCGCACCCATGCGTGCGCGCAGGCCCGGCACGGCGATCGCATCGGCCGGTGCCGGCAGTTCGGCAGGCGCCGGCGGTTCAAACAGGATGACGCTGGCACCGGCGGCGCGGGCCTGCTCGACAAAGCCCAGGCCATGCGCGCCGAAACCGGCGATGGCGACGAAGGCATTGCCGGGACGCACGGCGCGGCTGTCCAGCACCAGGCCGGTCAGAACGGGGTCGTGCCCTGCAAGGGCAACGTCCGGAAGCAACTGCGAAAGCAACATCGAAGGACTCATTGCGTGCCTCCCGTAGTGGGCGGCGTCTGGGCGTGCGCGCTCGGCAGCGCAGCATCGAATTCAGCGGCGGCATCCACCGGCAGCGCGGTCTCGGCCGGCGGCGCAGGCAGGATCGAGGCCGAGTGGCCGACCTTGCCGGACTGCTGTGCGGCCAGCCACGACTGCAGGTCGTCCAATGGCACGTCCATCAGGCGCAGGGTGCCTTCCATCACGTTGTGGTAGACCGGCGCCGACACCAGGCCACCGTAGAACTTGCCGGCCTGCGGATCGTTGATGACGATGACGGTGGCGAAGCGCGGGTTGGTGGCCGGTACCACGCCAGCGAACAGCGCGTTGTAATGGCCCCGCTCGTAACCACCCGGGCCGGCCTTGCGCGCAGTACCGGTCTTGCCGGCCACGCGATAGCCCAGCACCGCCGCCTGCTTGGCGCCGCCCTGGGTGACCACGGTTTCCATCATCGCCACCACCTGCCTGGCGACGTTCTCGTCGATGATCTGCTGGCCTTCGTTGCGCTGGCCCTTGACGAAGGTCGGCGCGATCAGACGACCGCCGTTGGCCAGTGCCGAATAGGCGGTAGCGATCTGCAGCGGCGTCACGTTCAGGCCGTAGCCGTAGGACATCGTGGTCTTGGTGGTACCCGACCAGCGCGCCGGGCGCAGGACCACGCCGCCGGATTCACCGGGGAAACCGCTGTGCGGTACCGAGCCATAACCAAAGCGGCGCACGCCGTCGTAGAACACCTGGTCCGGCATCTTCGCCGCGACCTTGGCCGCACCCACGTTCGAACTGCGGGTGATCACGCCAGTCACGTTCAGCACGCCATTGTTGCGCGGCACGTCACGGATGGTGAAGCGGCCCAGGGTCATGTAACCCGGATTGGTATCGATGATGGTGTCCTTGGTCACCGCACCGGCCTGCAGCGCGGTAGCGATGGTCAACGGCTTCATCGTCGAACCCGGCTCGACCAGGTCGGTCACCGCACGGTTGCGGCGCGCATCGGGCAGCGCGCCGGTCAGCGAATTCGGGTTGTAGGTCGGCAGGTTGACCATGGCCAGGATCTCGCCGGTGGTCACGTCCATGATCACCATCGAACCGCCCGCTGCCTTGTTGGCCACCAGCGCGTTGCGCAGTTCCTTGAACGCCAGGTACTGGATGCGGCGGTCGATGCTGAGGGTCAGGTCCTTGCCCGGCTCGGCGGCGCGCAGCAGGTCGCTCTCGACGGTCTCGCCCTTGCGGTTGCGGATCACCCGCTTCGCACCGGCCTTGCCGCGCAACCATTCGTCGAACGCCAGCTCCAGACCTTCCTGGCCGCGGTCGTCGATGTTGGTGAAGCCCAGCACGTGCGCCATCGCTTCACCCTGCGGGTAGAAGCGGCGGAACTCGCGCTGCGCGGCCACGCCCGGAATCTTCAGCGCGACCACCTTCTCTGCCTCGTCCGGATTGATCCGGCGGCGCAGGTACATGAATTCCTTGTCCGACTTCTGCGACAGGCGGCTGCTCAGCTCATCCACCGACATGCCGACCGCCTGGGCCAGCTCCGGGATGCGCTCGGGCGAACGCAGCAGGTCCTGCGGATTGACCCAGATCGAGGCGACCGGCGTGGATACCGCCAGCGGCTCGCCGTTGCGGTCGGTGATCATGCCGCGCGAGGTCTTGATCGGCAGCTCGCGCAGGTAACGGGCCTCGCCCTGGCGCTGGTAGAAGTCGCTGTTGATGATCTGCACATAGGCCGCGCGGCCGACCAGCGACACCGAGCACAGACCGAGCGCCAGCGCGACCCAGCGCAGGCGCTGGCGCAGGTTGAAGGCATTGCGCGGGCGGTTGCGGCCGGCCTTGCTCATGGGCGCACCACCACGATATCGGCGGCCTCGGGGAACTTCATGCCGAGCTTCTCGCGGGCGATGCGATCGACACGGTTGGCTTCGGCCAGGGTCGCCTGCTCCAGCTGCAGGCGGCCGAATTCCAGGTTGATGTCATCGCGCTTGCGCTCGGCGCGCGACAGTTCGATGAACGTCTGCCGATGACGGTGACGCACGAACACGACGCCGATCGCCGAGGCCACGGTGGACGCCAGCAGGATGATCAGCAGCAGCCGGCTCATGCGTCGGCCTCCCGCTTCTGCGCCACGCGCAGCACGGCGCTGCGCGCACGCGGGTTGGCGGCCAGTTCCTCGTCGGTAGCCTTGATGGCACCGCCGATCAGGTCCAGCGTCGGCACGAACGCCACCGCCTCAGGCAGGCGGCGGTTGGCCGGCGGCGCCTTGGCCAGGCGGTTCATGTACTGCTTGACGATGCGGTCTTCCAGCGAATGGAAGCTGATCACCGCCAGCCGGCCACCGGGCTTGAGCCGTTCCACGGCCGCATCGAGCCCGGCTTCCAGATCGGCCAGCTCGCGGTTGATGTGGATGCGGATGGCCTGGAAGCTGCGCGTGGCCGGGTGGATCTTGTCTTTCCCACGCGGCATCACCGAGGCGATCAGCTCGGCCAGTTCGGCGGTGCGGGAGAAGGGCTGCTTCTCACGGCGGGCCACGATGGCACGGGCGATGCGGCGGCTCTGGCGTTCTTCGCCATAGGTCCACAGCACGTCGGCAATTTCGCGCTCTTCCACGCGGTTGATCCACTGCGCGGCGCTTTCACCGCTGTCCGGGTCCATGCGCATGTCCAGCGGGCCGTCCTTGCCGAAGCTGAAGCCACGTTCGGCCACGTCCAGCTGCGGCGACGACACGCCCAGGTCGAACAGCACGCCGTCCAGGCCTTCGGCCGTCGCATCCCACTGCAGCAGCTGGGCGAAGCTGCCACGGAAGATGGACACGCGCGGGTCCGGCGCGAAATCGCGCTCGGCAACGGCGATGGCTTCCGGATCCTTGTCCATGACCAGCAGGCGCCCCTCGGGACCGAGCTGGGTGAGCACGCCACGTGCATGACCGCCACGACCGAACGTGCCATCCAGATAACGTCCGTTTTCGATCACCCTCAGGCCTTCAAGGACCTGGGTGTACAGGACCGGCAGGTGCACCGCCGGCGACTGCGACACCGGAAGGTGACCGGTCTGCGCTTCTGGGCGCATCCGGGCACCCCGGCTCACAACTTCAGGTCGAGCAACCCATCACCCAGATCCTCGTCAGACAACGTCTGCTGGATCAGGGCCCGATGCGCCTGCTCGCTCCACAATTCGAACTTGTCGCCCATACCGAGCAATACCGCCTTCTTCTCAATGCCCACCGCACCGCGGTGGCTGGCGGGGATGCTGATGCGACCGTTGCCGTCCAGTTCCAGATGGGCGGCCGAGCCGACCAGCTTCTGCTGCAACAGGCGCACGACGCGCTGGGTGTTGGGCTTGGACATGACGTCGTCGCGGACCCGCTCCCATTCCGACTCTGCATACAGCCACAGGCAGCCGGCTTCGAACGGGTTGTAGGTCAGCACGAGACGGTTGTTGCTGGCGCGCGCGACGAGGTCGCGGTAAGCGGTGGGAACCGCCATGCGCCCTTTATCGTCAACTGTGATGGCCGTCTCGCCCTGGAACACGACGCGTGCACCTATCCTTCGCCCGGTGAAACATTGAACCACGAAAACCCACAAAACACCCGGATTTCCCTCTGATGCCCACCTTAGCAGCGGCCGAAGGGTTGTCAACAACTTTTCAGCGGGGAAATCGCCAGCCGCATCAATGGCTTGCAACAACCTTTAGAGAATTGTTCAAGGCTTATCCACAAGTTGCTGATCCGTCTCAATTTTTGAGATTGAACGGAAGTTCAGGGCTGTGGACAAGGCGTGAAACATCGCCCGCGCATTCATCCGGAACCGGCCGGAAACGCCGCCGGACTGCGCAAACGATGCACAATGAGGCCATGTGCCTGCTCGCTCTTGGCTGGATGCACCACCCGCGCTGGCGGCTGGTGATGACCGGCAACCGTGATGAGTTCCACGCCCGCCCGACCGCGGCGCTGGCCCCCTGGCAGGATGAGACCTCCGTCATCGGAGGGCGCGACCTGCGCTCCGGCGGTGGCTGGGCCGGCGTCGGCGCCGGCGGCCGCACGGCCGTGGTCACCAATGTCCGTGATCCGCTGGCCGCACAGACCGGCCCGTCCCGGGGTGCACTGGTGGCCGACTTCCTGCGCGGCCGCGACTCCGCCGCCGTGCATATCGACCGGCTGGCCACCGTGGCGGGCGCGTATGCACCCTTCAACCTGCTGCTGGCCGATGGCGACAGCCTGGAGTACCTCGGCAACCACCCCGCCGAGCGCCAGAGCCTGGGCCCGGGTGTGCATGGCATGTCCAACGGCGCGCTGGACGCGCCCTGGCCGAAGACCCGCAGGTTGATGGCTGCGCTGTCGGCGTGGCTGCAGGCCGGCGATGAGGACCTGGCCCCGCTCTGGAAGGCCCTGGCCGACGAACACCGCCCCGCCGACAGCGACCTGCCCGACACCGGCATCGGCCTGGAACGCGAGCGCTGGCTGAGCCCGGCCTTCATCCGCGGCGACGATTACGGCACCCGCGCCAGCACCGTGCTGCTGATCGACGCCGATGGCCACGGCGAGATCCACGAGCGCCGCTTCGGCCCACAGGGCGTCGCACTTGGCCAGAGCCAGGTCGATTTCTGACCCTGTACCTGTTTTCTGTGTCTATAAATGTCTGCACACACGCCACACGATGACCCGGCGCGGTCCTGCCGCGCGCCCCACCGATCCACAGGGAGTCATCGATGCGCCGTGTTCTTGTACTTGCCGCCACCCACCTGCTCGCCCTCGGCCTGGGCTTCGGCCTGGGCATCTACCTGCTGCCGATCCTGATCGCCCCCGACGACCCGCCGGTCGCACAGGTGCAGGCCGCCATGGCCGAAGCCCGCTACCACACCACCTTCCGTCGCCACCTCAAGGGCAGCGACGCGGTGCACTGGGCCGAAGGCAACGTCAGCGTCAGCACCCGCCAGGTCGCGTTCGACGGCAAGATGGGCCCGGGGCCGGACTACAAGGTCTACCTGGTCCGCGACTTTGTCGACAACAAGGCCGATTTCCTGAAGATCAAGGCGCAGGCCCAGCGCATCGGCGAGGTGAAGACCTTCAACCGCTTCCTGGTGGAGGTGCCTGCGAACGTGGACGTGGACGACTACACCACCGTGGTGGTGTGGTGTGAACGGTTCGAGCAGTTCATCTCCGCCGGGCAGTACCGTACGCCGGGTTGAGGACCGCGCGACGTCGAGGTAGTGCCGGCCGCTAGCCGGTATTCTGTCCGCCGCTGCTGGCAGCGTGAAGCTGCCGGCCAGCGGCCGGCACTACCGATGCGCGGTTCACGCATATGGAAGCACGCATGTAGAAGAAAGAGGCGGAGCCGGCCGATAAGCCGGGTTCTGTCGTGGACAGTCATTCCTCTAGGCGTTACGTCACCGCAACGCTCAAGCAACCTACCCGGATCCAACGCGGGCCGCGCCAAAGGATCCCTATTTGGTCTTGCTCCAGGTGGGGTTTGCCGTGCCGGTCTGTTGCCAGACTCGCGGTGCGCTCTTACCGCACCATTTCACCCTTACCGGCCTTCCGAAGAAGACGTAGGCGGTATCTTTCTGTTGCACTTTCCGTCGGCTTGCGCCGCCCAGGCGTTACCTGGCACCTTGCCCTATGGAGCCCGGACTTTCCTCGGCACCCCCGAAGGGATGACGCGACTGTCTGGCCGGCTCCGCCAGCGCATATTCTAGCGCACGCACGTCCTTCCTGCCGTGCCGATCGCGGCGTCCGGTTCATCCATCCACGCATGGCGTGGATCTACCGATGTCGCTGCCCTGGTGGGTGCAGATTCCGATCTGGTGGGTGCGGACCTTGGTCCGCACGATCCATCAACTCCCGTACAACGCCTTGCGCGGTGCACCGGTCAACTCGGCGGCGAGCTTGGCGGCGGTCGACGGCGGCAGGTGCTCGCTCAGCTTCGCGTAGACGCGGCGACCATGCGCCAGCTGCGCTTCCTCGTCGTCACCAGCACCCTGCACCATCACCACGAACTCGCCCTTGCGCTGGTTCTCGTCGGCTTCCACCTTGGCCAGCAGCCCCGCCAGATCACCATCAAGCACGGTCTCGAACAGCTTGGTCAGCTCGCGTGCCAGCACCGCCGGGCGCTCGCCGCCGAAGATCGCCGCCATGTCCGCCAGCGATTCGGCGATGCGGTGCGAGGATTCATAGAACACCATCGTGCGCACTTCGCCGGCCAACGCCTGCAGGCGGTCGCGGCGGCCGCTGGCCTTGGCCGGCAGGAAGCCTTCGAAGCTGAAGCGGTCGCTGGGCAGACCGGCCACGCTCAGCGCGGCGATGGCGGCGCAGGCACCGGGAATCGGGCTGACCTTGATGCCGGCCGCACGGGCAGCACGCACCAGGCGGAAGCCGGGGTCACTGACCAGTGGGGTGCCCGCATCGCTCACCAGCGCCAGCGACTCGCCCGCCTGCAGGCGCGACACCAGGCGCTGCGACAGGGCCTCTTCATTGTGTTCGTGCAGGGCCACCAGCGGCTGCTGGATGCCGAAATGGGACAACAGCTGGCCGCTGCGGCGGGTGTCCTCGGCACAGATGGCCGCCACCGAGCGCAGCACCTCCTGCGCGCGCGGGCTCAGATCGGCCAGGTTGCCGATCGGGGTGGCGACGACGTACAGGGTTGGGACACTCATTTCAGCGGTACTCACGGGGCAAGGGTAGAATCGTAGCGTGTACCCGGCCAAGGCCGCTGCCCTCATCGCATGGACCCGATCATGAACAAGCCCGCCGCACGGATCTCCGCCCTGTCGTTGTCGCTGATGCTGCTGGCCGGCTGCGCCACCACCAGCCTGACCAGCGCGCCCGAATCGCCGGCCCAGAGCCAGGCGCTGGCGCTGATCGAACAGGGCAAGCCGCGCGACGCCGCATTGCAGCTGGAAGGCCTGGCCGCCACCCTGCGTGGCGGTGCCCGCGCCAATGCCCTGGCCGATGCGGCCTGGGCCTGGAACCTGGCCGGCGACAGTGCCCGCGCGCGCAGCCTGCTGGGCCAGCTCACCGCCCGCCAGCTGACCGGCGCCAGCCTGCAGCGCTACCAGCTGACCGGCGCCGAGCTGGCACTGGCCGACAAGCAGCCGGCGCAGGCGCTGGCACTGCTGAAGGACAGCGGCGACAACGTACTGCCGGCCCTGCGCACGCGCTGGTACGTGGCACGCGCGAATGCCCTGCAAGGCACCGGCGACAGCTTCGGCGCCGCCGCCGAGCGCGCCCGCGCGCACGCCAGCCTGACCGGCAGCGCCCGCAGCGAAAACCAGGCCGCCATTGCCGGCCTGCTCGGCACGCTCGACGACGCTACCCTGCGCAGCCGTGCCGCCGCCCTGCCGGCCAACGACCCGCTGTACAACTTCGCTGGCCGTGCGCTGATCGCACGCGGCCTGCCGCTGCCGCGCCCGTTCGACCGCGACGGCGCCGCCCAGTTCGATACCAGCAAGCGCCCGCCGGCGATGAGCGACGGTTACCGCCCGCCGGCCAAGCTGGCCGTGCTGCTGCCGCTCAGCGGCCGCCTGGCCACCGCCGCGCAGCCGGTGCGCGATGGCCTGCTCGCCGCCTACTACGGCGAGACCCGCCGCCGCCCGGACATCAACTTCATCGACACCGCCGGTACCCCGGCCGGTGCGCTGGCCGCATATGACAAGGCCGTCGCCTCCGGTGCCGACTTCGTGGTCGGTCCGCTGGGCCGCGACGAAGTGGACGCGGTGTACGGCCGCCAGCAGCTGCAGGTGCCGGTGCTGGCACTGAACCGTGGCAAGGACGCGCCGCCGGCCGGCAGCGCCGGTTTCTCGCTGGCGCCGGAAGACGACGGCATCGTCGCCGCCGAATACCTGCGTGGCCGCGAGCGCGGCAAGGCGCTGGTGATCAACAGCGCCGACGATACCGGTCGCCGTGCCGCCGCCGCCTTCGCCCAGCGCTTCGCCCAGCGCGGCGGCCAGGTGGTGGCCACGGTCGGCGTCAGCGATGCGGTTGGCGATGTCGGTGCGCAGGTGCGCAATGCCGGCCAGGTCGATGCCGTGTTCCTCGCCGTGCGCGCCCCGCAGGCTCGCCTGCTGGCGCCGCAGCTGGCGCTGGCCGGTGCCGGTGGCGCCACCCGCGTCGGCACCTCGCAGCTGACCGTCGGCAGCGGCAAGATGGAAGAAGACGTGGCGCTGGACGGCATCGTCTACCCGAACGAAGCCTGGAACGTGCGCAGCGTGTCGGGCCTGCCGTCGGCCAGCCAGGTCGCCAGCACCCTGCCCAGCGCACGCGGTGCGGCCGGCCGCCTGTTCGCCTTCGGCGCCGATGCCTGGAAGATCACCGCCTACCTGGACAAGCTGTCCAACGAAGGTGGCCTGGACGGTGCCACCGGCACCCTGTTCCTGGACAGCAACGGCAACATCCTGCGCCAGCCGGCCTGGTCCACCTTCAATGGCGGCCGGCCGATGCCGATCGTCGGTGGTCGCTGAGCGCAGCCAACGGGGCTCGGCGGTGGAAGCCGCCGCCGAGCAGCATCTGCAACGGGCCGGACTGCAGCCGCGTGCGCGCAACGTGCGTTATCGTGGCGGTGAGCTGGACCTGGTGATGGACGACGCCGGCACCGTGGTGTTCGTGGAGGTGCGCTACCGCGCGCGATCTGATTTCGGTGGCAGCGCGGCCTCGGTGGATGTGCGCAAGTGTCGGCGCCTGGCACATGCCGCATTGTTGTACCTGCAGGACCATCCCGCGCTGGCCGATGCGCCGTGCCGCTTTGATGTGGTGGAAGCTACGGGCGAGCCGCCGCAGTTGCAGTGGCTGCGCGATGCGTTCCGGTTGGATGATTGCTGATGGCTACCGTTTGCTTTGGTAGAGGCCGACCTTGGTCGGCGCTTCTGTGCCAACCAAGGTTGGCAGCTACCAGAGCGCAGCCTGGCCGGCACGACCATGGTGCGTGACTGATGCCTTCGATCATCACCCATGCCGCTGTGCCTCTGGCGCTGTGGTGCGCCGCGGATCGTGGCCGCATTCCGGCATGGCTGCTGGCCGCCGGTGTGGTCGCCGCGATGCTGCCCGATGCCGATGTACTGGCCTTTGCCCTGCATATTCCCTATGCCGATGCGTTCGGCCATCGCGGTGCCAGCCATTCGTTGTTGTTTGCCGGGGTGTTGGCCGCATTGGCGGCGTTGTGGTCTGCATTGTGCCAACCCAGGTTGGCACCTACCAAGGCGCGGCCAACGGTGGCATCGACCATGCAAGCCACCGTGTTCGTCTTCATCTGCGCGGCCAGCCATCCCCTGCTCGACGCCATGACCTCCGGCGGCCTTGGCGTTGCCCTGGCCTGGCCGTGGAGCGAACAGCGCTTCTTCGCCCCGTGGCGGCCGATCCGCGTTTCACCGTTTGCCCCGCAGTTCTTCAGCGCGCGCGGCATCGCTACCCTGCTCTCTGAACTGCGCTGGGTCTGGCTGCCGCTGGCCGGCGCCGTTGTTGCCTGGAAACTGATCCAACCCGCTCCTGCTGCCCCACGAGATCTGTCATGAGTACTGCCCTGCCCGCCGCATTGATTGCCGAACTGTCTGCCCTGCTGGGCGCGGAGGGCTGGCGCATGGATGACAACGCGCTGGAGGCGAACGCGCAGGACAACTCGTGGCGCCACCAGCGCCCCGCTGCCGTCGCGCTGCCCGCCAGCGTCGAACAGGTGCAGGCACTGGTGCGTGCCTGTCGCGTGCATGGCGTAGCGCTGGTCGCGCGCGGCGCCGGCACCGGCACCACCGGTGCAGCCGTGCCGTTGCCGGGCAGCATCGTGTTGTCGTTCACCCGCATGGACCGCATCGTGGAGATCCGTGCCGGTGATCGCTGCGCCGTGGTGCAGCCCGGCGTGCTCAATGGAACGCTGCAGCAGGCGCTGGCGCCACATGGCCTGTTCTGGGCACCGGACCCATCCAGCGCGGAGATCTGCAGCGTGGGTGGCAACCTGGCCTGCAACGCCGGTGGCCCGCGCGCGGTGAAGTACGGCACCAGCCGCGACAACGTACTCGGTCTGGTCGCCGTCACCGGCACCGGCGAGGTGATCCGCTGCGGTGGTGCCTACACCAAGGATTCCACCGGCTACGACCTCACCCACCTGCTGGTGGGCAGCGAAGGCACGCTGGCGCTGATCGTGGAAGCCACCCTCAAGCTCACTCCGCTGCCGGTCAGCCAGGCCGGGCTGCGCGTGTTGTACCGCGATGCGGATGCCGCCGCAGCCGCCGTGTCGCGGTTGATGTCGCAGCCGGTGGTACCCACCCGCCTGGAATTCATGGACGCACGCAGCCTGGAGCTGCTGCGGCTCAATGGCGCCGATGTTCCGGAGGCCGGTGCGATGCTGCTGGTCGAGGCCGATGGTGACCACGACACCCTGCCCTATCTGTTGCAGGCATTGGCCAGCGCCGCCGAAGGCGACGGCATGATCGAGCTGGACGTGGCGATGGAAGGCCGCGCGCGCGACCAGCTGTGGGCGGCGCGCAAGGCGCTGTCGCCGGCACTGCGGACGGT
This sequence comes from Stenotrophomonas sp. YJH_SMC_6, assembly GCF_059371335.1. Classification (NCBI taxonomy): domain Bacteria; kingdom Pseudomonadati; phylum Pseudomonadota; class Gammaproteobacteria; order Lysobacterales; family Lysobacteraceae; genus Stenotrophomonas; species Stenotrophomonas sp. YJH_SMC_6. The sequence goes on along the minus strand of NZ_JCAFUM010000011.1, from coordinate 43,593 downwards.
CGCGCCCGGCAAGATCAATGAAGACGTGGTGGTGCCAGTGTCGCGCATTCCGGAACTGGTGGCCGGTGTACAGGCATTGGCGCGCGACTACACGCTGACCATCGTCACCTTCGGTCACGCTGGCAACGGCAACCTGCACGTCAACATTCTTTACCACCCGGACGACGCCGACGAGAACGCACGCGCGCATGCCGCACTGCCGAAGATCTTCGAACTGACGCTGTCACTGGGCGGCACGCTGTCCGGCGAGCATGGCATTGGTTTGGCCAAGCGCGATTTCATGGCCCAGGCGTTCAGCCCGGCCACGCTGGCGACGATGCGCGCGATCAAGGCCGCGCTGGACCCGGACGGCATCCTCAATCCAGGCAAGGTGCTGCCGCTGGCATAGGCCGCGTGCACTCCTTTAGGGCCGAGCCCATGCTCGGCTGCTCGTCGACCCGGTCCCGATCAAGCCCGCGCTGCGCGTGGCAAGCCGAGCGTGGGCTCGGCTCTACAAGGACTTGTCGCTTGCACTATCGATCAGCGTCTGCCGGAAGCTGGGCAGCAGCACGCGGTTGCCATGCCCACTCAGGTGATCATTGTCGAAGAACAGCGGTTCACCCTCTTCCACCGCCGAGCAGGTCTGCGGCCCGCACAGCAACGGTAGCGGGTCCCACACCGTGAGCCATGGATAGCGCGCCGCCAGCTCGGCCAGCAACGCCATCTGCGGCGCGCGCAGCCTTTCCAGATCGGCACGCGGCATGCTCAGGCCACCGGCACAGGCAGGATTGCGGCGGTTGAACCAATCCGAACAACGGTAGGCCCCGGCCTTGAACAACGGCAGCGGTGCATCCACAACCACGTGCACGGCCAGCTCCTGCAAACGCCCAAGAACACGATCAGCCTCGTCACGCGCGGCCTGTGCATGGGCCGGGGTGCGCTCGTCCAACAGCTGTTGATAGATCTGTTGTGCATCCTGGCGCTGCCAATCGAACCCACGCAGCTCCGGCATGCGCAATGCTGCCAGCAGCACGATGTCACCCGGACGCGCCTCACGCTCGATATTCGACAATGCGTTTTCAATGAAGTCCCGACAGTCGGCCGGGCTGGCCCGCAGTAGATTGACGAAGCTGCAACCACCGCGGTCATCCTGGCGCATCTCCATGCCGGTCTGGCGCGCGACCATGCTGGTCATGGTGCGGTAGGCCGCCGCATGCGAATCCCCCACCACGAACAGGCGCCGCCCTTCGAGCGCCGGCGCGCTCACCGGCTCCAGCGACCGCCATGCGGGATAGCGACGCGCCTGCCATGCGTAGCCATCGCGGGTAACGCTGAGCGAGATCTGCTCGTGGTATTCCACCGTAGCCCACGCGCCTGCGCCGCATAGCGCGACCACTGGCAGCCCCATCGCCAGCACCTTGGCCGGTGCCAGCCGCAGCAGCGGCGCCGCACTGCGCAGCGGGCGCTCGATGAAGTGGTAGGACGCGGCCGACACCGCCAGCAGCAGTACCGGATACAGCCACAGCGCAGCACCGTGCAGGCCGCAGGTCCAGCGCAGCAGCACCAGCAGCGGCCAATGCCACAGGTACAGCGAATAGGACAGCCTGCCCAGATACGCCAGCGGCGCGCACCCCAATGCGCGGCCGATGCGCGATGTACCCGGCGCCGACACACTCGCCAGCAGCATCAACGTGCCAGCCACGGTAGCCAGCACGCCCGGAACCGGCATCGCCAGCTGCGGTGCAATCACCACGCCTGCACCCAGCAGCGCCAGACCGGCCACGGCAACCGCATCCCCGTTCTGGCCCGGCGTGCGCGTGCGCATCCACTGGTACAGCAGCGCGCCCGCGGCCAACTCCCAGAACCGTGCGGGCAGCAGATAGAACGCCGCCGCCGGTGCCGTTTGCGCCTGCCAGCCTGCCCACGCCAGCGACAGCAGGGTCAACACCGGCAACAGCCAACGCGACCATGGCCAGCGCTCACGCCCACGCAACCACACGAAGAACAGCAGCGGGAAGACCAGGTAGAACTGCTCCTCCACGCCCAGCGTCCAGGTGTGCAGGAAAGGGTTCAGTTCCACGCCGGGTGAGAAGTAATCGTCCTGCTGACCCGCCAGCACGATGTTGCTGAAGCCGATCAGCGCGGCCCAGCCGGTCTGGTCGAACTGCTCGTTGCGCCACGCGCGGGGAATGAACAGCGCCGACAGCACAAAGGTCGCCATCAGCATCACCAGCAGCGCCGGCAACAAGCGCAGCACGCGGCGCCGGTAGAAATCAAGCAGCATTGCGCCCAGCGACGCATTGGCGCGCGAGGCCAGCGACTGGCTGATCACGAAGCCGGACACCACGAAGAACAGATCCACGCCGGTGAAACCGCCGGGCAACCACGCCGCATTGGTGTGGAAGACCACGACGGCCAGCACCGCCAATGCACGCAGGCCATCGATGGCGGCGTTGTGGGAACGTTCGGGAGGGGACATGCGCGTGGTCAGTAGCGAGCGATCCGGCAGCATCGCCACCGGCTGCACAGTCACTCAATGGACAATCACGACAGATGGGGCCTTCGTTCAGATACAGTCAAGACTTCGATCCTGCCATCTGCTTCTCCGCGCGGTGTACCCCAGTCGACTGACGACCATTCCCCCCCTCGCCGGCACATCGGCAAGGCGAGATAGGTCGTCATTGCCGTACGCGCACGTCATCCGGCATGGAGGTGAAGCATCCATTCGCAATGGCAAGCTCATTGGAACCTGAGTTCTTCCCCATGCAGCGACTGGATGAAGACTACTGGTAGGTTGCTGTGATGGTGATCTCGGTCTGCACCGAGCCCGCGTTGATACCACTGGTGGAGGGCAGGTAGTAGCCCGCACGCAGCGTGTAGCTGGCCGTCGCTCCAGTCACTATGACAGGAATGTCCTTGTCTCCCTTCTTCAGAGGTGTCGATCCGCTCGCGCCTGCCAGCAGCACAATGGAAAGGCCCTTGGCGGGCTCGCTCGTCGCCGTGTTTTTCCACCGCAGGGCATCGCCCTCCGCAGCGGTCCCATCAAAGGAAAGCAGTGCCTTGGTGACGCCGATGCATCCGGTGAAATTCAGATTGCTGGTCTTGAGATTGTTGTTGCCCACATTGAGTGCATCGGCCTTGACGCTGTCGAGCGTGATGGCGGGGGTGGCCAGCGCACAGGTACCCGGCAACACTCGGCCACTGATGGAAAGTGTCTGGCTGCTGGCCGGCGATGCGGCCATCAGCAATGCAAGCATGGCCGGCAGATGACGGTACTGATCGATCATGGAGATTCTCCTGGAGCAAGCGAAGATTGAATGTCAGGACCTGGAATCGCGGTCTCTACCCGCAACCCGGCGTCGCCCATTGGCGTGCACAGCGCCTGGGTCCAGGACAGGCCATAGGCGTCAGGTTTGGCGGGCATGCGGTACAGCAGTCGACAGCGGCTGGGGCCATCGGCATCGACGATCAATGCTCCTTCATCCTGGGCACCGCGCAGATGAATCACGCCCCCCTGCCCAACGGCTCCGCGCGGCGTGCCGTTCTCCTCCTGCACGCGCGCGGCAAACGGCAACGGCTGCCCAAGCGCGTCCGTCGCATCGATGAACAAGGAGCGCTCGCGTCGCACTTCGAACGGAACACGTACGATGCTGCCCGCTGTCGGCGCGATGCGCCGGGAGGTCTGTAGGAGTTCCACTTCCAGCGGCAAACCGGACGGGTCAAGATCAATGCGGTTCCAGCGGTAAGGGCTGATGTGCGGCAGCAGCGCATAACCACGGCGATCAACACGGAGATCAGCGCCGGCTCCGATGCGGGCGCCGTGCGCGCCGGGCGCCTGCACCAGCGCAAATCCCTCTCCCACTGGCTGCCCCAGGGTGATCCCACCACGGTGCAAGGCGATGCTGCCGGCGGCCCCCAGCGTGTGACTGCTGAAATGCCCGGCTCGGGTGAAGCCCGCGCTGAGATGTGCGTAGCGGCCTTGATAATCGGCGAATGCAGTGCTGCTGCGTACCCCGCCCGCCCGCTGCTCTCCAGACAGTGAATAGTTGAGCGCGCGACGCTCTCCCACCGCACCTGTCAGGCTCAGCTGGGCCTGGCCTCCACCGTCAGAGCGACCCACGCGGGTGCTGGTCCGCTGCGTGCTGCCGTGGGATCCCAAGGGCAGACTGACCGTGAGGTCGTAGCGGGTGTCCTGACGACCGTTTCCCTGCCGGAAACGCATGACGGATACGCCGTAGTTGACCTTCCCCGCAACGGTATTGAAGCTCAGCTGCAGATCATTCTGGCGCTGCGTGCTGTCCCAGTACGCGACGTGGCCGCCGTCGAGATGCAGGCTGCTGCGCTCCCCGATCCTCTGTGAGAAGTTCAGCTGGTAGCGCTGGCGCGCACGTCCCACTGGATGCCACTCGTCCGAGCGGGCCGTTGCCAGATCGTGCAGCGTGAGGAAGCCCCGGGTGCTGTAACGATACGCCGCAAGCCCGAAGTTGGTGCCACTTTCTGCCAGGTAGCGCTGATAGTTCACCCGGTAGCTGTTGCCGATCAGGGGCCGCCCGTCCGCCTGGCGGGCGCGCGAATGGGTGACGTCCATGCCCAGCGCGCCGACAGGAGTGTTGACCGCCACCCCCAGCAGGCCGGCACCGTATCCTTCAGCCAGCTGCAATCCCCCGAGAGCTGTCAGTCGATTGTTCAGTCCATGCGCATGGGTGGCCTCGGCGAAGCCCAGCCGCTGCAGGACGTGACGGCCTCTTAGTGCACCGGCGGTCACGCTTGAGCGGGACGTACCCGCGCGCAGCGCCTGTGGCACCGCCGAGAAGCTGACGGTGAACTGCTGCTGCCGGCCATCGGCTTCCATTACGATCACCTGCAGGTCACCACCAAAGTTGGTGGGATACAGATCGTCTATCGCGAACGGCCCTGGAGCGACGTTTACTTCATGGATGACAACACCGTCCTGCTCGATGCGCACCACTGCACTGCTGTCGGCAATGCCACGTACCACCGGTGCATATCCGCGCAGTGAATCAGGCAGCATCCGTTCATCACTGGCGATACGCACCCCCGTGAACGGCACACTGTCAAACAGCTGCCCACTGGTGTTGCCCTCACCCAGCAACAGCTGGCTGTTCCACCCGGGAATGTCACGCTGGGCGTAACTGTTGATGGTGGTACGGCGCACCTGCCCCCGCGCATGGTTGAAGGCGGTGCGATGGCGGAAGCGCCAGCTCCCGATGTTCGCACCCATGCGCAGGCCGAGGTGGCTGCGATCGACGCCTGCACTACGGCCATGGCTGGCGCTGTAGTCCACGAACAGGGCGTTGATGCCTGGATCACGTAGCTCAACCGGCACCAGGCCTCGTGCCGCCCTCGCCTGTGCAGCCTGCGGCACGGAGATCAGCAGCTGCAGCGTGCCGCTGTCGAATGTCACTGTTGCCCCCGCGATCACGGACGGCAGGTCGATACAACCCGTTGCCCGCTCCAGCGCCATTCGATAGGTGGCCTGCAGTTCCAGCTCCCGCAGCAGATCCGCAGACAGGCAGGCACCCGCCCGGTCAGGGTCGTCGCCCGCTACGAAGGTGATGTCGCGTGTCTGCAGGTACTGGCCGTTGACCAGCACATCAACGCGGTAGTCGCCTGCGGGCATGGGGTTGCCGCGCACATAGCGACGCATATCGATGGTTCGCCCACCCACGAGGAAGCCGTCACTGAATTCAAGGCCCGTTTCGGTCTCCGCGTGGGCAGGTAACGCCAGTCCCGACAGAGCGAATGCCATGGCCGATGCAAGCCGTGAAGCACACAGACCTGGACGCGGCGTAGTGGAAGGGATCATGCCCGCATTCCATTCATGCGCGACGCACCTCAGTAGTAATCTGCCAGCAACGTTGCTTCACCACGTATCGATCCGGTGCGCAGCGTCCCGGTCGTGCGCAGGTAGCGCGCACTGAATGGAACCGGCAGGGCACTGCCTGATGCGGCGCCATGGGTCCAGGGGGCTTTCATCCGCACAGGATTCCCTCCACTGAGGATCTGCACTGCCACACCATTGGCGGTACTGCCCGGCGCCGCCTTCAGCGTGTTTGACGTGCTGGCAGGATCGTGAACGTCCACCAGCTCCAGAACCAGTCGGCGCCCGGAGGCGGCACAGCTGACGCGCACATTGAACGACTTCTCGCCCGCGCTGCCGTTGCGCTGCAGGGTTACCGCGTCCACCGGATCCAGGTCGACGTTCTGCGGAGTGACCGCGCAGGTCTGGGCACGAAAGCGGAAACCAAGGTTGAAACGATGGAACCCACCCGTGCCGCCAGACGTCGTGCGCAGGGAGCCCGCAGGCCGGCGGGCCACGTCGTGCATTGGTCCGCCCCGTGAGAACGCGATGACCTGCACGGTGACGTTCTTTCTTGCTCCATTCAGCGAGTACCGGCTCGGAACACCGTCGCGCAGCGGAACGCCACCTTCCTCGACCTCCTCGATCGGGCATTCGGGATCGGATATTTCGCAGCCACCATAGCTGTAGCTGAAGGCCAACAAGGGCGAGGTGGAATCCATTTCGTAGGCGGCAATCGCGCGGCTCCCCCAGGGCACGTCGCGAACGTACTTCATTCCGGTCAGCTGAAGCAGCTCCTCCATCTGCGTTTCACCTGCGTCGCAGACCAGGGTCAGCATTCCAGAATGGAAGCCCAGAGTGATATCGGCACGGTCGGTAAAGGCGACGTCGAAAACGTGATCGAGCTGTGCGTCGCCCCCCGGTGCGCGGCAGGTCGCGCTCGCACTGAAAGCAACCGTCGCTCCCAACAGGGCGAGGCAGCCAGCGTATGCAGGACAGAGCGACATCATTGGCATCTACTGGGGCAAAGGCGGGGACACGCACCGTACGCGCTTGCCGAGCCATCGCCCATGCAGAAAGTTGCAATTGCCGCAATGACGGGCTTTTGCAACATTCTTCATATCGTTGGGGACTACACCCGGACAGACTCCCGCCAACCCACGACATCGCTGTCGTGCAGGATTCCATTGCAGAGAGAACAGTCCATGCCCCTTCAAACGCAACTGCTGTGCGGGGCCTTCCTGGCCCTGACGATTCCCTCCCTGGCCCACGCCGAGCGCCTGGAAATCACCGGATCGCTGGAAACGTCCACCTGTACGGTCGGCACGACCGGTGGCGCGATCACCGTGCCGATGGGCAAGGTTGATCTTGTCTCGGTGAACGCGGCAACACGTGCAGGCCAGAAGAACTTCACCATCAACCTTGACTGCAGCGGCTCCGGTGCCGCGCAGAAGGTTGGCGTCCGCTTCGGTGGTACGCAGCATGACAGCACCGGCAATCTCGCACTGACAGCGGCCTCGACAGCACGCAACGTCGGGGTTGCGCTGTATGACGCGGACGACAATCACCAGCGCATCGGTGATGACCCGACGCGGTGGCTGACGATTGCCGCCGGTGGCAGTGGACAGCTGACGTATAGCGCCTGGTACGCATCGCCCTCACAGAATGCGCAGGCCGGGCAGGCCAACGCATCCGGTGACTTCGTCGTTCTCTACGACTGACTTCCGTGGCAGCCTGGCCGGATGCGCCAGGCTGTCGTCGTCCAGCGAGGCGCCGCATGAAATTCTCATTCCTTTCGGGGCTGTCCGCGTTGCTGGCTGCCCTATTCGCCCTTCCCGGCCAGGCCGCCGTGACACTGCAGGGAACCCGCATCGTGCACGATGCCGCCAAGGGCCGCGATGTCACAGTGAAAGCGAGCAACGTCGGCGAGCAGCCTGCCATGACCCAGGTCTGGATCGACGATGGCGACAGCCACGCACGACCGGAAGATGTACGCACGCCCTTCCGGCTGACGCCGGCCGAACCGCGCCTGCTGCTGTCACAGCATGCCCAGGCATTTCGCATCACCTATGCACCGCGCCCCTCGGATCCGCCGGTGCCCATGGATCGCGAGTCGGTGTTCTACTTCAATCTGTTGGACATACCGCCCAAGCCTTCCGGAACTGCAGACCGCAACCTGCTTCAGTTCGCAGTGCGCACGCGGGTGAAGCTGTTCCATCGCCCGGCAGGGCTGCCGGGCAATGCGCGCGATGCAGCAGCTGCCCTGCTGTGGTCCGGCGATGGCGATGGCCTGCAGGTGCGTAACCCAAGCGCGTACCACGTGTCGCTGAGTTCGTTGACGCTTGCCGACGGCCGCAGCGTCGAGGTGGACATGATCGCGCCGGGAGCACAGGTACGCTATGCACTGCCGGATGGCGCAGTCATCCCAGCGTCAGTGTCATTCACATGGCTGGATGACTACGGCACACCTCGCGATTCGGAAGCCCGCGTTGAGCGGTAGACCCGTGTCGCTGATGCAGAGCCGAGCTTGCGCCCACCTTTCATGTATTGCGTAGAAGCAGCCGAGCATGACTCGGCTCTACAGGATACGAATCGTGTGCAGACCTTTGCCGGTCACGCGAAGTGCTGGTAGCCGCCGTCGGCGGCTTCGCCATCCACGTGCACGCCTTGCCCTTCGGCAATGCGGCCGATGCGGGTGAGCGGCAGGTCCAGCGATTCGGCCAGGTAGTGCAGTGCGTCGCGCTGGTCGGCGGCGGCGGTGAAGCACAGTTCGTAGTCGTCGCCACCGCGCAGTGCGCAGTCGCGTGCATCGTCGCGGCCGAGCAGCTCACGCAGCGCGTGCGAGATCGGCAGCGAATCGGCATCCACATGCGCGGCCACGTTGCTGCGTGCGGCGATGTGGCCCAGGTCGGCCAGCAGGCCGTCTGACACGTCCACCGCCGCATGCGCGAACGCACGCAGGCGCAGGCCGAGGGTGACGCGCGGCGTCGGCCGCAGCAGGCGCAGACGCAGGCTCTCGTAGTCGGCCAGCAACGTGGCGGTGGCCAGGTTCAGCGCGCCCTGCTGCCACAGGCGCAGCGCACCGGCGGCATCGCCCAGCGTGCCACTGACCCAGATGTCGTCGCCCACCTGCGCGCGGTCGCGGCGCAATGCCTGGCCACGGCCGACCTGTCCCATCGCAGTAACCGACAGCGACAGCGGGCCACGCGTGGTATCGCCACCAATCAGTGCAATGTCATGCTGGTCGGCGAGGGCGAAGAAGCCATCGGCGAAGGCCTCGATCCAGTCTTCAGAGGCTTCCGGCAGGGACAGCGCCAGCGTGCACCACGCCGGGCGCGCGCCCATCGCGGCGAGGTCCGACAGGTTGACCGCCAAGGTCTTCCAGCCAATGTCGAAGGCCCGGGTTTCCACCGGGAAATGCACACCGCTGTTGAGCGTGTCGGCGGTGACCACCAGCTGTTCGTTGGCCCGCGGCTGCAGCAGCGCAGCGTCATCGCCGATGCCGAGCAGGATGTCGTCGCGCTCGAGGGTGCGGGCGCGGATACGGTCTATGAGGGCGAATTCGGCCAGGGACATGGGGCGTTCCGGCGGGTTGCATGGATGGGCGGCGGGCGCGGATGCCGACCAGGTGAACCGGCTGGGGGGGGTAGAGTCGACTGTCAGTCGACTGCTCTCCGGTCCGACACTACGACTGCTGATCGAAAGGCAGTCGACTGACAGTCGACTCTACCGAAGCAGATTCCCGCGCCGTTCAATGAACGATGCGGGACGCAGCGGGTCAGTGACCCGATTCGACCTTGCGCCATTCCACGGCGGCACGATCCAGCACGCCGTTGACGTAGGTGTGGCCATGTTCGGAACCAAAGCGCTTGGCCGATTCGATGGCTTCGTTGATCACCACGCGGTACGGCACGTCCAGGCGATAACGCAGCTCGTAGCCGGCCAGGCGCAGCACCGCGCGCTCGATCGCGTCCACTTCCTCGATGCCACGGTCCAGGTACGGGCCGAGGGCTTCGTCAATATCACGACGGTTGTCGAGCACACCGTGCAGCAGCGCCTCGAAATACGCCAGGTCGGCGATTTCACGGGCCTGCTCGTGGGCGAACTGGGCGATCAGCGACTGGGCGTTGCCGCCAGAGATCTGCCAGGCGTAGATGGCCTGCACGGCGCGACGGCGTGCGCGCGAGCGCAGCACCGGGTCGACGCCATCGCGGCGGACGGGTTTACCGGAGGGCTTGCCCTGGGTGTTCTTGTTCATGGCAGCTGCTCCAGAAGGTTGACCATTTCCAATGCGGCGAGTGCGACTTCCTCGCCCTTGTTGCCGTGGCTGCCGCCTGCGCGGGCCTCGGCGTCTTCAACGCGTTCCACCGCCAGCACGCCGTTCAGCACCGGCACGCCGAAGTCCAGCTGCACGCGCATCAGGCCTTCGGCGCAGCGGTCGGCCACGTGTTCGTAGTGGCGGGTGTCGCCACGGATCACGCAGCCCAGGGTGAGGATGGCGGCGTGTTCATGGGCGGCGGCCAGGCGCGCGGCCACCAGCGGCAGCTCCCAGGCACCCGGCACGCGGATCACGTCGATGTTGGCTTCGGCGATGCCGTTGCCGGCCAGGCTCTGGCGGGCGCCGGCGACCAGCGTATCGGTGATGCGGGCGTTCCAGCGGCTGGCCAGGATGGCGAAGCGCGCCGATTCGGGAGTGCGAAGATCGCCTTCGTAGTGGCTCATATGCGGCTTGGGGGATTCGATTAAGGGGTAATTCTAGCGTGGATGGGCCCCAGGGCGCCCGTGGGTAGTGCCGGGCGCTGGCCGGCAACCCGGGGAACATGGTTGCCGGCCAGCGGCCGGCACTACCGATCCCACGTGCGGTGGAGCTTACGGGGTGACCGTCTCCACCACTTCCAGGCCGTAGCCGGCCAGGCCGATCTGTCGGCGCGGGGTGCCCAGCACGCGCAGCTTGCCCAGGCCCAGGTCGGACAGGATCTGCGCGCCGGCACCGTTGCGGCGCCACTGGCTCACGTCCTTGTCCTTGCCCGGCACCACCGGCGCCGGCTGCTGGCGCAGGCGGGCGAGCAGGGCCTCGCCATCGCGCGGGGCCTGCAGCACCACCATCACGCCAGCGCCTTCGGCATCGATCGCGCGCAGGGCATCGGTGGCAGCCACGCCGAAATCGTCACGGCGCCAGTGCAGCAGGTCGGCCAGCGGGTTTTCCACCTGCACGCGCACCAGGGTCGGGGTATCGGCATCCGGCGTGCCGCGGACCAGCGCGAAATGCAGGTCGTGGGCGATGCGGTCGCGATAGGTGACCAGCTTGAAGCGGCCGAATTCGGTGTCGATCTCGCGCTCGTCCACGCGTTCAACGGTCTTTTCGGTGGCCAGGCGGTAGGCGATCAGATCGGCGATGGAGCCCATCTTCAGCCCGTGCTCGCGCGCGAACACTTCCAGTTCCGGGCGGCGCGCCATGCTGCCGTCCGGGTTCAGGATCTCCACCAGCACGCCGGCCGGCTCCAGCCCAGCCAGCATGGCCATGTCCACCGCGGCTTCGGTGTGGCCGGCGCGGGTCAGCACGCCGCCCGGCTGGGCAATCAGCGGGAAGATGTGGCCCGGCTGGTGCAGGTCCGACGGCTTGGCGTTGGGCTTCACCGCGGTACGGATGGTATGGGCGCGGTCGTGTGCCGAAATGCCGGTGGTGACGCCCTCGGCGGCCTCGATGCTGACCGTGAAGTTGGTCTGGAACTGCGCGGTATTGGCCTGCACCATCGGCGCCAGGCCCAGATCGGCGGCGCGGGTACGGTTCAGCGGCAGGCACACCAGGCCACGCCCGTGGGTGACCATGAAGTTGATGTCGCTGGCCTTGACCAGCTCGGCGGCCATGATCAGGTCGCCTTCGTTCTCGCGGTCCTCGTCATCGACGATGACCACCATGCGGCCCAGGCGGATGTCTTCCAGGATTTCCGGAATAGGGGCGAAATTCATGCTGCATCTCCTTGCGGGTGCTGACCGTTGGCCGGCACGCTGATCAGGCGCTCGACATAGCGGGCGACCAGATCGATTTCAAGATTGACCGCGCTGCCCACGCCAGCGGCGGAGAACGCGGTGTTGGCCACGGTGTGCGGGATGAGGGCGACTTCGAAGCCTTCATCGTCCACTTCGTTGACGGTCAGGCTGACCCCATCCACGCAGATCGAGCCCTTCTTGGCGATGTAGCGGCGCAGCGAGGCCGGCGCGGCGAAGCGCCAGCGCTGGGCACGCGCGTCTTCGTGGATGGACAGCACCTGGCCGAGACCATCGACGTGGCCGCTGACCAGATGGCCGCCGAGACGATCGGTCGGGCGCATGGCGCGTTCGAGGTTGATGACCGCACCCTCGCCGAGCTGGCCCAGCGTGGTCAGGCCCAGGGTCTCGGTGGAGGCATCGGCCTGGAAGCTGCTGGCGTCGAATGCGATGACGGTCAGGCAGACACCGTTGATGGCGATGCTCTCGCCCATCTGCACGTTGTCGAACGGCAGATTCCCGACATTGAAGGTGAAGCGGACATCGCCGCCGATGGGTTCGCGAGCGGCCAGACGGCCGACGCCTTCGATGATTCCAGTAAACAAGAAACGTTCTCCGCAGGATGTGAGCGAAAAACGCCGCAAGGCAAACAGGCGCACGCAGGGCATTCGCCCTGTGGCACCGTCTTCTTTCATCCGGACTATGACCGTCGGCTCCGGCATTGGACCGGATCTGCTGACCCCCGGCCGTGGGCCGGGGCGCTCGCGGGCTCGTGCTTGCGCACCTACCGCCGGTGGGGAATTGCACCCCGCCCTGAAGACGTTTGTGTACCGGCGAACCGGCCTGGCCAGTGTACCAGCCCGGGCTGAACGGGGTCGGATGCCACAGCTGTGACGGCCGTCGCTCGCAATTTGTAAAACTTTCATTAAAATCCTGCCCTGGACGACATGATGTCGCCACGGGCAGCCGCAAGGGCAGGCCCGCCAATGGACTGAAATTCACAGGAATTCCCATGCGCAAGATCCTGATCGTGGCCGCCCTGCTGGCCGCCGCCCCGTTCACTGCGTCGGCCGACGCCCTGAGCTACACCTACGTTGAAGGTGGCTGGACGCAGGTCAAGGTTGACGACAACGCACTGGACGACCCGAAGGTCGACGGCGGCTACCTGCGTGGTTCGGTCGCGCTGGCCGAACAGGTCTACGTGTTCGGCGGCTGGTCGCGTACCAGCAAGACCCGCCATTACGGCGAAGATTCGCTGAAGCTGGAACTCAACCAGCCGGAGCTGGGCATTGGTTACCACATGCCGTGGTCCGATCGCGTGGACTTCACCGCCGATGCCGCCTGGGTGCGTCAGAACGCCGAATCGACCCTGCGCTATGACGGCGTGCGTTACCACGGCAAGGACCACACCAACCTGGGCCGCGTCACCATGGGTATCCGCGGCAAGCCGTCGCGCATGACCGAAGCCTGGGCCAAGGCCGGCTACATGGATGGCGGCAACAACTTCAAGGGCACCTGGGTTGGCACGGTCGGCGGCCAAATCAACTTCACCAGGACCTGGGGTCTGGTGGGCGAGATCTCCGGCTACCGCGACGTCACCCAGTACTCGGTTGGCGTGCGCGCCAGCTTCTGATCCAACGATCGCTTCTCGTCGAGCGATCGAACGGGCCCCGCAAGGGGCCCGTTTTTTTGGCCGGTGTGCAGCCACCATGTGACCGCTGGTCGCCATCGAAAGTACTGCTGGATGCGCTAGGCTTGCGCGCCTCTGGAAAAGGAAAACACCGTCATGAAGACCTTCACCCGTACCCTGCTGGCCAGCGCCCTGCTGTGCGCCCCGCTGATGGCCGGCGCCGCATCGGCCCAGCTGACCCCCGAGCAGGCCTTCGACCTGTACGCGCGCACCCTGCTGGAAGACGACGCGGCTGCTACCCGCACGCTCAACGATGCGCTGAAACCCGCCTTTGAAGGCCAGGACGCGGTGACCCCGACCCCGGGCGCACTGGCCAAGGCCCTGGCCGAACCGTGGCAGACCGTGCTGGCCAGCGCCGGTGACAAGACCGGCGCTGCGGCCACTGAAGCGCTGTACGCCAAGGCCCTGCGCGATTCAAAGTGCCGCGCGACCAAGAGCGTGGTCGAAGACAACGAATACGTTGAAGACCAGAAGCTGGCGCGCATCAGCTTCAGCTGCCAGGTGCCCGACCTGGGCAAGGTGCGCCCGCTGTTCGCCGCCAGCCTGGCCGCCGATGCCAGCCCGGCCTCGCGCAAGCAGTTCACCGATGCCTATACCCAGGCACTGCAGAGTGGCGCGCGCGTGCCGGTCAGCGGCACCTTCACCCTGTACCCGGCCAAGGACAATGGCTACTGGTACAGCGGCAACTTCGATGATCTGGTAGGCACCGTGGCCGGTGCACTGGCACCGTTCGAAGACTGGATGCAGGACGTGCAGGCCGCCAGCGCACCGAAGGTGACCGGCGTACCGGGCTGCGACCTGCTGCTGCAGCAGCACCGCGCCTGCGTGGCGAAGATCGCGCCGGACCAGATCAGCGGCGTGGATGCGATGGCCGAGGAACTGAAAACAAAGGCGCAGGTGCAGTCGGCCGAAGCGATGACGCAGGAGTGCAAGGCACTGCGCCCGATCGCCGAGATGATGTGGACCGACGAGTGCAGGTGAGGGCGCAGGGGCCGAACGCAGCCGCATTGGCGATATCCGGCTCGACCCCGGCCGCAGGTTCGGACGAGTTGCATGGACAGGCCTGGGGGCGGGGGGCATTCTCCCCCGCCCCGTCCCGATGGAATCACCGTGCACCGCCCTCTTCTCTGCCTGCTTGCCCTGGGCATGCACCTGCCTTTGGCAACTGCCCGCGACAGAACCCCGGAAGACGTCGTTTCCCAGCATCTGCAGGCCATGCATGAACGCAACGACTTCGCACTGCAGATGCTTGTCCAGAAGCAGCAGGCCGACCGGACCGGTGCAACCAGTGATCTCTTCAATGCTCCGCCCATGGCGGAGTTGCTGGCGACCTGGACGAGGAACATCGAGCGCCATGTCGATCCGATCGACGGCGTGGATTCGCCACATCTTGTCTGGGCGCTGCAGGTTCTGGCCAACAGCCGATGCAAGCCCTACCGAAGCGAGGCATGGCACAGTCTGACCGAAGGCATGCAGGTTGCCGACGTGCACTTCAGCTGCCGCGTGGGCGATGTCGAGCGTCTTCGGTACCTGTCCGAGGCTACGGTCTTCGATGGCGGTGAGCAGAGCGAGCAGCGCTTCTGGAGAGCCTATATCGAGACGTTGCGCGACGGCCCCTTCCACGAGATCGTTGGCACCACGCGCGTGGTATCGACCACTCGCGAACCCGCCTGGCACAGCGAGAAGTCGAGGCATCCGAATGAAGACTTCCCCTCCGGCCGCGTCGAACATGACATATACGTGGTTCTGACCGAAGCACTGATCGCACAGCCGCGCCACCTGGACCGCGCGGGCACGCGTGACGCCATCGCACAGATGACAGGCATCGTCGAGTGTGACGACCTGCTGCAACAGCATCGCCGCTGCATGGCACGCATTGCGCCGCAGGAACTGAAGGGGGTGAGTGACCTGGCCACTACCCTGAGCAAGCGGCGACAGCAGATTCCCGAGGCGGAGCTGCTGCAGCAATGCATGGCCTTGCGGCCCGCAATGCAGGCACTCTGGACGCATGAGTGCCACTAGGCCGCGAACAGCCGAACGCACTTTCAGAACCGTTGCATGGCCCATTGCGGTGTGCATGGTCAATGCTGTTGCTCTCTTCCACCGGGGCAACCGCATGAAACATCGTACAGGGTCGACCACGGTCATGCTGCTGGCGCTGATGGTGTGTGGGCAGGCCGAAGCGCACAGGCCCAAGACCTTCATCATCCGCCCATCGGTTGCCTTCGAGTCGAACCAGCTACGCGACAGGGACATCGATGCACAGCTGAGCGAAGACGACGACTGCCGTGCATTCCTGATATACCACGATGAATGTGCGCCGACGGTATTGCCGGACGAGTACGACGACGGCATCAGCCGGCGCAGGCTGCGGTCGAAGTCAACGCAACTGACGGGGGAAGCGCTCGGTGCCTACTGCCGGGACCTGCACATGCTGTGGAAGCAGCAATGGGCAGAGCAGTGCCCCGCCGACGAGGACGAGGGCACCTGACGACACAGGAGATGCCGTCATTCCCTCACGGGCGCAACAACAGTCTGATGTCCTCGCCCACCTGGCGCTGGTCAACCACACGCAGGCGGCGCTGCTGGTCCATTGCATCGATGCCGAGGCCGGCCAGCAGCGGGCGTCCGTTATCGCCCAGCAACGTGGGGGCCTGGTACAGCAGCAGCTCGTCCACCCAGCCGCCGCGCAGCAGCGCACCGGCCAGCGTCGCGCCGGCTTCTGTATGCACTTCGTTGATGCCGCGCTCGGCCAGCAGCGCCAGCACCGCGCCCAGGTCCAGCCGCCCTTCAACGCAGGGCACGCTGGCGAATTCGGCGTCGGCCGCATCCGGTGCACTCACCGCTGCATCGTGCAGGTACAGCGTCGGTGCCCCACCCTCGCGCACACGGCTGCACTCCAGTGAGCGCAGGCGCGAATCCAGCACCACGCGCAGTGGCGGCATCACCTCGGTATCGGCCAGGCGCGCGGTCAGCATCGGGTCGTCGGCCAGCACGGTATCGGCGCCGGTCAGGATCGCACCTGCGCGCGCGCGCCAGTGCTGCACGTCTTCGCGCGCGGCCGGGCCGGTGATCCACTTGGAGCTGCCATCGGCCATCGCGGTGCGACCGTCGACGCTGGCCGCCAGCTTCACCCGCAGCCACGGCCGGTTGCGCTCCACGCGCGATAGGAAGCCCTTGTTGAGCTCACGCGCCTGCGTCGCCATCAGTCCTTCGGCAACCTCGATGCCGGCATTGCGCAGCAGATCGAAGCCACCACCATCGACCTTCGGGAACGGATCGCGCATCGCGGCAACGACGCGCGACACGCCCGCTTCGATCAAGGCCAGCGCGCACGGCGGTGTGCGCCCGTAGTGCGCACAAGGCTCCAGGGTGACGTAGGCGGTGGCACCACGCGCCTCGCTTCCGGCCTCGCGCAGGGCGAACACTTCAGCATGCGGACCGCCGGCGCGCTGATGCCAGCCCTGCCCGACCACGCGTTCGCCGTGGGCGATGACGCAACCGACCATTGGGTTGGGGCGGGTGGTATAGGCAGCACGCTCGGCCAGGCGCAGTGCGTTGGCCATGTGCAGGTGGTCGAGGACGGAGAACGGGATGCTCATGCCACCATGGTACCGCCGCTGGCGTAGATCCATGCCATCAGTGCCAACCAAGGTTGGCACCCACCAAGGCAGAAGCGGTCAGCCCTTCTTCTTCTTGGTCAGGGCAATCACGTCGCCCAGCAGCTGCAGCTGTTCGGTACTGGACGGCAGGTCACGTTCCAGCTTCTCGATCTCCTCGCGGAAATCGGCAACGTCCTCGAAGCTGCGATAGACCGAAGCAAACCGCACATAGCCGACATGATCGAGCTTGCGCAGTTCGTTCATGACGAACTCGCCGACCTTGATCGAAGGCACTTCACGCTCGCCGCTGATGCGCAGCTGGTGAACCACCGCCCGCACCGCCGCTTCGATCTTGTCTTCGGCCACCGCACGCTTCTGCAGTGCGCGGTCGAAACCAGCGCGGACCTTGCGCTGGTCGAAGGCTTCGCGGGTGCCATCGCTCTTGATGATCGCCGGCAGCTTCAGTTCAACCGTTTCCATGGTGCTGAAGCGCTCGCCGCAGGCTTCGCATTCACGCCGACGGCGGATCGTCGCGCCGTCTTCGGAGACGCGCGAGTCGATGACCCGGGTATCGGCATGTTGGCAGAAGGGGCAATGCATGGAACGCCTGGCTCAGGGGGCAACCTAGATGCCACGGTCATGGCAGCGTCGCAAAGGTACCTGAGAAAGGGTCCAGCAGCAAATGCTGCCTGCGCGAAAGCCGGAATGGGCGCCTGATGCGCTCTTGGGCCGCCACTCAGCCGGCCGGGCCGGACCCCGGAGTATTCCCGCCCCAGCGCAACCACAACAGGTGCGCGGCCAGCACCAGCAGCAGTGGGCCAAACCCGAGAAAGCCCAAGGTCGAGATCTCCCCTTCCTTGAAGGTGAAATACAGCGTGGCGGCGACGACACCCAGCGCGGCCAGTATTCCCAGCACCAGGCCAATCCATGCGACCACCGGCGCCTGATGCAGGCCTGCGCGACCACGCCACAGGAAGAGGCCGCTCAGCCACATCCAGGACAGCAGGCCGAGCACTCCGGCCGATGACCAGAGCAGCAACAGCGAGTGCTCATCGCCAGTCAGATACTTGCCATCCAGCACGACCATCAACCCCAATACTGCCCCGGTGCCTCCTGCCGCCGCGGTGGGCAGGCCCACCAGCAGGCCTGCTATCCCCATCCATCGTTTGTGCTGCTGCTCATCCATGCGTTCCATTCCCTTTGATTGGCCGCGTCAGGCGCGGCGCTTGAGCCACACCAGCATGGCGGCCGGTACCAGCATCGACGGCCCCAGCAGCAGTAGTTCCAACGCGGCGCCCCCCTGCTGGAAGCCGAACCATGCGGTCATCCAGAGAACCGGCAGCGCTGCCAGCCCACCGGCCAGCAGCAGCCACCACCAGATCGCGCGCACCTGCAGGCCGGCCCGGCCCTGCAGCAGGTAGCCGGCGCTGAGCCACAGCCAGGCCAGGCAACCCGCCACGCCGGCCAGGCCCCACAGCAGTGGCACCAGATCGGGGGAGCGGTTGCCGCCGAAGGATTGCACGCCAACAACCAGGAACATCACCGCGACCGCGCCGCCCATCGCCAGGCCGGGCAGGCCGAGCAGTACCGCCAACGCGGCATACAGGTACTTGAGGCGGCGCTCATCCATGCGCGGTTACTCCGATGCCCGCGCTCGTACGGGCGGCACATCCACGGTATCGGCACGCGCACGCAGCAACATCAGCATGCCGGTGGGCACCAGCAGCGACGGCCCTGCGAAGAGACCGCTCACCACCGCCGGGCCCAACCCGGAGAAGGTATATATCGCCAATCCCAGCAACGGCAGGCCCGCCAGCACGCCCATGCCCAGCAACCACCACCAGCGTGGCGAGGCCGTGCGCAGGCCCTGCAGTCCATCACGCAACCAGATGACGCTGAGCGCGACCCAGGCCACCAGGCCGGCAAGCGCGGCCGTTCCCCAGACGCACATGACGGCAGCGAACCACAGCTTGTCAGCATCCAGCGAGACCAGGCCGATCACCCCCATGACCAGGGCGATGCAGGCACCGACGCCGCCCGCGAAAAGGCTGGGCAGGCCGAACAGCGCGGCCAGCACCACGTACAGATACTTGAGGCGGCGCTCATCCATGCGCGGTTGCTCCAATACCGGGGTCAGAGCCCTTCCCTGCGGGAAGGGATCCGACCCCTGTTTCGATCAGCCGTAGACCGGGTACTTGCGGCACTGCGCGCTGACGGCGTCGCGCACGCGGGCGATGACAGCGTCGTCGTTCGGTGCATCAAGCACGTCGGCGATCCAGTTGGCCAGGTCCACGCAGTCCTGTTCGACGTAGCCACGGGTGGTCACCGCCGGGGTGCCCAGGCGCAGGCCCGAGGTCACGAACGGCGAGCGCGGGTCGTTCGGCACCGAGTTCTTGTTGACGGTGATGTGGGCCTTGCCCAGCGCGGCCTCCGCGTCCTTGCCGGACACGTCCTTGCCGATCATGTCGACCAGCATCAGGTGGTTCTGGGTACCACCGGAGACGATCTTGTAGCCGCGCGCGATCAGCGTGTTGGCCATCGCCTGGGCGTTCTTCACCACCTGCTGCTGATAGGCCTTGAAGCCCGGTTCCAGCGCTTCCTTGAAGGCCACGGCCTTGCCGGCGATGACGTGCATCAGCGGACCACCCTGGATGCCCGGGAACACGATCGACTGCAGCTTCTTGACCAGGTCTTCGTCGGCGCCCTTGGCGACGATGATGCCGCCACGCGGGCCGCGCAGGGTCTTGTGGGTGGTCGAGGTGACCACGTGAGCATGTTCCAGCGGGCTCGGGTAGACGCCGGCGGCGACCAGGCCGGCGACGTGCGCCATGTCCACGAACAGGTAGGCACCGACCTTGTCGGCGATGGCACGGAAGCGCGCCCAGTCGATCACCTGCGAGTAGGCCGAGAAACCAGCCACGACCATCTTCGGCTTGTGCTCCAGGGCCAGGCGCTCGACTTCGTCGTAATCGATCAGGCCCTGGTCGTTCACGCCGTACTGCACGGCGTTGAACAGCTTGCCCGAGGCATTCACCTTGGCACCGTGGGTGAGGTGGCCGCCGTGGGCCAGGCTCATGCCAAGGATGGTGTCGCCCGGCTGCAGCAGCGCGAAGTACACGGCCTGGTTGGCCTGCGAACCGCTGTGCGGCTGCACGTTGGCATAGTCCGCACCGAACAGCTGCTTCAGGCGGTCGATCGCCAGCTGCTCGGCGATGTCCACGTATTCGCAGCCGCCGTAGTAGCGCTTGCCCGGGTAGCCTTCGGCGTACTTGTTGGTCAGCTGGCTGCCCTGGGCTTCCATCACCGCCGGGCTGGTGTAGTTCTCGCTGGCGATCAGCTCGACGTGGTCTTCCTGGCGCTGGGTTTCAGCGGCGATGGCCTTGGCCAGTTCGGGATCGTAGGATTCGATGCGGACGTCACGCGGGAACATCGGGTACTCCAGCAGGCAGGGAAAAGGGGTACGGCTCAGCCCTCGATTGTAGCCCCGCACCGGCCCGCTGGGGCCGAAACAGACGGGGCCGGCATCCCCGAAGGAATCCGACCCCGTATGGTTTCGATTGATGTCGTGGGGTCAGAGCCCTTTCCGTTGGAAAGGGATCCGACCCCAGCCGCGCCCCTCAGCGGCTGCTGAGTACGTACTGGGCGATCACACCGGTCGCGATGGCGACCAGCAGCATGTTGCCGCGATCATCGCGGATCCACTGGTGGCCGTACGGCGGGCGGCGCAGGTTGTAGCGCGGGTAGTCGTTCACCACGTAGATCGGGCCACGGTAGTAGTCGCGGTAGCGGTGGCCGACCTTCCAGCCGTAGCCGGGGCCATAGGCAGGGCGATAGACCACCCGCGGCGGTGCCGGACGGTAGTAGCGGTCATGGTCGCGATGCCAGTCGCGACGGTCGCGTTCCCAGTCGCGACGGGCCTCGCGGCGGTCGCGCTCCCAGTCGCGGCGGTCCTAGCGCCACTCACGGCGATCCTCGCGCCATTCACGGCGATCGTGGTCGCGGCGATGGTCGTTGTCGGCGAATGCCGGGGCCACGGCGCCCAGTGCCAGCACAGAGGCCACGGCACTGGCCATTACTCGATTGATGCGCATGTCAGACCTCTGCTTGGTGGGTGGTGAGCCCATATTGCGCAACCGATCTGAACCGTTTCCGGCTGGAAACGCTTCCCGCTGCAGGACTGTGACCGAGTATTCAGGCGATAGCCAGCCCGGCGGCGCCTCCCGGGAGCGGCCCGGAACCGGTTCCGGCTATAATTGGCGGTATTCCATTTCAGTCTGTGCCCGCTGCCGCAACGGGATCTACCCGTGACGGGTCGGGCGCAGGGCCGCGCCTACGGAGACCGCATGTCCTCGCAATACATCTACACCATGAACCGCGTGTCCAAGGTGGTCCCGCCCAAGCGGCAGATCATCAAGGACATCTCGCTGTCCTTCTTCCCGGGCGCGAAGATCGGCCTGCTGGGCCTGAACGGCGCCGGCAAGTCCACCGTGCTGAAGATCATGGCCGGCGTGGACACCGATTTCGAGGGCGAGGCCCGCCCGCAGCCGGGCATCAAGGTCGGTTACCTGGCGCAGGAACCGGAACTGGACCCGACCAAGACCGTGCGTGAAGCGGTCGAGGAAGGCGTGGGCGAAGTTCTGCAGGCCCAGGCCGCGCTGGAAGCGGTGTACGCCGCCTACGCCGAGGAAGGCGCCGACTTCGACGCGCTGGCCAAGGAACAGGAGCGCCTGGAGGCGATCCTGGCCGCTGGCGACGCACACACGCTGGAAAACCAGCTGGACGTGGCCGCCGATGCGCTGCGCCTGCCGCCGTGGGATGCCATCGTCGGCAAGCTGTCAGGTGGTGAAAAGCGCCGCGTGGCCCTGTGCCGCCTGCTGCTGCAGAAGCCGGACATGCTGCTGCTCGACGAACCGACCAACCACCTCGACGCCGAGTCGGTGGAATGGCTGGAACAATTCCTGGCGCGCTACACCGGCACCGTGGTGGCCGTCACCCACGATCGCTACTTCCTGGACAACGCCGCCGAGTGGATCCTGGAACTGGACCGCGGCCGCGGCATTCCGTGGAAGGGCAACTACACCGACTGGCTGACCCAGAAGGACGAGCGCCTGAAGCAGGAAGACAACCAGGAAAAGGCCCGCCAGAAGGCGATCCAGAAGGAACTGGAGTGGTCGCGCCAGAACGCCAAGGGCGGCCGCACCAAGGGCAAGGCCCGTCTGGCCCGCCTGGAAGAGCTGCAGTCGGTCGATTACCAGAAGCGCAACGAGACCAACGAAATCTTCATTCCGCCGGGCGAGCGCCTGGGCAATGCGGTGATGGAGTTCAAGAACGTCTCCAAGAAGTTCGGCGACCGCCTGCTGTTCGACAACCTGAGCTTCCTGGTGCCGGCCGGTGCCATCGTCGGCATCATCGGCCCGAACGGTGCCGGTAAGTCGACCCTGTTCAAGATGATCACCGGCCAGGAAAAGCCGGATACCGGCGAGATCGTGGTCGGCCCGACCGTGAAGCTGTCCTACGTGGACCAGAGCCGCGACGCGCTGGAAGGCAACCACAACGTCTTCCAGGAAATCGCTGGCGGCCTGGACATCCTCAACATCAACGGCATCGAGATCCAGTCGCGCGCCTACATCGGCCGCTTCAACTTCAAGGGCCAGGACCAGCAGAAGATGGTCGGTTCGCTGTCCGGTGGTGAGCGTGGCCGCCTGCACATGGCCAAGACCCTGCTGCAGGGTGGCAACGTGCTGCTGCTCGACGAACCGTCCAACGACCTGGACATCGAAACCCTGCGTGCGCTGGAAGATGCGCTGCTGGAGTTCCCGGGCAACACCTTCGTCATTTCGCATGACCGCTGGTTCCTGGATCGCATCGCGACCCACATCCTGGCGTTCGAAGGCGACTCGCACGTGGAGTTCTTCCAGGGCAACTACCGCGAGTACGAAGAAGACAAGCGCCGCCGCATGGGCGACGACGCCGCGCCGAAGCGCCTGCGCTTCAAGGCGCTGAAGTAAGGCAATCGGAAAGGCCGCGCTCGCGCGGCCTTTCTCATTTTTGCAATGTGTACCGACCATGCATGCCGGCCAGCGGCCGGCATCTACCCATGAGCGACCCCATGTCCCTGTTCGAGCGCCTGTTCCAGCTGCAGCAGCACGGCACCACCGTGCGCACCGAGCTGCTGGCCGGTGTCACCACCTTCCTGACGATGTCCTACATCGTCTTCGTGAACCCCGAAATCCTCGGCACCACCGGCATGGACGCGGGCGCGGTGTTCGTGGCCACCTGCCTGGCCGCCGCACTGGGTTCGGCAGTGATGGCGCTGGCCGCCAACTTCCCGGTCGGCATGGCGCCCGGCATGGGCCTGAACGCGTTCTTCGCCTTCACCGTGGTCGGCGCCGCCGGCCTGCCGTGGCAGCAGGCACTGGGTGCGGTGTTCATCTCAGGCCTGGTGTTCCTGGTGCTGTCGCTGACCGGAGTACGCGCGTGGCTGGTATCGGGTATTCCCTCATCGCTGCGCTCGGCCATCGTGGCCGGCATCGGCCTGTTCCTGGCGATCATCGCGCTGCAGAAGTCCGGCGTGATCGTCGGCAATGAAGACACACTGGTGGCGCTGGGCCCGTTGAACACGGCGCCGCCGCTGCTGGCACTGGCCGGCTTCCTGCTGATCGCGGTGCTGGAAGCGCGCCGCATCCGCGGTGCGATCCTGATCGGCATCCTGGCCGTGACCGGCGCTGGCTGGGCATTGGGCGACGTGCAGTACCAGGGTCTGGTCTCGCTGCCGCCGAGCCTTGCACCCACCTTCCTGCAGCTGGACCTGCCGGGCCTGCTGCACCATGACGGCGGCGCACCCATCGCAGTACTTCTGCAGGTGGTGCTGGTGTTCGTGCTGGTGGAAGTGTTCGATGCCACCGGTACCCTGTACGGCGTAGTCGGCCGGGCTGGCCTGCTGAAGCTGCCGGGCGCGCAGAAGCGTTTCGGCCGCGCGCTGCTGGCCGACAGCACCGCGATCGTGGCGGGCTCGATGCTCGGCACCAGCAGCACCACGGCCTTTGCCGAAAGCGCCTCCGGCGTGCAGGTGGGCGGCCGCACCGGCCTGACCGCACTGGTGGTGTCGGCGCTGTTTCTGGCGGCGCTGCTGTTCTCGCCGTTGGCAGCGATGGTGCCCAGCTATGCCACCGCGCCGGCCCTGTTGTTCGTGGCTGGCCTGATGCTGCGTGAGCTGGTGGAAGTGGACTGGAGCGACCTGACCGAATCGGTGCCGGCGGCGCTGTGTGCGCTGGCGATGCCGTTCACCTACTCGATTGCCAACGGCCTGGCGTTCGGCTTCATCGCCTATGCCGCGCTGAAGGCGGGTACCGGGCGCTGGCGCGAAGTGCATCCGGCGGTGTGGCTGGTGGCGGTGCTGTTCACCCTGCGCTACGCGTTGGAATAAGCGGTAGGCGATGCCGGCCAGCGGCCGGCACTACCAGATGGTGATTCACCTGCCATCCGGGGCGCGATGCCGGCCAGCGGCCGGCACTACCAGATGGTGATTCACCTGCCATCCGGGGCGCGATGCCGGCCAGCGGCCGGCACTACCGGGTGGTGATTCACCTGCCACCTTGGGCGCGATGCCGGCCAGCGGCCGGCACTACCAGGCGCGGGGTTCACCCGCCACGCACGGCGCTCTGGGATGATGCAGGCATGGTTCGGCCCGACCTTCCCGCGGATCCGTCTTCGCCGTTGCGCCGCCGGCTGCTGCGCGCGGCGGTGCTGGCGCCGTTGGCCAGCATGCTCGCCACCCTGCCCGGCTGCTCGCTGCCGGTGCAGGTGGATGGCACCTTCCTGCAGCCGTGGCGCAGCCACCTGCAGTGGGGCCTGGCCGACTGGCAGCGATCCTTGAAGCTTGCGCGTACGTTGGGCTGCCGTCAGCTGGTGCTGCAGTGGACTGGCATCGTCGGTGGCAGCGACGGCGACTGGTCGCTGCCCGACGGCAGCCTGCAGCAGCTGTTCACCGCGGCCAGCGAGAACGACATCCGCATCCGCGTCGGCCTGCCCTTCCAGCAACGCTGGTGGCAGGCGATCGGGGCCGACGATGCCACGCTGCAGGCGTTCCTGGCCGACAGCCTCGCGCATGCACGCAACTGGTTGGCACAGGCCCCCTGGGCGCAGCAGCCGGCCTTCGAGGGCTGGTACCTGCCCTACGAACTGGAGCAGTACCACTGGGCTGACCCGGCCCGCCAGCAGTGGCTGGCGCAATGGCTGCACCGGCTGGTGGAGGCCGCCAGCGCGCGCGGCGGCGACTGTGCGATTTCCTGCTACTTCAGCCGCCTGCAGACCGACGGCAACCTGGTCATGCTGTGGCAGGCGGTGCTGGCACAGGCCACGCTGCGGCCGATGGTGCAGGACGGCGTGGGCGTTGCCGGCGCTGGCAACGTGCAGCAGCTGCAACCGCTGCTCGATCATTTCCACGCACACGGCATCGGTTTCGATGCGATCGTTGAGTTGTTCCGCGAGCTGCCCGGCGGTCCCGCTGATGGCAGCGGGTTCAAGGGCGAAACCGCCGATGCCGCGCGCATCCAGCGGCAGCTGGCGTGGGCACGCGACAGCGGTGCGCAGCACGTGCTGGTCTATGCGCTGGAGCCGTGGCTGACCCAGGACACGCCGCAGGCCGCGGCGCTGCGACGACGTTGGGGCCTGCCTCAGTAGTAGAGGATGGCGGTGGCGAACAGGCCCTTGGCACGCTGCGTATCACCACCGCCGATCGCGAAGCGGTACTGCACGGTCAGGTCCAGGTAGGAACGCGGCGTGTTGTAGTGGTCCTCGCGGAACCAGTAGCGCACGCCCACGCCTGGCCCTGCGCCGAATGACCAGCTGCGCTGCGTATCGTTGAGCGCGAACGACTGCGCCGGGAACAGCGGGGAACGGATGTCGTGCACCCGCGAGCGCTGGTCCAGCCAGTCCGCCCCCACCACCACATACGGCGTGACCACCCAATGAGTCTGCCCGGCACCAAAGCGGAAGCTGCGCCCGGCGCGTAGTTCACCGGCAGCGAACCACTGTTTGCGATGCAGGCGGCCGTTGGCATCGCCGATTCGACGCACCGGCGTGCCATTGGCATCGAGTGCATCGAGGGTGAAGTGCGCGCTGTTGTCATCCCAGGTATAGCCGCCCTGCGCGTAGCCGCTGACCATCCACCACTGGTTGACGTCGGTGCGCAGATCGGTGCCGTGGTAATAGCCATAGGTCAGGTAGGACATCCAGCCACCGGAATCGCTGGCCAAGCGGTAGCGGGCCAGCGTGCTGGCTTCCAGTGGCGGGTTCCGGGCCAGCTGCAGGCGGCACTGCACGGCCGCCGATGCGGGGTAGACCTCGCCCTGGCGGGTTGCGCTGCCGAGGAACTGGCGGCGCTCGATGCCGGCGCTCAGGCCGGTCTGGCCGAAGGCGTAGCGCATGCCGAACGAAGCGATGGTGGACGGCCAGCCGGTGGTGGAACGCGAATGGCTGAGGCGTTCGGCGCGTGCACGCGCATCCGGCGTTGATTCGCCGGTGCACGGGTCCACCGCGCGGATCGATTCGTAAGTGCCACCCTCGTCGTACAGCGTGTTGAGCAGGCGTGCGTAGAGTTCCAGCGTGCCATGCTGGTCGTTGAAGGCCGGGGGCCGCCAGAACGCCTCCAGCGTGCTGAACACCGAATCGCCCGGCGTGCTGATCGCTGCACCGCCGACATTGGTCGCCGCCTGGCGCGCACCACGGAAACCCGCCGAGGCGATCACGCCCCACTCGCGCGAGTAATTGGCGATGGCATTGCGCACGTTGTAGCGTTGGCGCTCATCCAGTGGCAGCTCACCGGCATCGGCGCGATCAATGGCGCTACGCAGCAGCGTCACCGCCTGTGGATGGTCACCGTTGGCAGCGCTGGCGTAGGCCTGGTCGAGCACTACGCTTTTCGGTGCCCTGCCGGTGGCCTCGGCGGCCCGGAAGTCAGCCAGTGCGCGCGCCGGCTCATGGGCCTTCTGGTTGAGGTAGCCGCGCTGCATCAGCGCCCCCGCGTCATCAGGGCGCTGTGCCAGTGCCGCATCCAGGCGCTGCCGCGCTTCGTCCTGCTGGGCACGGTTGCCCGCCGCCAGCGTGGTGGTCAGCAGGCCTTGCAGGTTCGCGTCGTCCGGCGCGAGTTGCACGGCCTGCCGTGCCTCACCGATGGCATCGGCGTAATCCTGGCGCGCATAGGCAGCGTAGGCACGCTGTGCGGCACCACCATCGCCCTGCAGGTCGGCCGGCATCAGCTCGCAGACGCTGCCGCTGTCAACGGACTGGCAGTGCTGGACTGGTGCCAGGTACGCTTCGGCACCGATGCGGGGAAGCTCGCGACTGGAGCGGATCGCCCGGCTGCGTTGCTCGATGCCCTGCTGCAAAAGCTGCTGTGACCGTGCATCGCCTTCACCTGCCGGTACCGCCGCCTGCAACGGTGCCAGCAGTGCAGCTGCGCGCAACCGATCGCCTGCGGCCAGCGCCGCATCCACCGCCAGCAGGCGCACGTTGCGCTGCTGCATTGCTGACCCCGGCGCAGCGAGTGCGGTGTCGAAGTCCTCATTGGCGAGCACGGTATTGCCCTGGCGCTGGCGCAGGTAGCCGCGCATCACCCGTGCATTGAGATCCTGGCCGTCGGCCTGCAACGCCTGGTCGGCACCGCGCTCAGCGTCGGCCAGTTGATCGCCCTGCAGCTGCGCGGTGATCAGCAGCAACCGGTATGAAGCAACGTCGGGGGCCAGCTCCACGGCAGCGTGCGCCTGCTCAATGGCGGCGGCATTCTCACCTGCAGACAGCGATTGATAGGCCTGCTGGGCCAGCAGCAGCGCGCGTTGGCGGCCCAGTGCCACCCGCCGCGCGCGCAACTCCTCAACATTCGGTGCGCCCAGCTGCAGCGCGGTACCGATGGCGGCGTCGGCCTGTCCGGGCTGTTGCTGTGCCTCCAGCGCCGCCACCCACAGCAGCGCCCATGCGCCCTGTTGCGGCTGCTGCCGGAACGCCTGCTCGGCCTTGCTGGCGGCGACGCCCATCTGGCCGGCGTCGTAGGCCGCATAGGCTTCGGTTGCCAGCATATAGGCCTGCCGGCTATTGCGGTCGGTCACCGTTGCGGGTGCACGCGGTACCGCTCCGGTACGCGCCGCACCTGTGCTCGTCCTGGGCGCAGCGGCCAGCGCCGGCAAGGCCGGATCCTTCAACCCCGCATCCAGTGCACGACGTGCCTGCTGCTGCGCCTCGGCACCCCGCCCCAGTTTCTGCAGCGCATAGATCTGCAGCAGGCGCAGCCGCACCACGTCCGGGCGCAACCGGATCGCTTCGCTGGACTGCCGGTAGGCCGCGGGGTAATCGCCACGTTCATAGGCGGCAAACGCCTGCTCGGCGATGCGGTAGGCGGCACCGGACAATGGCAGTGGTGCATCGGTCTGTGCCAGCACCGGCGCGGCGGCCGTGGCCAATGCCACGGTGATGACAGTGGACAGCAGCGTGGTCTTCATGCCGGCAAGGCTCCGGGCGGCGGTGACTGCAGCGTGGCCGCACGCCGGCGCTGCTCCTGCATGGCCTGGGCCACGGCCTCTTCAGTGGTGATGCCCTGCTTGACCAGGTAGTCGCCAATGCGGCCGTCGCGCTGCGGCATGTAGTCGTCCAGTGCGATCTCGAAGCGTGCGTGATCGATCAGGCGCATTTCCACCAGCAGATCGCCCAGCAGGGGCACGTTGTCCAGCTGCCATTGCCGGTCGCCACCGATCAGCCGCAGGCCGGCGTTGATCTCGCTTTCGCGGGCGATGCTCTGTTCAATGTGGTTGCTGCGCGTTTCCTGCTTCAGCAGGGCCAACGCGTCTTCGGGCAGCGGGCTGGCCACGGCCAGCCGCAGGGTGCCTTCCTGGCGCGGCGGCAGCGGCAGCATGCGCCATTGCACGCAGGCATCGGCACTGATCGGGAACTGGCAGGCGCGCAGGTAGTCCACGTCGATCACCGCGCGTGGCAGGTCACCCTGGAAGGCGATGGCCTCGGCCAGCGTTTCATCATCCAACCAGCCCTGGGTGAGCAGGATGCGGCCCAGCGGTTGCTGGCGGCCTGCCTGCTGCTGCTCCAGCGCCTGCTGCAGGCGTTCGGGTTCCACCGCCTGCCAGGTGGTCAACAGCTCACCGAGCTGCTTGCGGGTCTGCACCAGCTGCGCCGCATCGGGGAAGTCGTGCATGGTCTTGTCCCAGACCATGCGCTTGCCGAACAGCAGGTAGGCCAGGAACACCTTCCAGGCACGGGCGGTGGCCATGAAATTGATCATGTTGCCGACCACCATGCGCGGGATCGACATCAGCGCGTGCTCCCAGCCGTACAACCGGTTGACGAAGTAGAAGCGCTGCACGACCCGGGTCGCCAGCGCTGCGGTGGTCAGCAGCGCGACATTCATCTGCCAGGTACCGGCCTGGAACACGCTGGGAAACTGCATCGTCCACAGCCCGGTCATCTTCAACAGCCAGAACAGCAGCAGCTGCAGGAAGATGATGTAGGCGATGATGCTGACGAACGAGGTGATGATGCCCTTTCGGTCGCGCGCCAGCAGGTACTTGGTGGCCAGCGATCCGCGCCAGCCCAGCGACTCCCAGCTCTGCAGGCCGATGCCCAGCACCCAGCGCGCCTTCTGCCGGTACGACGCGCGGAAGTTGTCGGGGAAGTACTCGCGAACGCACAGCGCCATCTGCTGGGTGCGCTCGCGCACCGGCCCCCAGCCGAACCAGGATGGGCGGCGCACGCGGAACTGCACGGGGAAGCGGGCGAAGATCGACTGCATGCCCATGGCTGCCAGCCTCGCGCCGACGTCGTAATCCTCGGTGAGGCTGTCGGTGTTGAAAGGCTGGTTGTCGGTCTGCGCGCTCAATGCCAGCAGCGCGCGCCGCGAGAAACAGGTACCAACACCGGCCGACGGCACCATGCCGGACACGCTCTCGCGCACCACCAGATCCTTGGCGTGCCATTCGGCGAACTCGTCCATGTAGACCCCGGCCACCAGTTCGTACCACTCGCGGTCCAGCGAGGTGACCGGCAGCTGGATCATGTCCTTGCGCGGCAGCAGGTAGTTGTAGAAGCGCAGTTCCATCGGGTGCAGCACGTCCTCGCTGTCGTGCAGGATCACGCCGGCGAACTCGATGTCGTGGCGCTTCTCGTAATCGAAGATCGCCAGGATCAGCCAGTTCAGGCAGTCGGCCTTGCTGGTCGGCCCGTCATGCGGCACCTCCACGCGGCGCAGGCGCTTGTAGCGGCGGCGCATGCGCTCGACTTCATCGATGGTCTGCTGGTCGTTGGGATAGGTGCCGACGAACACGACGTACTCGCGGTAGTCGAGCACGTTGATCATGTTCTCCACCATCTGCGCGATGACGTCGTACTCCATCCACGCCGGCACCATGATTGCCAGCGGCTGTTGCGGCCGCTGTATCAGGTCTTCCTGAGTCAGCGGCCGGTACGCTTCGCGGCGCTTGATGGTAAGCGCGCGCCAACTCTCGCGCACCCAGTACCAGACGTCGATGAACAGATCATCGAGGCTGGAGATCAGGATCAGCACGGCCACCGCCGCCGCCGTGGTTTCCAGGACGGCGTAGTAGTTGGCCAGCTGGATGTTCCAGAACAGACCGTCCACGGTGGATCAGTGCCCTGTGTTGGCGGACTTGCGGCGGCGCACCTGGGTGACGCGGGCGGCCAGCAGCGCGAACACGATCACGCCGACCAGCAGCAGCAACCAGACCATGTGCCGTTCCCACTTTGATTGTGGATTGCCATCCTGGGCAACGTGGCTCCCGTAAGGATCCTGGCGATCAAACTCACGCACGGCATCATTGCCGTCGAGCACCGCCAGATCACCGCGCAGCAGCCGGAACGGTGCGCCGAACGACGGTGCCTGTGCACCCAGATCGCTGTACAGCACGCCAAGCTGGCCGCCGGAGGTGCCGACCTGCACCACCGCGGCGCGATCCAGGCCGCTGACATCCAGCAGCGGCTGAGGCTTCCCGCCGATCAGCAGGTGGCCGTCCTTCAGGCCGGCCACATCGACACCCGACGGCGCCACACCGAAAGCCAGCCACGGCGCACCCGGGCTGATCGCCGCACCGGCATCGACCACCTTCAGCTCCGACGCCTCTGGCGAGGCCCCCACTGCACTGGCCACCGCGATCACCTTGCGCAGCGATGCCGGCGCGTCCTGCAGCCACGTAGCGGGCACGAACATCTGGTTGCCGCGTGACAGCTGGCTGCTGGCACCGACGAAGTCACTGCCCAGCGAACGCTTGGCCAGGGTCAGGTGGCTGCTGGGCAGGATCGAGACCGGATACGCGGTGGCCGGATCGTGGCAATAGGGGCGTGCCGGCTGGCGCAGGAAGCTGACGCGGATCTCGTTGCGTGCCGACAGCGCGTAGGCCGGCACCTTGGCCACCAGCCGTTGCGGCTGGCCGTTGGCCGACAGCACCTTGCCGCCCAGCAGGTAATCGTTGAAATGGATCGTGGCCACCGCGCCCTGCCCGGCCGCATTGGGGGCCGCCGAGACGTCGATCACCACCTCCGCGGGCAGGCGCCCATCGGCCGACAACGCGCCGAGGTCGAAGCTGGCGCTGCGGTCCGCGCGGGTCACGACATCCATCGTGCCGGCGATGTTGCCGAGTCGGCTCAGCAGCACCTGGTCACCGTCCAGCTTCGGCGTGCCCGCTGCGCTGACCTGCAGGCTTAGGCCCAGTGCATAGCTGCGCCACTGCTCGGCGAACAGCCCGGCGACCTTGCCCGCCGCCGCCGGGTCGACTACCAGCGTCGGACGGCCGGCAACGGCCACCACGCGGACCGAGGCGGTGGCCGTGGGCTTTTCCAGGCCACCCATGTCGGTACCGCGCCACGCGGCGAACGCCGTGCCCGCGTCGGCGCCAGCGGTCGCAACCTGTGCGGCCAGCGCATCCAGTGCCGTGCGCACGCCAGCGCGCAGCGCATCGCTGCCGATCATCACCTCTGCGGCCAATGGCCCACTGTCACGCAGCGACAGCAGTGCCCCCACTTCGGCCAGATCCTTGATCGCATGCACGCGCTCGCCATTGGCCAGCGCGGCATAGGCCGGCACGACCTGCAGGCTGGCCGGGATGCTGATGCCGGTCAGGTCGACGCTGTCACCGACCTTGGGCAGTGCCACCACCTGCACCTGCTTGCCACCGGCCTGCAGGGCCGCGCCAATGCGCCAGGCCGCGTCATAGATGGGGGCCTGCAGCGCCTTGCCGTCCACCAGCAGGCGCACCTGCGGGGGCAGCGCGCCCCAGGCCTTGGCCACGGTGTCCACGGCGCGGCCGTCGAAGCGGTAGCTGAAGCGCGAGTCCGGCGACAGCCGCAGCACGTTGGCCGGCGCGCTCTGGTCGGCACATTGGTAGTCGGACACGATCGACCACCAGCCGACGCCGACCCGCACGAAGCCGTTCTGGCGGGGTTCGCCATCGATGGCCAGCAGCTGGCTGGCGTCACCCTGTGCGTCGGTGATCGAGCGTGCGGCGATCGGATCGCCATCGACCGACCACAGGCCGGACGTGCGCCCGGCGTGGCCGCGCACGTAGCGCCCATCCAGCTGCAGCTGCGCATCGTGAGTGGCGACACCGGCCGGCACCGGCAGGTAGATCTCGCGCTGGCTCTCCTGCCCGCTGAGCACCAGCGGTTGGCGGAAACCGAGTTCACGCAGGGTCATCTGCCGGCTGACCGTGCTGTCGCCGCTCCACTCGGCGAACTGGCCGGCGACGCTGTCGGCGGCATGGGCACTGCCAACCACGCCCGACAGGACGAACGCAGCGGCGGATGCAAACAGGGGAGAGCGGCCGGTCTGGGTCATGGCGTCACTTCGCGTGGATGGGGGTGGACGGCGCCGCTGCTGCGGAGGCCGGGCGAGAATTCGGGAAGCGGCGTACCACGCAGGGCGGCGACGATGCGCGCGCTGGCGCGGCCATCGCCATAGGGGCTGGCGCCGGGATCGAAGCGGGTCGGGTGCGGTGGTTGTGCCAGTGCCGCGTTGACTGCCTCGACAATGCGCGAGGGCGTGGTGCCGACCAGCGTCACCACACCGGCCTCGACCGCCTCCGGGCGTTCGGTGACGTCGCGCATGACCAGCACCGGCTTGGCCAGCGCCGGCGCCTCTTCCTGCACGCCACCGGAGTCGGTGAGGATGACATCGGCGCGCTGCATCAGCCGCACGAAGCGCAGGTAGTCCTGCGGCGGCACCAGGTGCACGTTGTCGAGATGGCCGAGGTGGGCGTTGACCGGGCCCTGCACGTTCGGGTTCAGATGCACCGGGTACAGCACCTGCAGGTCCGGCCGTCGTGCCAGTTCAGCCAGCGCACGGCAGATGTCCTCGAAGCCCTGCCCGAAGCTCTCGCGGCGGTGGCCGGTGACCAGCAGCAGGCGACGATCGGGGTCAAGCATGTGGAAGGGTTCGTCAGCCCGCGCACGCAGCGCCGGGTCGGCATCCAGGCGCTCTACAGTCTGCTGCAGGGCATCGATGACGGTGTTGCCGGTGACCAGGATCTGCCCGCCCAGGTGTTCACCGGCCAGGTTGGCGCGCGAGCTGGGCGTGGGCGCGTACAACTGGTGGCCGACCACATCGATCACCCGCCGGTTCATTTCCTCCGGCCACGGCCGGTTGATGTCACCGGTGCGCAGTCCGGCCTCGACATGACCGATCGGAATGCGGTGGTGGAACGCGGCCAGCGCCGCGGTCATCGCCGTGGTGGTATCGCCGTGCACCAGCACCCGGTCCGGACGGACCTGCGTGTACAGCGCGTCAAGCCGTTCGAACAGCCTGGAACACAGGCCATTGAGGGTCTGGTTGGGCACCATGACATCCAGGTCATGGTCGGCGGTGATCTCGAACAGCGACATCACCTGGTCCAGCATCGCCCGGTGCTGGCCGGTGATGCAGACCACCGATTCGATGTCCGCAGCCTCGGCCAGGGCTCGCACCAGCGGCCCCATCTTGATCGCTTCCGGTCGCGTGCCGAACACCGACAGGACCTTCACCGCAGCGCTCCGGACAGCCGGTGCGGGGAAATGCCAGGAGCTGTAGCCACGTCTGGATCCTTTCGGCGTTCCCGTCCAATACCCGCAGGCAGGAGACGGTCACCTCATGAGGAGACTCCAAAATCGCGACGTACATCACATTCGAATGATGGTACGCGCGTCGTGGCATTGATCTTCATCGTTGGAAGATCAAGACGCAGTCAACGTCGCCCGTGTCACGGGCGACGTTGCGGTGGAACGCAGCAGTGGCTGCGGCCTGGGGCCGCCTTACTCGTACTGGATGGTGAAGGTGGCCTGGCCGTTCGCGACACCGGCACCGACCGTGCCGGCCTGGGTCTGCACATAGCGGGCGCGCAGCGGCAAGGTCATCGTGCTGGTGCCGGGGGTAGTGGTACCGACATTGACGGTCTGGCCGAAGCGCACTTCGCGCTCGGTGGTGCCATCGCGCTGGACCATCTGGATGCCGATGCGGGTGGCGCTGTTGGTGGCCGCACTGAGCTTCAGCACGCCCGGCATGTTCGAGCTGTCCTGATCGGCATCGAGGCGGATGCCGATCTTGCTCTGGTACTGCGCGACATTGCTGCCCTGGCAGTTCAGGCGGATCTCGAAATCGCGGTCAACGGCCTTGGAACCGACACCGGTGAAGGTAGTGTTGGGCACGCTGCCGAAATCGACGGCGATATTGCGGCTGCCGGCCTGCACTTCACAGGTCGGGCTGACCACGGTGGTGCCCGAGCCCTTGAAGGTCGAGGTCAGCACCGGCCGGCCAGGGCCATCGCCGTCGAAGTAGTACGTGGTGAAGCGGCCATTCGGCGCGATCACGCCGGAACCGGTCTGAGCGGCAGTCTTGATCAGCTGGATGCGGAAGCGACCGCCGTTCAGCGTGACGGTCGTGTAGCCGAAGGGAATCGAATGCGGGTAATAGACCTGGAACGTCCCTGCGTCTCGGAACAGCTTGATGCCAACGCCTGGGACATCGGTTTCAAAGGTGTCTGCAAATCCCGGTACCGGACGCCTCTGCGCCGCGTTGACATACTCTCCGCGCGAGTAGCCGCCGTTCCAGTCACAGCTGGCAACCCGGTCACGCTGGTTGATCGATTCGCTGATTTCCTTGATCACGCCACCGACCGGCGTGCTGGGCAGGATCACGATCTGCCCCATGTCCATGGTGACGTCCTGCGCAACGAAACCGTTGATCTGGATGCGGCAGGCCGCACTGGCCTGCTGTGCCAGCAATACACCGCCCAGCAATGCGAGGCCGGTGAATGCCTTGCGGCCACGGGAAGAAATCATCGGCATGCTGCCTCCAGCGGAATGAAGCCGGTCTTGGACGCATCTGCGCCCGCCGGAACCTGGTAATCGACGGTGCAGCGCTGGTCGGCGCCGGCGCCCCACTCCACCAGCAGGCTGCCCTGGTTCTTTTCACTGCGCACGTACAGGCGGCCACCCTGGCTGACCATGCCCACCGGCTGGCCCTGCTCATCCTTGACCTGCGCACCGAACGGCATGGTGCGGCCATCCGGGTTGCGCACCTGGATCAGCAGCGCGTTGCCCTTGCGGGTATCGAAGCGCAGGTAGCTGATGGCACCGGCGAACGGCGCGATCGACTGGCTGGTGCTTTCCAGCTCGACGTCGTGGGCCATGCCCTGCGGGTCGAGGGTGACGGTGTTGAGGCGGTACGGCGACACGTACGGGACCACCGCGTAGCCGCGGCCATCGACGCGCAGGCCCGGGGCGTTGCTGACGATCGCATCGCGTGCGCCCGGCGCTTCCACCAGCACCATGGTGTCGCCACGCTGCGGGGTGAAGGTGAAGCCGCCCGGATGCACGACCACGCTGCCGTTGGCACCGACCGAAGCCTGGCGGAAATCGCGCGAGTGGCTGTAGGTCGCGTTCAACGCGGAGTAGCGGCTGCGGTACTCGGCGTTGCCGACCGCGGTGGTGCCACCTTCGCGGGAATCGGACAGGGCCACGCCGTAGCTGAAGTTGTTGTCGACACCGGCCGAACCGGTGATGCCGACGCGGCTGTTGTCATAGCCACCGCGGTCGCGCACGCCGAGATCGGCGCTGAACGACACCGGGTGGGAACCACGGCCCAGCGGCACGCTCATCGACAACAGGTACTGGGTGTCGGAACGGCCCAGCACGCCCTCTTCGGTGCGCAGCGCCGAGAAGCCGTAGTTCACCGAACGCCAAGCGTTGTTGTAGCCCACCTGGTACTGCTTGGAGGTGCCGGAACGGTCGTAGAAGTCACGCACCGAACCGGTCACGTACAGCGCACCGCCGCGACGGCCCAGCGGCTGGTTCAGCGTTACCTGGAACTGGCTGCGCTGGCGGCCACGGGTGGTCGGATCGATGCCGCGCTTGTCCGAATCACGGCCGTACAGCGCGTCCTGCAGGCTGTAGAAGCCTTCGGTCGAATAGCGGTAGGCGGCCAGCGTCAGGTTGGTCCCGGTCTCGCCGATCATGTTGCTGTAGCTCAAGCGCACGCTGGCACCGGTGTGGTTGCCGTAGTGATCGAACGAGGTACGCGCATGGGTGACGTCGGCAGCGAATGCGCCGACCGGCGTGGACAGGCCGACGCCGTACAGCAGCGACAGGTAGCCATCGCTCAGTGCACTGCCACCGTACAGGGTCAGCTGGTTGCCGATACCGCGCTGGTAGGTGCCCTGCACCAGCCACGGCTCATCGGCCAGCAGCTTGTTGCGCACCTGGCCGGCCGTCAGCGAGTAACGCGACACGCCTTCGCGCAGCATCTGCGGCACCGAACCGAACGGCACCTTGAATTCGCGGCGGCGGCCATCGGCCTCGATCACGCTCACTTCCAGATCACCGCCGTAACCGGTCGGGTACAGGTCGTCGATGACGAAGCTGCCCGGCGACACGGTGGAGGAGTAGATCAGCTGCTCGTTCTGGCGCACTTCGATGCGCGCGTTGGTCTCGGCGATGCCGCGCACGACCGGCGCGTAACCGCGCAGCGAATCGGGCAGCATGCGGTCGTCGCTGGCCAGGCTGGCACCGCGGTAACCGATCGAATCGAACAGTTCACCGGTGGTGTAGGCCTCACCGATGGTGAGCATGCCGCGCACCTGCGGAATGCCGCGCTGCGCATAGGTGGCGATGCTCTGCCAATGGCGGCCGTCGCCCTCGGACCAGGTCAGGTTCGAATCGTGGCGGAACTGCCAGCCACCCAGGTTCATGCCGGCGTTGAGGCCGAGGTAGGCACTGCGGTTGCGCTGGCCACCTTCGACGCGGCTGTCGCTGTCGATGGCATTGAAGCTGTAGCCGACGAAACCGGCATTGATGCCACGGTCCCACAGCGCCGGGTTGACGTAGCCACGCGCCTCGCGGCGCAGGAACACCTGCGGGATGCTCAGGTCGTAGCGCAGGTTGCCGCTGTCATAGACGCCATAGGCATTGGCCATGCGCTGCTGGACCGGCACGCAGCTGGTCTTGTCGGTGGGCACGGACGGATCCTGCTGCAGCAGCATGGCCTCGCTGTCCACGCCCATTTCTTCCAGCATCGGCAGCGGCAGGCAGGCGTCGACACGGCCCTGCGCATCGGCCTTGAACTGCAGATCGCGACGGCCCTGCCAGGCACCGTTGACGTACACGTCGACACGATAGTTGCCGGCCACCATCGGGTTGCCGTTGCTGAAGGCCGCCAGGTCCACCTGCTTGGCCTGGCCAGACAGGAAGCTGGAGTTGAACTGCGCCGATTCCGGTGCACGCGCATTGGCCGCACCACTCTGCGCCATCAGCGCCTGTTCGCCGAGATTGGCCGGGGCAGCCAGCGCCCATCCTGGGCAGGCCACACCAGCAACCAGCAGGCAAAGCGCCTGATGGATCGACAATGTCAATCTGTTTCCGATCACACTGACATTCCTTCAATTCGCCGCACAGCGGCGGTGGCGGGATGCGCAGGCCAGGGGCCGGCGCGGCGCGTTCAGCCCCCGGTGCTGCCGAGGCGGATGGTGTGTTCCACCCGGCCGCCGTAGTCGTTGATGGTGATGAAGCGGACCTGGTCGGTGCCCGCCGGTGCGGCGAACTCCAGGCTCTGCTTCGGCGCGACCATCGCGCCCTTGTCCTCGACGGCCTTTTCACTGCTGCCGCTCACGGCATGTACTTCGGCCAGAGTGACGTGGAAGGGGCTCGGGTTTTCCACCCGCAGGCGGTCGCCATTGCGGGTCCAGCGCAGCGCTGCCGGTGCATCGTTGGCGACGCCCTTCAGGCCCTGCGGCCGGTAGAAAAGTTTCAGGCGCGAACGAAACGCGACCTGCAGGTAATTCTGTTCGCCGCTGTCAGCGTTGTCCGGGGACGGCGGCACATCCAGCACGTTGAGCCAGAACACCGACTCGCGGTCGGTCGGCAACTGCGCGCCGGAGAAGATCAGTCGCAGCGCCTGGCTGCGGCCCGGCTCGACGCGCGCGATCGGCGGCGTCAGTACGAACGGGGCATCGCTGGTATCGGCGGTCTGGTTGGCGTCGCCGCTGTCGATCCAGGCCTGCACCAGCGCCGGCGAATCGCCCACGTTGTCGACCTGCACGGTGACTTCGCGCGCCTGCGCCGGATAGATCACTCGCGTGCCATTGACCACCACGCCGGCCAGAGCGTTCTGGCAGAAGGGCAGCGTGAACGCTGCCAGCAGCAGCGCCCGGGGAAAGAATGCTTTCATCGGAAGTACTACGCTCGAGGTATGTGGCCAGGGGCCGCGATGCACGGGCCGGCGCGTACGCCGGCCAGTGCGGGTACGGCTACGATCAGTTGTAGATGATCGTGTACTTGACGCTGCTGGTGACGTCGCCCGGGGTGGCGGCGGCAGTGGCGTAGTACTCAGCGTAGTAGTTCAGGTCGGCCGAGCCGTCGGTGCCGACGGTGACCCACTGCGAGTTGGTCTGGGCCAGGCCAGCGCCGGCAGCCTTGATCGGCAGGACCTGGTTGTTCGAGCCCAGCAGCTGCAGCTGCACGTTGGTGGCAGCGTTGGCCGAGGCCTGGTTCAGCAGGCGGCCGGTGTTGAAGTCAACGGTCGAACCCGGCTCAAAGTAGGTCGCGACGTTGCCGGCGCTGCACTTGGTCAGGTTGATGGCGAACGGGGTACGACCGGCGACGGCACCGGCGGTGGCCAGGGTGTTCTTGGACACGGTCGGCAGGTTGACGGCGAAGTCCTTGCCGCCCGGGGTCGAGATGGTGCAGGTCTTGTCGGTCACCTTGCCGTTGAAGGTGATGGTGCCGTCGGCGGCGTTGGCGGCCAGCGGAGCGGCGGCCAGCATCAGAGCGGCAATGAGGTTGATCTTGTGCATTCGCTTTTACCTAACCCTACTGAAGAGATGAGAAGTAGAGGAGGAAGCAAGGAGCACTGCCGGGCTATCAAGACCCATCCTTGCGTCTCACCTGTGGCCGGACTCGGACATACCTTCCCCTGAATCCGTGACGCAAGTATAGGCACAACTGTGATGAAAGTCTCATTATTTTTCTGAACGCCAATTCATTGACGCCTCAAATGTGACGTGTTATGCGAAATCATGGTTGGGGGAGCGCAAGGAATTTGACGGTGGCCGGATCAGGCCACAAACGACCCTGCATGACGCACCTGGCGGCGCATTCGGCATGCGCGGAAACAGGCCTTTTTAAGGTGGAAATCACCTTATTTGATGCGCATCACTCTTTGTTGGTGATGGCCCTAGCAGATTCGGAATCGTCCTATTAAAGACGGATCGAACCTGTCGCTAACTAGGACACACCGAACCAGAGAACGTGTCATGAGAACCTCCCTTCTGCTGTGCGTGGCCCTGATGTCCGTCAGTGCGCTGGCCCAGGCCAGCAGCGGCAGCATTCGTTTCAGCGGCCGTATCGCCGAGCCGGGCTGCATGACCAACCTGTCCCAGGGCGAGCTGAGCCTGGCGGCCTGCCCGCCGTCGGCCAAGGGCTCGACGGTGGCTGTGACGGCGCTGGCCGATGGCCAGGCCGCGACGCTGCGCGACGGCAAGCGCCAGGGGCAGAAGCTGTCGGTGTCGGCCAGCGCGATGCGCGCCGGCGATATCGCCTTCTCCGAGCGCTACAGCGTGCAGGCTTCGAAGCAGCAGCCGCTGCAGGGTGCCTACCTGGTGGTGGTCGACTACCTGTAAGCAGCACTGAAGGCCGGCGCGGTTACTCCGGCTGCGGCAGCTCGAAGACCTGACGCAGGTAGGCCAGGTAGCCGGGGTCGTCGCACATGCTCTTGCCCGGCGAATCGCTGAGCTTGGCCACCGGCTGGCCGTTGCAGCGGACCATCTTGATCACGATGTTCAGCGGCGTCGGACCCAGATCATTGGTCAGGTGGGTGCCGACGCCGAACGCGACCTGGCAGCGACCACGGAAGTAGTCGTACAGGCGCATGACCTTGGCGATGTCGAGCCCATCGCTGAACACCAGCACCTTGCTGCGCGGATCGACGCGGCGCTGCTGGAAGTGCGCCAGCATGCGGTCGCCCCAGTCGAACGGATCGCCCGAATCGTGGCGGACACCGTCGAACAGCTTGCAGAAGTACATATCGAAGTCGCGCAGGAACGCATCCAGGCCGACCACGTCGGACAGCGCGATGCCGAGGTCGCCGCGATACTCGCGTGCCCACGATTCCAGCGCCGCCACCTGCGAGTCACGCAGGCGTGGGCCCAGCGCCTGGAAGGCCTGCAGATACTCATGGGCCATGGTGCCGTGCGGGGTCATGCCATACAGGCGGGCGAAGTGCACGTTGCTGGTGCCGACCAGCTGCGGGCCCAGTGCATCGCGCAGCAGCGGCAGCAGGCGCGCGTGCCAGTCGCGCGAGTAGCGGCGGCGGCTGCCGTAGTCGGCGATGCGGCACTGTTCGAAACCGGGGGTATCGCGCAGCAGCGCGGCCTTGGCCTGCAGGCGGCGCTCGCCTTCGGCGAAGTCAGGCGTGGTGGTGTTGCGGAACCAGACTTCGTTGATGATCGCCAGCAGCGGCACTTCGAACAGGATGGTGTGCAGCCACGGGCCGGTGATGTCCAGTTCGATCTCGCCGGGCACGGTCTTCGACGCGCGCAGCTGGATGTACTTGCGGTCGAGGTGGAACAGGCCGAGGAAATCGGCGAAGTCGGGCTTCACGAAGCGCAGGCCACGCATGTAATCCAGCTCCGCGTCGCTGAAACGCAGGCTGCACAGGTGATCGATCTCTTCGTCGATCTGGTCGATGTAATGGGCCAGGTCGATGCCGGGCGTGCGGCACTTGAACCGGTACTGCACCTGGGCACCGGGGTGCTGGTGGAGCACCGCCTGCATCATGGTGAACTTGTACAGGTCGGTGTCGAGCAGGGACTGGATGATAGGCATGGGGCGGATTATGCGCCCAGCAGGGTGAACCGGGGGCGCGGCCAGTGGATCCACACCATGCGTGGATGACCCTATCCATGCAGCCGAGCGTGGGCTCGGCTCTACAACGACCTGCGCACCAGGCGCGGCACCAGCATCAGGGCGTGCGCCCAGATCGCGCCCCACACCGCCACGCGCACCGGCAGCGAACGCTGACTGGCCTCGAACTTCTGGAAATAGCGCCACAGGCCCCGGTGCTTGTGCCATTCCACGAAGAACGGCCGTGAGCGGCTGGAGACACCGCGCACATGGGTGACCTGCAGGTCGTTGGCGATCGCCACCACCGCGCCAGCCTCACGTGCGCGCCGGCACAAGTCCAGGTCTTCGGCGTGCAGGCGATAGCCGGCGTCCCAGCCACCGATGCGGTCGAACAGCGCACGCGGCATCAGCAGCAGCGCGCCAGACAACGCCGGCACCCGCTGCAGCGCCTGCTGCGGATCGCGCGGGACCGACAGCTTCGAGCCTTTGCCGGGCGAACGCAGCATCAACAGGAAA
Source organism: Stenotrophomonas sp. YJH_SMC_6 (assembly GCF_059371335.1). Taxonomy (NCBI): domain Bacteria; kingdom Pseudomonadati; phylum Pseudomonadota; class Gammaproteobacteria; order Lysobacterales; family Lysobacteraceae; genus Stenotrophomonas; species Stenotrophomonas sp. YJH_SMC_6. Next base: position 1,622 of record NZ_JCAFUM010000011.1, on the reverse strand, counting down.
TCCGGATCACGACGGCGCACGGCCTCGTCGGCATGGCCATGCTCGTCCAGCTGTTCGACACCCAGCAGGCAATCCCCCAACCGTTCGGCACGGCTGCGCAGCTCGGCCAGAGTATCGGGCTCGACCATCAGGTCCGGGTTGATGAAGGCCAGCCACGGGCTGTGCGAATCGGCCACCCCCTGATTGTTTGCGGCGGCAAAGCCGGGATTGTCCGGATTGCCGACAAAACGCACGCGCGGGTCGTGGCTGGCATGGCGCTGCACGATATCCAGCGTGCCATCCATCGAGCCGTTGTCGATCACCCGGATTTCGGCCACGTCCCGCGCCTGGCGCAGACGGGAGAGACAGGCATCGATGGTGCTGCCGCTCTGGTAGGTGACGACGATGGCGGCGATGGCAACATTCAAACGGGTGGCTCCGGCGCGGAAGGAACGAACAGGTCGCCCTGTTCCTTCGGCATTATCGCCTGCCGCATGCGCTGCTGCAGGTCGGCACGCAGCCCGTGCAGCGGGTCGTGCATCAGGAAGTCCGCCAACCTTGGCACCCAGCCCGGCCAGCGCGCAGCCAGCGCTTCAAGATCGCCGTCACGGCTGACCGCCTCCCCCGCCCGGCTGACGAAGGCGGTCTCGCACAGCACGTTGCGCCATCCCAGGCCGGCCATGCGCAGGCTCAGGTCCACCAGCGCCGCGTTCCAGCCGGCGTAGCTGTCCACGTCCAGGCCCCCGGCACGTCGACGCGCGTTGCCCCGCACCAGCACCGCATGGGTGACTGCGGACGGCAGCTCGGGGTGCAGGGTTGGCAATGTGGCACAGGTATGCGCCAGCAGGGCCGGATCATGGGGTTCGGGATTGATTTCGCCCAGCCGTGGCCACGCAGCGGTTTCGCCGGCATTGCACCACGGGGTTGCGGTGGCGATGGCGGCATCGCGGGCGAAGGTGTCCTGCAGCTGCTGCAGCCAGCCTGGCGCGGGCACGCTGTCCGGTGCCAGCACCGCCACGTCCATGCCATCGCAGGCGCGCAACATCTCGTCCAGGTGGGCCACCTCGCCCAGCGGCCGCGCGCGGCGGGTGTACTCGGCCTGCAGTGGCGTATGCGCCAACCAATGTTCCACCACCGCCTGCGCGCGCGGCCCGGTCTGCGCATCGTCGGCCAACCAGACCGCGGTGCCCGGCGCGGTGCCGGCATCCAGTGCGGCCAGGCAGCGGTCGAGCGCGGCATCGTCCACGCACAGCGGCAACAACACGATCGCCCCCATCCCGCCTCCGTGGTTGTCGTTAGCCACAGCCTAGCACCGGGAGGGTATCGGCCGGGTTGCACCCGGCACCGGCACCGGCAGAGGCCAGAGCCAGAGCCGAAGCAACAGCCGGAGCAAAAGCTGGGTTCCTGGGGGATGGCGGGGTGGGTCCGGTTGCGGGGGACGCTGCAAGTACGTCCATGTAAGCTCGGTCGCCGCATCCATGCGGCTCACGCCCCCACAACCGGACCCACCCCGCCTTCGACAGTTTTCCGCGATCTGTCGGGCATTGCCTTCTGTAGAGCCGAGCCATGCTCGGCTCAGATGTTTCAGATCTCGAAATATTCGATTTCGATGGAGAGTCATCCACGCATGGCGTGGATCGTGT